>NZ_LIRJ01000099.1 GCF_001419745.1 Streptomyces silaceus | reverse complement strand
CTTCCCCAACGACCCGGTACGGGCGGAGCGGGAGGTGTGCGGGCGGGGCGGGGAGTGGACGGGCGGTGACGGTGCCGGGCGGTGACGGCGCCGGGTGCCGAGCCCGCCGACGCCGGCCGATCCGACCGATCCGGCCGGACCGCTCTGCGGCGAAGTCGCTTTCCGCCACTGACCCGCCAGGGACTCCCCGGCTAACCCGCCAGCGACTCCCCCGGCCGGATCTCGCCGCGGGGCTCCCCCGGGGATTCCTGCTCGTGTCCCCCGCCGCTCAGGCCCGCCGCCTGGTCGATGGCCGTCGCCAGCTCCCTCACCTGCTTGTCGTCCTGGGCCAACCCGCGCGCGTGCCCGGCGAGTTCACGCAGGGAGGGGACGGCGGGCAGCGCGGTGTAGCCCTCCGGGCTGGCGTACCCGCCGCCGCTGCCGGAGCGCAGGCGGTCCGCGAAGTAGGCGGCGACGGCGGACACCTGGAAACCGTCGTCCGCCCGCCACACGTCGCCCTCCAGGTCGGCCGCCTCGATCCGGCCCGACTCCTCGTGCGGGGCGCGGCTGTCGGGGTCGAGCCAGCGCACGCTCGCCGTGGCGAGATGGCCGGTGGCGCCGGGCTTGGCGCGCACCGCGTACAGCGCAGTCACCGTGTGCCCGGGGCCGACCTCGCCACCGTCCACGGAGTCGTCGCGGAAGTCGTCGTCGGCGACCGCGCGGTTGTCGTAGCCGATGAGGCGGAACCGCTCGACGGTCTCCGGGTCGAAGGCGACCTGCGCCTTCGCGTCGCGGGCCCTCAGTTCGATGTGGGCGGGCAGCCGCTCGCAGAAGACCTCGCGGGCCTCGTCCTCGTCCGACACATAGGTGGTGTGGCCGTCGCCCTTGTCGGCGAGCCTCTCCATCAGGGCATCGCCGTAGTCGCTGCCGACGCCGACGCCGAAGAGGGTGATGCCGTGCTCGCGGCGGGCGTCGGAGATGCGCTCCAGGATGCCGTCGGCGCTGGTCTCGCCGGTGTTGGCGAGGGCGTCGGAGAGCAGCACGACACGGTTGGTCGCGCCGCGCTCCTTGCCGCGGACGGCGGTGTCGTAGCCGGTGGTGATGCCCGCTTCGAGGTTGGTGGACTGAGTGGGCTCCAGACCGTCGACGGCCCTGTGCACCCGCTCGCGGCCGGCGCCGGTGTCACCGAGGCGGGTCATCGGCAGGACCGTCTCCGCGGTGTCGCTGAAGGTGACCAGGGCGATCGAGTCGTCGGGGCGCAGCCGGTCGGTCATGATGCCGAGGGACTTCTTGACGAGGTCGAGGCGGCCCGGCTCGGCCATGGAGCCGGAGACGTCGATGACGAAGGTGAGGGCGGCCGGCGGCCGTTCGGCCTCGTCCGACTCGCCCCGGGTGGCGAGGCCGACGCGCAGCAGCGACCAGCCGTCGCCGGTGCGGGCGCCGTCCACGCTCACGGAGAAGCCGTCGCCGTCGGGCCGCGGATAGTCCTGGCGGAAGCTGTTGACGAACTCCTCGGGGCGGACCGTCGCCGGGGCGGGCAGCCGTCCGTCGGCGAGGGTGCGGCGCGCGTAGCCATAGGAGGCGGTGTCGACGTCCAGGGCGAAGGTGGAGAGGTAGTCGGGCGCGGCCTCCCGCTTCTCGCCCTCCGGTTGACCAGGGGTCCCGGTCCCGGCGGGGGCCGGCCGGTCGGGGGCGGGCAGCGCGCCGTCACCGCGCTTGCCGCCGCTGTCGCCGGTGGCCCTGCCGGCGTCGCCGTCCCCGGAACTGCATCCGGTGAGGGCGAGTCCGCCCGCCACGGCGACGGCGAGCAGCCCCCGCCGTATCCGCACGGCCCGCCGAGTCCGCCCTGTCCGCATCCCGTCCCCCTCGCGCTGTCGGTTCACATGACTGTGACGCCGGGGGGCGGGCGAACGGTCGCTCGGAACCGTTGCGGAAGGGTCTCGATGCGGCCACGGGGCCGCGCCCTACGACACGACGTCCTTCCGCGCGAACCCCCGGAACGCCAGCGCGAACAGCACCACCGCGTACGTCACCGAGATCGCCGCGCCCTGGATCATGCCGCCCCACTCGGGGCGCGGCTGGATGACGTCGGCCCAGGCGAACTGCCAGTGCGCGGGCAGGAAGTCGCGCCAGTCGCCGAGCGCCGTCACCGCGTCCAGGACGTTCCCCACGATGGTGAGGCCGACCGCGCCGCCGACCGCGCCGAGCGGCGCGTCGGTCTTGGTCGAGAGCCAGAACGCGAGCCCTGCGGTGACCAGTTGGGAGACGAAGACGTACGCCACGACGACGAGGAGGCGCTGGGCCGCCGTGCCCGCGGGCAGCGCGCCGCCGGTCGGGATCTCCAGCGGCCCCCAGCCGTACGCGAGCGTGCCGATCACCAGGCCGACCAGCGGGAGCAGCACCATCGCGGCGGCGCTGAGGCCGAGGGCGACGGCGAGCTTGGACCACAGCAGCCGGGCCCGGGGCACCGGGGCCGCCAGCAGATAGCGCAGCGAGGACCAGCTCGCCTCAGAGGCGACGGTGTCCCCGCAGAACAGCGCGACGGGGATGACGAGCAGGAAGCCCGCCGAGACGAACAGGCACGTCGCCGCGAAGTTCGTCCCCGACGCCGTGGCGGTGTCCATCAGCGTCACCTGGCTGTTGCGCTCGCCCGGTGAGCCGGCGACGGCGAAGGCGATGACGAGCACGACGGGCAGCAGCGCCATGATGCCGCCCATCACGAGCGTGCGGCGCCGCTTCAGCTGGCGGACCGCCTCGACCCGCAGCGGCAGGGTGTGCCGCGCGCGGTAGCCGGGCGCGGTGGGGCGCTCCAGGGTGGGGGCGCTCATGCGCTGCCTCCGATCAGGGTCAGGAACGCGTCTTCGAGGCGGCGGTGCGGGCCCAGGGACTCCACGGGGACCTCCAGGCGCACCAGTTCGGGCAGCAGCCGGGCGGCGCCCGCGCCCTCGGTGCCGTCGAGCCGGACCAGGAGGCCGTCGTCCACGCGGACCGCGGAGGCGACGCCGGGCAGGGCGGCGACCTTCTCGACCAGCGGGTCGGGGACGTCCGCCGCGAGTCCCACCAGGAGCGTGTCCCCGGAGCCGACGATCTCGGCGACGGGGCCCGCCTGGACGAGTCGGCCGCGGTCCATGACGACCAGGTGCGTGCAGGACTGCTCGACCTCGGCGAGGAGATGGCTGGAGACGATGACGGTGCGCCCGCCGCGGGCGTACCGGATCATGACCTCGCGCATCTCGCGGATCTGCGGCGGGTCGAGGCCGTTGGTCGGCTCGTCGAGGATCAGCAGGTCCGGCAGGCCGAGCATGGCCTGGGCGATGGCGAGGCGCTGCCGCATGCCCTGCGAGTACGTCCGCACGGCGCGGGCCAGGGCGTCGCCGAGCCCGGCGATCTCCAGGGCCTCGTCCAGGTGGGCGTCCTCGGCGGGGCGGCCGGTGGCCTTCCAGTACAGCTCCAGGTTCTCCCGGCCGGAGAGGTGGGGCAGGAATCCGGCGCCCTCGACGAAGGCGCCGACGCGGGAGAGGACGGGGGCGCCGGGGCGGATCGCCTGGCCGAAGACGCGGATCTCGCCCGCGTCGGGGCGGATGAGGCCCATGAGCATGCGCAGGGTGGTCGTCTTGCCCGCGCCGTTCGGCCCCAGGAGGCCGAGGACCTGGCCCTTCTCGACGCCGAAGGAGAGGTCCCGCACCGCGTACCGGTCGGTGGAACCCGCGTACCGCTTGCCGAGACCGGTGATCCGCAGCGGGACCTCGGCGAGCTCCGGGTCGGGCGCGGGCGCGGTCGTCCTGCGGCGTCCGGTGACGAGCAGGACGAGGGCGAGCACGGCGCCGGTCACCGGCAGCCACCAGACCCACGCGGGCAGCGGCGCGGCGGCGGTCTCCACGCCGGGCGCCGTGGGCACCGTCAGGCCGCTCCTGAGGGAGACGGTGTACGTGGCGGGCTCGGCCGGCGAGGCGTACCCGAGGTCGGTGGAGGAGAGGGCCAGGCGCAGCCGGTGGCCCTTCTGCGCCTCGTGGTCGACGGCGGGCAGGGTCAGTTCGACGTCCTTGCCGTCCTTGGCGTCCTCGACGCGGACGGGCGCGACGAGCTGGGCGGGCAGGACCTGCTGCTTGCCGTCGGGCCCGACGTCGTACACCTTCGCGAAGAGCACCGCGTCCTTGGTGGAGGACTTCACGTGGACGCGCACCTTCGGGGTCCCGGTGATGCGCAGGTCGCCGCCGAGCGGCTCGGAGTCGAACGCGGCGAACTGCCCGGGGAAGTCGAGGGAGACGCCGACGCCAAGCGAGGACAGCCGGGAGAGCGAGCCGCCGCCGAGGCCGGGGAGCGAGGAGATCGCGGGCGGGCTCGCGCCCGCGGGGTTGTCGATGGTCTTCTCGCGCCCGCCGAGCGGTACTTCGCGCCCGCCACTGACCAGGCCCGGATAGCGGTCTCCGCTCGCGCCGCGCAGCTGGGCGGCGCCGTCGGTGGAGTCGATGCCCCCGGTGCGCGTGACGCGGAACGCCGGGCCCGTGTCGGCGCCCTTGTCGTCCTTGAGATAGCGGTCGAACCACGCGCCGACCCGCCGCTCCACGCGGTCCTGCTCGCGGTCGCCGCCGTCGTGGCCGCCCGCGATCCAGTCGACGGACACGGGCGCGTGGTGGGCGCGGATCGCCTTGGCCATGGCGTCGGCCTGGCCGAGCGGGAAGAGCGAGTCGGTCTGGCCCTGGGTGATGAGGGTGGGGACCTTGATGCGGTCGGCGACGGCGGAGGGGCTGAGCCCGGCGAGCAGTTCGCGCGCTTTCTCGTCGGGCTCGCCCGCCGCCGCGACCCGTTCGTACGTCGCGCACAGGCGCTCGGTGAACCGGTCGCAGCCGCCGCTGATGTTGATGAAGATCCCGGCCCAGAGCTTCTTGAAGACGTCGTCGGGGAAGAGCGCGTCCGCGAGGTTCCAGTACGTGATCTGCGGGGCGATCGCGTCGACCCGGCGGTCGTACCCGGCGGCGAGCAGGGAGGCCGCTCCGCCGTACGAGGCGCCGGTGATGCCCACGCGCGGGTCGCCGTCCCCGTCGAGGCGCACCTCGGGGCGGGTGGCCAGCCAGTCGATCAGCCGGGAGACGTCGGCGATCTCGCCCTTGGGGTCGTTGAGCCCGATCTTGCCGCTGGACCTGCCGAAGCCGCGGGCGGACCAGGTCAGGACCGCGTACCCGTCACGGGCCAGGTCCTCCGCCTGCTCGCGCACGTCGCTCTTGCTGCCGCCGAAGCCGTGCCCGATGAGGACGGCGGGGCGCTTGGCGGAGGCGTCGCCCGCGGTGAAGTACGAGGTGTCGATCTTCGCGCCGCCGGTGTCGACGACGCGGTCCGCGCGGCGCACGGCCGGCGCGTCGTCCGAGGCGACCGCCGTCCATGTGCCCGCGCCCGCGAGCACCACGACGGCGGCCGCGGCGGCGAGCAGCCGGCGCGGCCCGCGGCGCACCGGGAACCTGGGCCTGGGCAGTCGTAGATCCATGCCGTCAACGGTACGGGCGCGGACCGACAACCGGGGCAGCCGCCGGGTTGAACCCGCCTGTCTCCCCCGGGAGTAGACCCCGCGCCCCGCATACCGCGATCGTGGTAGGCATGCAGATCCGAACCGCCGCGACCCTCGCCGAGGTGACCGCCGCCGGGCCCCTCTTCGACGGCCCGGTCCGCCCCGACGCGGCCCGCCGCTTCCTGGACAGCCCCGGCCACCATCTCCTGCTCGCGTACGAGGACGACGGCGGCGGGGACGCCGCCGCCACCGGGACCGGCGGCGGCCGTGTCCCCGTCGGCTTCGTCAGCGGCGTCGAGACGGTCCACCCCGACAAGGGCGCCGAGATGTTCCTGTACGAGCTCGCGGTCGCCGAGGGCCACCGGCGCCGCGGCATCGGCCGCGCCCTGGTCGACGCCCTGGCCGCGCTCGCGCGGGACCGGGGCTGCTACGGCATGTGGGTCGGCGTCGAGACCGACGACGAGGCGGCGCTCGCCACGTACCGCAGCGCGGGCGGCAAGGACGAGGGCACCTTCGCGTCGATCGGCTGGGAGTTCGGGATGCCGGATGCCGTGTGTCAGGGGTGAATACACTCTGCGCCTATGACACTTGGGGCTTCTTCCACGACGCCTGAGGGCCACGGCTCGCTCGCCGTCGGCCAGCGCTCGCTCGGCGACCCGTCCGTCCGCTTCCCGCTGTGGCCGCCGCTCACCGCGGGCTGTCCCGTCACCTCCACGGAGGCGGTGTCGTACCCCGTGGAGGTCGACTACGCCTACGACAGGGTTGCCGCGGACCTGTTCTCCGGCACGCCCGGCATCGCGTCGTCCGCGCCGTCGCGGGGGCACGACCGGTGGGCCCCGCTCCTGCCCCCGCTGCACGCGCCCGGACTCGGCGAGGGCGGCACGCCCCTCGTGCCCTTCGGCGACGGCCTCTGGATCAAGGACGAGTCGCGCAATCCGACCTGGAGCCACAAGGACCGCATCAACCGCGTCACCGTGAGCGCGGCGGTCGGCGCGGGCGCGGAGGGCATCGTCGTCGCCTCCTCCGGCAACCACGGCGCCTCCGCGGCGGCGTACGCGGCGCGGGCCGGGCTGCGGTGCGTGGTGCTCGGCTCGGCGGGGACGCCGCCGGCGGTCGACGCGTTCCTGCGGGCGTACGGGGCCGTGGTGCTGCCCGTGCCCGTGGAGGCGCGGTGGCCGCTGCTCCGGCGGATCGTGGAGCGGTTCGGCTACCACCCCGTCAGCAACATGACGCCCACGCACACCGGGCACGCGTTCGGGCCCGAGGGCTACAAGACCCTCGCGTACGAGATCCACGCCGAACTGGGCGTGCCCTCGGCCGTGTTCCTGCCCACCGGGTACGGCGAGCTGCTCTTCGGGGTCTGGAAGGGCTTCGCGGAGCTGGTGACGCTCGGCGTCGCCGACCGGGTGCCGCGGCTCTTCAGTTGCGAGCCCGCCGCCGGGGGGCCGCTGGCGGCGGCGGTGCGGGACGGGCTGCCCGCGGCGCGGGTGCCCGTCGGGGAGACGGCCGCGTACGCGATCGACTGCTCCACCGGCGGGTACCGGGGCGTGCTCGCCCTGCGGGAGAGCGGGGGCTCCGCTCTGCTCGTCTCCGACGCGGAGATGGCCGCGGCGCGGGACGAGATGGCGCGGGGCGGGCTGTGGGCGGAGCTGTCCGCCGCGGCGGGGCTCGCGGGGTTCCGGCAGGTGGCGGCCGGCGCCGGTCCCGGCGCCGGTCCCGTGGTGTGCGTGTCCACGTCGAGCGGCTTCAAGGACCGTGACCTGCTGGCGGGGCCGGGTTCGGCGGAGGTGGATCCGGAGGACTGGGAGGAGATCGTGCGGCGGGTGGAGGGCTGAGGCCTGCCTCCGGCGGGCCGGATCCACCGCGGCCGGTCCGGAGGGATGCGGCCCGTCCGGCGCCCGGGGACGAGCGCGGAGGGCGATCGACCGGGCCCCGCCCGGCGGAGCCGGAACGTTCGGGAAGGGGCGGGACCGGGGAAAGCGACCGCCGGAGGCAGGGCCCCGGCCCGGACCGGCCTCAGCCCGACGTCCCCTCCGCCCACTCCTCCTCCGGCACGCTCACCAGCCACCGCGTCTCGCGGCGCGGGCGCAGGTACAGGGCCCAGTACAGCGTCGCCACCAGGACGATCCCGCCGGTCCAGGCGAGGTAGGAGACCTCCTGCCGGCTCAGGACGTACGCGAGGACCGCGATCAGGACCACCGGCACCGCCGGCCACAGCGGCATCCGCCAGGCCGCCCCGCTGCCGTGCGAGCCGCGCCGGGCCAGCAGCGCGGCGACCGCGACCAGGAGGTACATGCCGGTCACGGAGACGCCGGTCACGCCGTACAGCGTGTCCAGGTTGACGAAGCAGAGCGCGGCGCCGGGGACGCCGACGAGCAGCGTGGCCACCCACGGCGCGCCGGACGCGCCGAGCCTCGACAGCGCCTTGTTGACCGGCGTGGGCCAGGCCTTGTCGCGGGCGGAGGCGAACAGGACGCGGGAGTTCTGGATGACCATGACGATGCCCGCGTTGATGATCGCGAGGGCCACGCAGAGGCTGACGAACGTGCCGACCGCCGAGTTGGACCAGGCGGTCACCATGCCGCTGATGTCGCCCTGGGTCAGGGCGGCCAGGTCGGAGGCGCCCATCGTGATGGCGACGACCGGCACGAGGATGATCACGGAGGAGATGGCCAGGGTGGCGAGGACGGTGCGCGCGACGTTGCTGCGCGGGTTCTCCATCTCCTCGGAGAGGTAGACCGCGGTGGAGAAGCCCTGGGTGACGAAGAGGGCGATGGCGAGGCCGGAGACGATCAGCATGGCCGTGACGGTGTCGACGCCGTGTCCGCCGGGCCCGGAGGCCACGGTGAGGTCGACCAGGCTGTCCGGGCCGCGCTCGGCGTGCGCGAAGCCGAGGACGGCCACGACACCGGCCGCGACGACCTCCAGGACCAGGAAGATGCCGGTGATCCACGCGTTGGCGCGCAGGTCGAGCAGGCCCGCGAGGGTGGCGAGGATCATGACGCCCGCGCCCGCGTAGGAGGGGTCGAGGTGGAGGACGGGGGTGAGGTAGTCCGCCGTGCCCATGGCGATGACGGGCGGGACGATCATCACGACCAGCAGGGACAGGACGAAGACGAGCCAGCCGGCGAGGCGGCCCGCCATCGTGGAGACCATCGCGTACTCGCCGCCGGCGCTGGGGATGAGCGTGCCGAGCTCCGAGTAGCAGAACGCGACGCCCACGCAGAGCAGCGAGCCGATCGCGATGGTCAGCGCGGTGGCGGTGCCGAGCGAGGAGAAGAGGTCGGGGACGACCACGAAGAGGGTGGAGGCGGGCGTCACGCACGACAGCGTGAGGAGGGTGCCGCCCACGACGCCGATGGAGCGCTTGAGCTTCTGGGGGCTCCCCGGATCCGCCGGAGCCGCGGGGGAGACGGCGTCGAGCGGATCGGGTGACTGGAGCGGGCGAAGCGTATCGGTCATGAAGCGCGGTTCCGATCGAGTCGTGCGGCAGGAGTTGCGGCGGGAGCGCTATCGCCTCCGAAGGCTGTCGAGCGGTGTCTTCCTGTGGCTCCCGGCGGGTCATGCAACCCCGGCGGTAACCGGCACGTCAACGGTCATTTGCCTACGGAATCCGCAGGTGGGCGCGGACCCAAGTCGCCTGGCTTTCCAAAGGGTTTACGCCCTGGGGTGGCAATGAACATCCCGACGCGGTAGTTGACCTTGCCTTCACAGGCATATCGACGCGGAAGCTTTCGGTGCCCGAATTGCACCCTGTGCACGGGAACCGCAAAGGAGTCGTTAAAAAAGAAACGACGCCGTCCGGAATCCGGACGACGTCGCTCCACTCACGGTCACCACCGCATGACTCAGTGCGTCGGATGCAGCCGGTACGACGGGTCCAGGTCGCGGACCTCCACCGAGTACGTCGCCCCCTCGACGCCCGACAGATGCTTGCCGAGCAGCGCGAGCACGTCGTCGGAGAGCCGCGCCTTCACCCCGCCCGTACGGCCCGCCAGCAGGCCCACGGTGACGTGGACGAAGGGCGCGTCGGCCACGCCGTCCACGAAGGCCGCACAGGGGCGGCAGAACGTCTTGCCGACCCCCACCGAGTCCACCCGCTCCACGACCAGGGGATGCAGCTCCGCCACCAGGGCGGGCAGATCCAGGACGCCGGACAGGGTGTCGGCGTAGTCGATGTCGATGTGCGGCATGCTCATGGCCTCTCATGTAGTGCACACGCATCGTAGAACCACGGGGACACGGCAAAGCCCCCGGCCACGGGGGCCGGGGGCTCACAGGCCCTGGGGATGTCTCAGTGGTTGCGCGGGAAGCCCAGGTCGACCCCGGCCGGCGCGTCCGACGGGTCCGGCCAGCGCGTGGTGACGACCTTGCCGCGCGTGTAGAAGTGCGTGCCGTCGTTGCCGTAGATGTGGTGGTCCCCGAAGAGGGAGTCCTTCCAGCCGCCGAAGGAGTGGTAGCCCACCGGCACCGGGATCGGCACGTTCACGCCGACCATGCCCGCCTCGATCTCCAGCTGGAAGCGGCGGGCCGCGCCGCCGTCGCGGGTGAAGATCGCGGTGCCGTTGCCGAACGGCGAGGCGTTCATGAGGGCGACGCCCTCCTCGTACGTGTCCACGCGCAGCACGCACAGGACCGGACCGAAGATCTCGTCCTGGTAGGCCTTGGCGGTCGTCGGGACGCGGTCGAGCAGCGAGAGGCCGATCCAGTGGCCGTCCTCGTGGCCCTCGACGGTGTAGCCGGTGCCGTCCAGGACGACCTCGCAGCCCTCGGCCGCGGCGCCCGTGACGTAGGAGGCGACCTTGTCGCGGTGGGCGGCCGTGATGAGCGGGCCCATCTCGGAGGTCGGGTCGGTGCCGGGGCCGATCTTGATCTTCTCGGCGCGCTCCTTGATCTTCGCGACGAGCTCGTCGCCGACCGAACCGACCGCGACGACGGCGGAGATGGCCATGCAGCGCTCGCCCGCGGAGCCGTAGGCCGCGGAGACGGCGGCGTCGGCGGCCGCGTCCAGGTCGGCGTCCGGCAGGACCAGCATGTGGTTCTTGGCACCGCCGAGCGCCTGCACGCGCTTGCCGTTGGCGGAGGCGGTGGTGTGGATGTACTTGGCGATCGGGGTCGAGCCCACGAAGGAGACGGCCGCGACGTCCGGGTGCTCCAGGAGGCGGTCCACGGCGACCTTGTCACCGTGGAGCACGTTGAAGACGCCGTCGGGCAGACCGGCCTCGCTCAGCAGCTCCGCGATCTTCATCGACGCGGACGGGTCCTTCTCCGAGGGCTTCAGGACGAAGGTGTTGCCGCACGCGATGGCCAGCGGGAACATCCACATCGGCACCATGGCCGGGAAGTTGAACGGCGTGATGCCGGCGACGACGCCGAGCGGCTGGCGGAGGGAGGAGACGTCCACGCGCGAGGCGACCTCGGTCGACAGCTCGCCCTTCAGCTGCACGGTGATGCCGCAGGCCAGGTCGACGATCTCCAGGCCGCGGGCGACCTCGCCGAGCGCGTCCGAGTGCACCTTGCCGTGCTCGGCGACGATCAGCTCGGCGATCGCGTCGCGGTTGGCGTCGAGCAGCGCGCGGAACGCGAAGAGGATCGCGGTGCGCTTGGCCAGCGAGGAGGTGCCCCAGGTCGCGAAGGCCTCGCGGGCGGAGGCGACGGCCGCGTCGACCTCGTCCACGTTCGCGAAGGCGACCTGCGTCGTGACGGCGCCGGTCGCCGGATCGGTGACCGGGCCGTACGTTCCGGACGCGCCCTCGACGGTCTTCCCACCGATCCAGTGGTTGACGGTCTTCGTCATGACAAGCATCCCTACTCTCACAGGTGGCGGCGTCGGGCAGTGACGTGCCGGTCGTACTCTTCCCTGGCCTTGACCGCGGACACCCGGGTCGCCGTCTCGGCCACGGGCACATCCCACCACGCCTGTGCCGGGGGCGGGCCCGACACTGTGTCTGCCGTTTCCGTCTCCACATAGACACATGTGGGACGGTCTGCGCCGCGCGCCTCGCGCAGTGCCTCGCGCAGGTCCCGGACCGTCTTGGCGCGCAGCACCCGCATCCCGAGCGAGGCCGCGTTGGCGGCGAGATCGACGGGCAGCGGGCCCTCGGTGTACGTGCCGTCCGCCGCCCGGAAGCGGTAGGCGGTGCCGAACCGCTCGCCGCCCACGGACTCCGAGAGGCCGCCGATGGAGGCGTACCCGTGGTTCTGCAGGATCACGACCTTGACCGGGACGTTCTCCTGGACGGCCGTGACGAGCTCGGTCGGGTTCATCAGATACGTGCCGTCGCCGACCAGCGCCCACACGGGCCGCTCCGGCGCGGCGAGCGCGACGCCGATCGACGCGGGGATCTCGTATCCCATGCAGGAGTAGCCGTACTCGACGTGGTACTGGCGCGGCGAGCGTGCCCGCCAGAGCTTGTGCAGGTCGCCGGGGAGCGAACCCGCGGCGTTGATCACGACGTCCTCGTCCGTCACCAACTCGTCCAGCACGCCGAGGACTTGGGCCTGGGTGGGGCGCACGTCCGGCTCGTCCGTCTGGAAGGCGGCGTCCACGCGCTGCTCCCAGCGCTCCTTGTCGCCGGTGTACTCGACGGCGTAGCCGGGCTCGACGCGATGGCCGCGCAGGGCCGCCGTGAGCGCTTCGAGGCCGGCGCGCGCGTCGGCGATCAGGGTGGCGCCCGCCATCTTGTGGCCGTCGAAGGCGGCGACGTTCAGATTGAGGAAGCGCACGCCGGGCGCCTCGAAGAGCGTGCCGGAGGCGGTGGTGAAGTCGCTGTAGCGGGTGCCGACGCCGATCACCAGGTCGGCGGTGCGGGCCAGTTCGTTGGCGGTGGCCGTGCCGGTGTGCCCGATGCCGCCGACGTCGGCCGGGTGGTCGAAGCGCAGGGAGCCCTTGCCGGCCTGCGTGGAGGCCACGGGAATGCGGGTCGCCCCGGCGAGTTCCCCGAGGGCGTCCTCGGCGGCGCTGTGGTGGACGCCGCCGCCCGCGACGATCAGGGGGCGCCGGGCGTCGCGCACGGCGGCCACGGCGGCGGCCAGTTCGCGCGGGTCGGGCGCGGGGCGGCGTACGGTCCACACGCGCTCGGCGAAGAACTCCTCGGGCCAGTCGTACGCCTCGGCCTGCGCGTCCTGCGGCAGGGCGAGGGTGACGGCGCCGGTCTCGACGGGGTCGGTGAGGACCCGCATCGCGGCGAGTGCGGCGGGGATCAGCGCCTCGGGGCGGGTCACGCGGTCGAAGTAGCGCGAGACCGGGCGCAGGCAGTCGTTGACCGACACGTCGCCCGCGTAGGGCACTTCGAGCTGCTGGAGCACCGGGTCGGCGGGCCGGGCCGCGAAGGTGTCGCCGGGCAGCAGGAGGACGGGCAGGCGGTTGACGGTGGCGAGCGCGGCGCCGGTGACGAGGTTGGTGGCGCCGGGGCCGATGGAGGTGGTGACGGCGTGGGTGGACAGCCGTCCCGACTGCCGGGCGTATCCGACGGCGGCATGCACCATGGCCTGCTCGTTGCGCCCCTGGTGGAAGGGCATCTCGTCGGCGTGCTCCACGAGCGCCTGCCCGATCCCCGCCACGTTGCCGTGCCCGAAGATGCCCCAGGTCGCGCCGATCAGCCGCTGCCTGGTGCCGTCCCGCTCGGTGAACTGCCGGGACAGGAAGCGCACGAGTGCCTGCGCGGTGGTCAGCCGCACGGTCGTCGTCGGGGGCGTCGTCATTGATATCCCTCCGTGTGATCGGGGTGGAAGCAGATCCGCCACTCCCTCTCCTGACCGGGTCCCGCCATCACATTCAGGTAGTACATCGCGTGGCCGGGCTGGGCGACGGACGGGCCGTGCCAGCCGTCGGGCACGAGGACGGCGTCACCCGTGCGGACCTCGGCGAGGACGTCGGTGCCGCCCTCGCGGGAGGGGAAGACCCGCTGGTAGCCGAAGCCGTCGCGCCCGCCCGCGGCCTCGATCTCGAAGTAGTAGATCTCCTCGAGCTCGGCCTCGACGCCGGGGCGGTGCTCGTCGTGCTTGTGCGGCGGGTACGAGGACCAGTTGCCGCCGGGCGTGATCACCTCGACGGCGATGAGCCGGTCGCAGTCGAAGGCGTCCGCGGACGCGAAGTTGCGCACCTCGCGGGCGCAGGTGCCGCTGCCGCGGCGTTCGACGGGTACCTCCGGCGCGGAGCCGTAGCGGGCGGGGAGTCGACGCTCGCACTTCGCTCCTGCCAGGGCGAAGCGGCCTCCCGCGCCGGAGGCGATCTGGATCTGGGCGTCCCGGGGGACGTAAGCGAAGTCGGAGACTCCGCTGAACACGCTCTCCCGGCCCAGCAGTTCGATGATCCCGCCTTCCGTATGCACCGTACAGCCGCCGGTCAGCGGGAGCACGATCCATTCACTCTCACCGGTGGCGAAGGAGTGCCGCCCGCCCGGTTCGAGGGCGACGACGCGCAGGTGCGAGTAGGTCCATCCGGCGCGTTTCGGATCGATGTCGAGGGCGTACGGCCCGTCGGCCGCACTCCCCTTCGGTACGTACGTCATGTGTGCCTCCTCGGCCCGGCGCGGTCCCGGGCCCCCGTGTCCGTGCGTCGGCTAGAGCAGTCCCACGGCGGTGTCGACCGCCCCCGCCACGTCCCCGTCGGGCGGATAGAGCAGGGCTCTGCCCACGACGAGGCCCTGCACGGTGGGCAGTTGCAGGGCGCCGCGCCACTTCTCGTACGCGGCGTCCTGATCGTCCCCGACGTCGCCGCCGAGCAGGACCGCGGGCAGGGTCGAGGTCTCCATGACCCGGGCCATGTCGTCGGGGTTCTCGGTGACGGGGACCTTCAGCCACGTGTACGCGGAGGTGCCGGCCAGCCCGGAGGCGATGGCGATGGACCGGGTGACGGCGGCCGCGCTCAGGTCGTTGCGGGGCGCGCCGCCGCCGTCCGGGCCCCGGCTGGTCAGGAACGGCTCCACGAACACCGGGAGACCGCGTTCCGCCATCGCGTCGACGGCGCGGGCCGCGGAGTGCAGGGTGGTCAGCGAGCCGGGGTCGGCGTAGTCGACGCGGAGCAGCAGCTTCCCCGCGTCGAAGCCGAGCCGTTCGAGGTCCTCGGGCCGGTACCCGGTGAACCGGTCGTCGAGCTCGAAGGCGGCGCCCGCGAGGCCCCCGCGGTTCATCGACCCCATGACGACCTTGCCGTCGAGGGCGCCGAGGAGCAGCAGGTCGTCCAGGACGTCGGCGCTGGCGAGGACGCCGTCGACGCCGGGGCGCGAGAGCGCGAGGCAGAGCCGTTCGAGGAGGTCGCCGCGGTTGGCCATGGCGAGGGGGTCGCTCCCCACGCCGAGGGAGCCGCGGGCGGGATGGTCGGCGGCGATGACCATGAGCCGCCCGCCGCCCCCGAGGAGGGGTCGCCGGGGGCGACGGGCGGCGGCTTCGGCAATGGCTTCGGGCCGCTCGGCCCGGGTACGGGCGAGCGAGGTGACGTCCACGAGATTCACGTGCGGGCCTCCGACGACACATGCGACCGCTGCGGCGAAGAACCAAGCCCCTCCGCCGACAAGAACAGCCCCTCCGGCGCCGGCGAACAGATCAGCCCCTCCGGCGTTTGAGGAGCGGGGTCCGGGGCGGAGCCCCGAGGACGGCGCCCCCGTACGGCGTTCACGTGACGGCCCCCGCTTCCACCGCTGAGGCGACCTCGCCAGAAAACGGCATGGCGGACGAGCACTCCAGGCGGGACGCCACGATCGCGCCCGCCGCGTTGGCGTACCGCATGATCCGCTCCAGGTCCCAGCCGGCGAGCAGCCCGTGGCACAGCGCCCCGCCGAACGCGTCGCCGGCGCCCAGGCCGTTGAGGACCGTCACCGGCAGCGGCGGGACCTCGGCCGACTCGCCCGCGCGGTTCAGCGCGAGGACTCCCTTGGGGCCCTGCTTGACGACGGCCAGTTCGACGCCCGCGTCGAGCAACGCCCGCGCCGCCGCGAGGGGTTCGCGCTCCCCCGTGGCGATCTCGACCTCGTCGAGGTTGCCGACGGCGACGGTGGCGTGGGCGAGGGCGGCGGCGTAGTGGGGCCGCGCTTCCCGCGGGTCCGCCCAGAACACGGGCCGCCAGTCCAGGTCGAAGACCGTGGCCCCCGCCGGGGCCCCGGCGGGCCGCGCGGCCAGCGCCGCCAGCGTGGCCGTACGGCTCGGCTCCGCGCACAGCCCCGTACCCGTCATCCAGAAGATGCGCGCCGCGGCGATCGCGTCGAGGTCGAGCTCGCTCGCGTGGATCTCCAGGTCGGGCGCCTTCGGCTGCCGGTAGAAGTACAGCGGGAAGTCGTCGGGCGGGAACACCTCGCAGAACGTCACCGGGGTCGGCAGGCCCGCGACCCCGCTCACCCAGCGGTCGTCGACGCCGAACTCGCGCAGCGCCCGGTGCAGATAGGTGCCGAAGGGGTCCTCGCCGGTGCGGGTGACGACGGCGACGCGGCGGCCGAGGCGGGCCGCGGCGACGGCGACGTTGCTGGCCGAGCCGCCGAGGAACTTGCCGAACGAGGTGACCTCGGCGAGGGACACACCGGACTGCAGGGGGTACAGGTCCACCCCGATCCGGCCCATGGTGATGACGTCGTACGGATCGGTCACCCTGCACGTCCCCTCTCCGGACCCGCTCGGTCTGCTCCCCCAGGTCTAATCCCGCCCCAGGAACCCTGTCAACATTTTGTCCTTACATTCGGACCAGTCCTTGACACTCTTCCGAGGCGGCCGGAAGTCTGACCGGCATGACGACGCTGTCTCGCATCCGGATCGGTTCGGCGCCCGACTCGTGGGGCGTGTGGTTCCCCGAGGACCCGCGGCAGGTGCCCTGGGAGCGTTTCCTCGACGAAGTCGCGGAGTCCGGGTACGAGTGGATCGAGCTGGGTCCGTACGGCTATCTGCCCGCCGATCCCGCCGTGCTGGCCGCCGAGACGGCCCGCCGCGGGCTCAGGGTGTCCGCGGGCACGGTCTTCACGGGGCTGCACCACGGGAGCGCCGTCTGGGAGAAGACCTGGGCCCACGTGGCGGACAACGCGGCGCTCGCGCAGGCCATGGGCGCCGAGCACCTCGTCGTGATCCCCTCCTTCTGGCGCGACGACAAGACCGGCGAGGTCCTGGAGGACCGCGTGCTCACGCCCGCGCAATGGCGTGAACTGACCACCCAGACCGAGCGCCTGGCCCACGAGGTGCGCGAGCGGTACGGCCTGCGCGTCGTCGTCCACCCGCACGCGGACACCCACATCGACAGCGAGGAGAACGTCACCCGCTTCCTCGACGCCACCGACTCCGGCCTCGTCTCGCTCTGCCTGGACACCGGCCACTATGCGTACTGCGGCGGGGACAGCGTGAAGCTCATCGAGACGTACGGCGAGCGCATCGGCTATCTGCACCTCAAGCAGGTCGACCCGGAGATCCTCGCGCAGGTGCGGGCGGACGAGGTGCCGTTCGGGCCCGCGGTCGCGCGCGGAGTGATGTGCGAGCCGCCCGCCGGGGTGCCCGCCCTGGAGCCGGTGCTCGCCGCGGCCCAGAAGCTCGACGTCGACCTCTTCGCCATCGTCGAGCAGGACATGTACCCGTGCGCGCCGGACAAGCCGCTGCCCATCGCCCGCCGCACCCGCGCCTTCCTCCGGTCGTGCGGCGCCTAGCGGGCACGGACACGGCCGGCCGGCCGCCCCCCAGGGTCCTCAGGAGCGCCGGGGAACCCGTCCGCTGGGAGATCGCCCTCGCGCGCCCGCACCCCCGGCTGCGGCCCGGCGTGATCAGCTACCGCGGCACGCGGCTCGCGACGGACGGGCCGCGCCGGCGCCTCGAAGTGCCCATCGGCGCGGTGACCCTGCTGCTCGGCTTCGACCGGCCGCTGCGGATCTCGGGCGTCGCCGGGCCGGGCGGCGCGCGGGCCGTGCGGCCCCCCGTCTCCCTCGTCTCGGTGCTGTCCGGGCTCGGTACGACGCCGGTGCTCGGGGAGCACGACGGGCGGCTCGCGGGCGTCGAGGTGCTGCTCGCGCCGTGGGCCGCGTTCACGCTCTTCGGCACCGCGCTGCACGAACTGGCCGACCGCACCCTCGATCCCGACGCGCTCGGCGTGCGGCCGGACCCCGGCCGCTGGGGCAGCGTCGCGGAACTGGCCGCGGCGCTGGGCGCGCTGCCGTCGTGGCGGGCGCGGTTCGGGCTCCTGGACGAGGTGTTCGGGCGGTGGGCCGCGGCGGGGCCGCCGGCCTCGGCGCGGACCGTGCGGGCCTGGAGCGAGCTCGTGCGCTCCCGGGGCACCGCTCCCGTGGGGCACCTCGCCGAGGAAGTCGGCTGGAGCGTGCGCCAGTTGGAGAACCGCTTCCGGGAGCAGATCGGGATCGGGCCCAAGGCGGCGGCGCGGGTGCTGCGGCTGCAGCGGGCCCGCGCGATGCTCGCGTCCGGGCACGGGCAGGCGGAGACGGCGGCGGTCTGCGGCTACTACGACCAGGCGCACCTGAGCGGCGAGTTCAAGGCGATGACGGGGTGCACGCCGCGTCAGTTCACGGCGGCGCGGGGGACGGCCCCGGCGCCCCTGGGCGAGCCTCCGGCGGCCGACCGGGTCGACGGGGAGCCCACGAGCCTGGTGCTGCCCGCCGGGCCCGCGGGCCCGGGTGCGCTTTTTTCCAAGACCGGCGGACGGCGCTGACGGCACGCTGTGGCCCTTGAGCCAACGGGCCGCGGGGGATCCGCCCGCCTTCCGTGCCGGGAGCCGGAGGGTGCGCGGGTGAGCCGGTGGGCCGGACCCGGCGCAGCGGGCCCGGCCCACCTCGGCCCGTGCGCGCGCCCGCGACCGCGTTCGCCGTCCGCCGGACCCCGCTCCCGGACGGGCGCCTCCTCCGGCCGCCCCACCTCACCCCTCCGGAACTCGCGCCGCTCGCGCGCCGGGGCAACGCGCGGGGCTGATGCGTCGCTTCCGTCACAAACGCTCCCTTCCTGTCACATCTGTCTCGCGTACGCGGGTTTTGCGTCACAGGGGATCGACAGCCGCTCCCCTGTGCTCACCGGACGTCGTTCACCGGGCACAGGCTGAGTGATCGCCGCGCGCAGCGCCCAGCTCCCCCGTCGGCCTCAACGGCCGCTCTGGGCGCGCGCAGGGAGGTGCACTGATGACCGACCGCAGGCTCTGGTCGTACAAGGAGATCGCCGCGCACATCCGGGTGCAGCCCGACACCGTGCGCTCGTACCGCAAACACGGGCTGCTGCCCGAGCCCGACCACGTGGAGAGCGGCAAGCCGTACTGGTACGCGGACAGCATCCGCGCCTGGGTCGCGTCCCGGCCCGGCAACCGCGGACGCAGAGACTGAGACCCCGGCCGTCCCCTCGGACGAACCTCGTTGATTAATACCCCCTAGGGGTATAGTGTGACGTGCGCCGGGAGGCCCCCGGGACCACCGGGACCCCCTGGCACGTTACGCCGCACCGCCACACCCGCTTCCCCGAGGAGAACGACATGAGCGCCCAGACCGAGCTCCCGCAGGCCGCGTCCGAGACGACCGGCTCCTGCTGCTCCCCCAGCGGTTCCTGCCACTCCGGCGGCGCCGCCG
>NZ_LIRJ01000098.1 GCF_001419745.1 Streptomyces silaceus | reverse complement strand
GCCTCCACCGCCCCCAGATCGTCCTGCCGACGGAACTGGTACAGCGGGCGTCGTCATGAGGGGGCGTCCCTCAGGGGCGTGCCCCGCATCGGCATGACCCTCGTCACATGAAGAGGGAAAGCGCCGGTAAAGGAGAGGTCAAGGGAGCGATCACCCAAGTGCACGCGAGGCGCGGCACGTTGACCGTGAGCCCGCCTCGCCGATGCGACCCTCCTCCGCCTCCTTCACCGCTTCTCGCCCGGCCCGCCCCATGAATCGAAGTTCGACACGCCTGTAGAAGGTCGTTACGGTCTCCTCCGAACTGTTCCGCGCAAACCTATGGGGGGTTGACGTGCGCGCATTCTCCGCAGCCGTCATGGCAGGAGTTTCCACCGCCGCTCTGATCGCCGTCGGTACTTCTCCCGCGTACGCGTCCGAGGACATTCCGTCCGACTATTCGGGCGAAGTGCTCGCCGACGGTGTCGTCATCGAGGACATTCCCGGTGAGGAAGTGACTCCGGAGGAAGAGGAAGAAGTAAAGGCGCCCGACTACTCCGGCCTGCCCGACGGCGCCGTGCGGTCCGCGACCGGCTCCACGGCGCTCGGCGTCTTCACTTACTCCCACGGCGGAGTGACCATCAAGGTGCCGTCCGGCTGCTTCCTGACCCACTCGGTCAAGGGCTCGGGCAAGAAGGTCAGCAGCCAGCTCGCCGGCGTCGACTGTGTGGGCCCCGCGGCGCTCGGCTCGCGGTTCTGCAATGCCCGCCTCGAATTCCATTACGCCGACACCGCGGGCAAGACGTACAAGATCAAGCGAGGGCCGCTGCGGACGAAGTGTTACACGGGAACATTCCCCACCTATAAGATCGGGGCGCACACGCTGCCCAAGTACGGAAAGGCCTGTGCGCAGCTTTTCATCAATGGCAGCCGGAAAGCCGTGCAGTGCCACTTCATCACCAAGTAGGCGTTGATCGTGAACAGGGCGTACAGCTCCCGTAACTGGTGGACCGAGATGGCGGTCGGTGTGCTCGTCACTCTCGTCTGCACCGCGCTGCTGCTCGGTGTCGGCATCTGGGCACTGGAGGGCCGCGGCGGCACCGTGAACCTCCTGAGCTGCCTCGTCCCCGGCCTCGCGGCAGGCATCTGGGCGGCCCGCCGCTACCGCCGCCGCCACACGGCCTGAACTGCGCGCGAGCCGAGCAGCCCGCATGGCGTGACGCTTCCTGCGGCCCTTCCGGCATGCGTCGCCATGTAGGCATCGGCGGCATCCGGCCGTGTGCTCCATGTAGCCGCAGGAGAAAGGATCGGCGGCAGGGAGCGCTCGGAGGGCTTGCCCGGTCTCATCGTGCACTCCCTCGGAGGGAGTCCCGCGCGATGTGCACCAAGGCGGCGACCGACTGGACGAGGCACAAGTCACCGACCATGCGAGGGCGCACGGCCCAGTACAGGCCGGTTGGGCCGCAGAGGTCGGACGCCGGAACGGACAGGCGGTGTCCGGAGCCCAGCATCGGGGCCTCGTCGGGGTGGCTCCACCGCGCCGCCGGGCACCGTTCGATCAGTGCGTAGTACGTGGCCTTCGGCCGATCGTGGATGACCGGGCCGCAGAGCAGCTCCGCCAGTGTCGCGCCCACTACGTCGGGGTCGGTGGTGCCGACTGCGGCATGCACGATCTGTGCGGACAGGCGTACGGCGTTGAACCGGGTGCCGAGCGGGAGCTGCGTGGTCCCGCGCTCCAGCCAATCCCGGTGCGCCTGCTGTGGCTCCTGCCGAGATCGGGCGATCCAGTCGAAGACCGCTGATCCGCTGCGTGGAATGGTCATTCCGTGGCCCCCGTCGCGTGACGCAGCCCGGAGAGGGGCGTGCGGCGGTCTTCGCGCATCGTGGTGACCCGAGCCCATCCGGACGTCTCGAATGTCGATCGACTCATGTCTGGCTCCTGACCTGTCGCCTGTCGTCGTCGGTGCACAGATCATGGGTGCCGGGCGAGCAGGTCAGGGATACACCCTGTACCCCCTCGGCTCGCCGGAACGGGTTGTCACACGGCGCCGATCC
The DNA here is from genome assembly GCF_001419745.1 of Streptomyces silaceus. Classification (GTDB taxonomy): domain Bacteria; phylum Actinomycetota; class Actinomycetes; order Streptomycetales; family Streptomycetaceae; genus Streptomyces; species Streptomyces silaceus. The sequence continues at coordinate 26,403 of NZ_LIRJ01000098.1, read as the reverse complement.
ATCCGGCGAAATGACGAAGCGACTCCTTGTCGCTACGCCGTAGACGCAGCAATGTGCATGCGGTCTCCCGTGCCCACGGATGCTTGCGAGTATGTTGCGGCGCGATCGAGCGAGCCGCTTTCAGCGACTCGAACGCGTCCTCCAGCCGGCTGCCCCAGACTTGCGCTCGCGCCAGCTCGATCCAGAATCCCGAGCGACGCTCCGCCGGCAGCGCAATGGACGGCGACCACTCCTGGGCCAGACGCAGTGCCTCGTCGATGTGGTCGTGGCCGAGGCTCACCGCGACGGACAGCTCGTGTACGCGCACGGACTCCGGACCGAACGCCGTACCCAAGTACGTCGCCTCCGGCGTCCGTTCACTCAGGAGTCGCGCCTGAGTGATGTGCGAGCGCGCCCTGTCGGCGTCACCACTCCGACCTGTGACGACCGCCGCGCGCATGTGCAGCGCGCCCCGGGCCGCAGCCGTAGCCCGGTCCGTCACGGAGGGCGCGATGTCGACCGCGGCCTCCAGTGTGCGTGCGCCCGCGGCATGGGCTTGTGCCGTGAAGAAGGTTTCGGTGCGGACATAGGCGACGGCCGCGTCCAGCAGCGGATCCTCGGCATGGGGCGCGGCCCAGCGCATCAGCTCGATGAGCCGTGCGCTCAGGTCGTGTGCTCCGTACTTGTACGCCACGGCGTCCGCCGCGCGGGCCATGGCGACAAGGAGATGCGACGCCGCGCGCCGGTCGGGCGCGTGGTGGAACGCCGCGAGCGCGTCGCCGAGGAGTGATGGTGCGTGCCGGGCGATGAGTCCGTACCGCGCGGCCAGGCGCCAGCCGACGGCTTCGCTGACGGCGGCGTGCAAGTCGTCGAGGCTGCGGCCGGGCGGGGCGAGGGGGACGTCGAATGCGGCGATGCTCGCCGAGATGTCCGGCAGCGCGGCGTGGACACGGCGCTCCGTGCCGGTAAAGGAGCCGTCGAGGCGAGTGGCATCCAGTCCGAGGGCTGCCGCGATCGCTTCGAGAGAGCTGTCCCCTGGGCGTCGCTTGCCCTGCTCGATGGCTTTGACCATGGCGAGGGACAGATGGGAGCGCCGTGCGAGGGCGGCCTGACTCCAGTTCTTCGCGCGACGAGCGGCAGCGATCCGACTGCCCGGCCCCATGTTCTCGACAGCGGGCATAGCGGCTCCAGTCCGAGGAATCCACTGCGAACCGTACCCGGGCGATGACGTACAGGTGCGAGAATCCCCCTCGTCCGTACTCGCAAGGGCCACTTTGTGTCGGGTCAGGCCGTCACGATGGGCACGAGGTCCATGAGCGACTCGATGCGGTAGTCCGCCGCCGCGACGACCTCGGGATCCTCGGACCACAGATGGCCCCACGGGCCGCGCCGCAGATGTGCCGTACGCAGCCCGGCCGCATGCGCGGGCAGTGTGTCGTTCTGCGGATGGTCTCCCACGTACAGAATCTCGTGAGCCCGCGCGTCGGCCTCGGCGACGAGCCGCTCGAAGAACGCGGGGGACGGCTTCGCGACGCCCCACTCCCCGGACACGGCGATCAGGTCCGCAGGCAGGTCCAGGGCGCGCAGCAGCTCGCCCGCCTTCGCCGTCTGGTTGCCGGCGACGACGACGCGTACACCGGCGTCACGCAGCGCGGACAGGGCGGGACGGACGTCCTCGTACACGTCGGTCTCGTCGAGGTGCTCTCCATGTCCCGCCTCCTCGCGAGCCCGATACGCCGAGGGGATGTCGATGCCCGGCCGGAGGAGACGGAGAGCCTCGGCATTGTCTTTCCCCTGGGCGACCACGGCCCCGACGAGCGCGGAGACGGTATGGCGCGGTACGCGGAGCCAGTCGGCCCACGCCGCCCAATAGCGGTCGTCCCGGACGAGGGTCTCACCTACGTCGAATGCGATGGTGCGGATCATTCCGGAACCCTAGTGGGGGCCGCGGCGGAGGATGTCGCCGCATTTCCTGGAGGCGCTCCGTGATGCCTACCGCGAAGGAACGGTATGGCACGGGTCACATACGGTTCCCGGGAATCAGGGCATACGAAGAAGGCCCGGCCTGCTTTCGCAGGCCGGGCCTTGATCTATCAGGGTGAGTGACGGGACTTGAACCCGCGGCCACCTGGACCACAACCAGGTGCTCTACCAACTGAGCTACACCCACCATGCCCGGTCTTTTGTCGTTCTTCCGACCGGCCGAGAAAAAGTGTACAGGGTCCGAAGGGGTGCTCGCGCACACGTTTTCCGGACCCCGTACGAGAGGCCTCCCGCGGGGCTACTCCGCAGGCAGGACGTGCTTGGCCGCGATCGACTTCGCCGTGTCCGAGTCCGGGCCGGGCTGCGGGACGAAGATCGCCTCGCGGTAGTAGCGGAGCTCGGCGATGGACTCGCGGATGTCGGCGAGCGCGCGGTGGTTGCCGTTCTTGTCCGGGCTGTTGAAGTAGGCCCTCGGGTACCAGCGCCGGGCGAGCTCCTTGATGGAGGAGACGTCGACGATCCGGTAGTGGAGGTACTCCTCCAGCGTCCGCATGTCCCGCAGCAGGAAGCCGCGGTCGGTGCCGACCGAGTTTCCGCACAGCGGAGCCTTCCGCGGCTCCTTGACGTGCTCACGTACGTACGCCAGGACCTGCTCCTCGGCGTCGGCCAGCGTGGTGCCGCCGGCCAGCTCGTCGAGGAGCCCCGAGGCGGTGTGCATGCTGCGCACCACCTCGGGCATGGTCTCCAGCGCCGCGTCCGGCGGGCGGATCACGATGTCCACACCTTCGCCGAGCACGTTCAGTTCCGAGTCGGTGACCAGTGCGGCCACCTCGATAAGTGCGTCATCCGTCAGCGAGAGCCCGGTCATCTCGCAGTCGATCCACACCATGCGATCGTTCATGCGTCTTACCCTACGGCGCACTCCTCTGCCCGGGCAGAGGCGGACGACCTGGCGCGTACGCGTCCGAGTGCGGCTTGCCCGGCTCGGTCGGCACGGAGGTCGAAGGGCCGAGCGCGCTCGCCGCGGCCGTGCGGCGGGTCTGCGTCGGCACCGGACCCGCCTCCACGAGCGTGGGCATGGACTGCGCGGTCGCCGCGGCGGCCTCCAGGGCCCGCTCGCCCTGCGGCCTGCGGGCGCGGTACGCGGCCCGGTAGGCAGCGGGGGACGAACCCAGCTGACGCCGGAAGTGACCCCGCAGCGCCACCGGCGAGCGGAACCCGCAACGGCCCGCGACCTCGTCGACGGAGTAGTCGGAGGTCTCGAGCAGCCGCTGTGCCTGGAGCACCCGCTGGGTGATCAGCCACTGCAGCGGCGCGCTGCCGGTGAGCGAGCGGAACCTGCGGTCGAAGGTCCGCCTGCTCATGTACGCACGCGCGGCCAGCGTCTCCACGTCGAACTGCTCGTGGAGATGCTCCAGCGCCCAGGCGACGACCTCGGCGAGCGGGTCGGCGCCGATCTCCTCGGGTAAAGACCTGTCGAGATAGCGCTCCTGGCCGCCGGCGCGGCGCGGCGGCACGACAAGCCTGCGGGCGAGCGCACCCGCCGCTTCGTTGCCGTGGTCCGTGCGCACGATGTGCAGACAGAGATCGATTCCGGCCGCGGTGCCGGCGCTCGTCAGGACGTCTCCGTCGTCGACGAACAGCTCGCGCGGATCCACGTGGACGGACGGATAGCGCTTCGCGAGCGTCGGCGCGTACATCCAGTGGGTGGTCGCCGGGCGTCCGTCCAGCAGTCCGGCCGCCGCGAGCACGAACGCACCCGTGCACAGTCCGACGATGCGGGCGCCCTCCTCGTGGGCGCGGCGCAGCGCGTCGAGTGCCTCCGGCGGTGGCGGCGATGTGATCGACCGCCAGGCCGGCACGACGACCGTGCCCGCGCGACCGATCGCCTCCAGACCTTGTGGCGCGGTGAGTTCGAGCCCGCCGGTGGTCCGCAGCGGTCCCTCCTCGCCGGCGCACACGAGCAGCCGGTATCGGGGGACCCCGGCGTCCTGCCGGTCGATGCCGAATACGGAGAGCGGTATGGAACTCTCGAAGATGGGACCACCGCTGAAGAGCAGCACCGCTACGATCTCCCGGCGGCGTCGCCCCGAGAGCTTCCGAGCCGCGGCCTCCGGCGCAGCAGTGGAGTCGTGACTCATGGTGCTAAACCCCCCTCGGTCGTCGCGGCTCCCTGTTCTTGACGTGCTTGTTGGGCCTGTCGCTCCTGCACGTTTCCCCTCGGTCCTCCACCAGTCCCCCGCCGTAATACAGTCAAGATCGAATCTACTGTGTCCCGTGCCGCCGGGGTGACCAGTTCAGCACCCGGTGGATTGTCGACATGGCAACTTGGCGTGAAGCATTCGATCACGAAGCGTTGCACTCGGGGAGCTTGCTGGGAAGTGGGCCTCCGCTCGGTGGCCGGTCCCCGTAGGGTGCGGGCGCCTCCAGGGCGGCTTTCAGCCCTGGTCGGACGGGGGTTGATGGCCTGTTCGGCCAAGGAATGCATCGCTCCCCGAAGTTGGCTGAAAAGCTACGGGAGCGTGTGTGTGAATCGGTCAGTCGACCGGCGCACCTTCGGCATGTTGGCGCGTGCCCCTGTGCGCCCCGGGGGCCGTTCTGCCGTGCCGTCCGCGGTGCCCGTTGTTCTGTTCTGCAAGCAGTCGCGCGGCGCCCCGCTCGGACTGCCGCAGGAGCAGTCGGCAGACCCCGGTGACGGCCACGAGACCGAGCGCCGAGCCGGCGGCGCCCGCCAGTGAGGTGCCGTACCCCACGAGGACGACGGGAACCAGTACGCAGCTGAACGCGGCCCAGCGGACCACGTCGCTCGCCGAGTCCGGCGGGGGCGCCTGCTGCGGCTCCTGGGCGCGTGGTGCGGGCACGCCGGCCGGGCGGCGCTCGCGCGCCCCCTCGGGCGGCCTCCGGCGGCCGTGTGCCGAGTGGTGCCGGCCTTGCCGGACTTGCTCGGGTGAATCAGAGCGACGGGTGGAGGGTGGGGACGCGGTCGAGGGTCCAGGCACGGCGTGCTCCCTGTGGCGGTGGCGTACGTGGGTTCAACGCGTGGTCCCTCCGGGGGTCACTGGGAGTGGCGGGAGACGGCGTCCGGACGGGTGGGCAAACCGCCTGTAGGAGGCAGCAACCATTGCCATACGGGCGAGGCTCATGCATGCTCCGGTGAACGCCGGGGAGGTGCGGTACAAGGCCCGGCGCGGGCCCGTGCGGGCTCTTCATGAGCTCTGGGCAGGAGAGGAGTGTCGCCGTACCCTTGGGGGTATGGGGTTGGGAAGATGATTCCCGGACGACCTTCATGGTCCTGAACCTTCGCACCACCCGAAAAGCCGACCCTCCCACAGAGGACTCCTTCGCCGAGACACCGATGGCCGGTCACGAATTCTCCGAACCCGCGGACCGCAAGCGGCAGGTCGCCGATCCCACGACGACCCCCCGAGCGGCGGAAGAACCGCGTCACTCCTGCGATCCCGCCTTCCGGCACGGCGTCGTCGTCGGTTTCGACGGCTCGACCTCCAGTGAGCGGGCCCTCGCCTACGCGATCGGCATGGCCCACCGCTCGGGCTCGGGCCTGATCATCGTGCATGTCGCCAACCGGCTGCCCACCACGGTGTGGGCGGGGTGCGAGCCCCCGGTCTTCGTCGACGTGCCCGACCACCGCACCGAGGTGCTCGGCCTCGAACTGGCCTGCGCGGAGTACCTGTCCGAGGTGCCGTGGATCCTCGTCGAGCGCGGCGGCGACATCTGCCACGAGCTGGAGGAGGTCGGCCGCGAGTACAGCGCGGACGCGATCGTCGTCGGCTCCACGCACGGCCTCGTCGGCCGCATCTTCGGCTCCGTCGCCGGACGCCTCGCGCGGCGGGCGCAGCGGCCCGTCGTCGTCATCCCCTGATTCCCCGCGCCCCTGGTGGGGCGGGGGGAGTGGTGTGCCCAACTCCCTTGTGTGCGCGGGGTGGTGAGGTTTGGTGAACAGATAAATCTACTCACGCGTAGAGGTGGTTTGTGCCCTTGTGAAGGGTACATAAAGGTCGCCGGTACCCCTCGCGGGCGCCGGCGTCGCGCAGCACCACCGCACCACTGCACAGGAAGGGAGCCCGCCGTGGACAACGACGTCTCTGCGGGAAGCACCACTTCGACTCTCGGCCATCTCGCCCTGGGGCTCACGCTGTTGGCCTTCGGACTCGGTCACACCGGAGTGATCGACGGGGTATCGGCGGCGGACGCCGTCTCCCTCGCCACGTTCGTCGGCGGGATCGCCCTGTTCATCGCCGGGCTCTTCGCGCTCCACGACAAGGACACCGCGACGGGCACGGCCTTCGCCGCGCTCGGCGCGCTCTGGTTCACCTGGGGCGCCACCGCCGACGCGCAGGTCTCCGCGAACGCCGCGGGCCTCTTCCTGCTGCTCTTCGCGCTCGTCGCGCTCACTCTCACCCTCGGGGCCGCGGGCGGCCCCGTGCTCACCCGTGGGACGTACGCGCTGCTGTTCGTGGCGCTCGTCCTGCTCGCCGTCGCCCGGTTCGGCGACAGCGCGGGCCTCGGCAAGGCCGGCGGCTGGTTCGCCGCCGCCGGCGGGCTGCTCGCCTGGTACGGCGCGACGGCCGCACTCGCCCACTGGCCGACGGCTCTCCCGGGGCGCCCTGCCGGCCGGGGAGTGACGGCCGCCGGCTGAGCCGGGCGCGGGCCGGGGTAATGGGCGACCCTGGCCCTCTGGGGAACGGGCCCCGTGTGCTGGTGGCACGCACGGGGCCCGTTCCGTTTGTCTGTTCCGCGCGGGCCGGTGGGGGGGGGGCTTGTCGCGCGGTTCCCGCGCCCCGTGCGGGGCCCGGCCGCTACTCGACCGTCACCGACTTCGCCAGGTTGCGCGGCTTGTCGATGTCGCGGCCCAGCGCCAACGCCGTGTGGTAGGCGAGGAGTTGGAGCGGGATGCCCATCAGGATCGGGTCCAGCTCGTTCTCGTTCTTCGGGACGACGATCGTCTGGTCGGCCTTCTCCTGCTCCTGGTGCGCGACCGCGAGGATCTTGCCGCTGCGGGCCTTGATCTCCTCCAGGGCGGCGCGGTTCTTCTCCAGCAGGTCGTCGTCGGGGACGATCGCGACCGTCGGCAGCGCGGGCTCGATCAGGGCGAGCGGGCCGTGCTTGAGCTCGGAGGCGGGGTACGCCTCGGCGTGGATGTACGAGACCTCCTTGAGCTTGAGGGAGGCCTCACGGGCGACGGGGTAGCCCCGTACGCGCCCGATGAAGAGCATCGAGCGGGCGTCCGCGTAGCTCTTGGCGATCTTCTTGATCTCGTCCTCCTGCTTGAGGATCTCCGAGATCTGGCCGGGCAGCCTGCGCAGGCCCTCGATGATCCGCTTGCCGTCGGAGACCGACAGGTCGCGGATGCGGCCCAGGTGCAGGGCGAGCAGGGCGAAGGCGACCGTGGTGTTCGTGAAGCACTTGGTCGAGACGACGCAGACCTCCGGGCCCGCGTGGACGTACACGCCCGCGTCCGCCTCACGGGCGATCGCGGAGCCGACCACGTTCACCACGCCGAGGACGCGGGCGCCCTTGCGCTTGAGCTCCTGGACGGCGGCCAGCACGTCGTACGTCTCGCCGGACTGCGAGACCGCGATGTAGAGGGTGTCGGGGTCCACGACCGGGTTGCGGTAGCGGAACTCGGAGGCCGGCTCGGCGTCGGCGGGGATGCGGGCCAGCTCCTCGATCATCTGGGCGCCGATCATGCCCGCGTGGTACGAGGTGCCGCAGCCGAGGATCTTGACGCGGCGCACCTTGCGGGCGTCGTGCGCGTCGAGGTTGAGGCCGCCGAGGTGCACGGTGGAGAAGCGGTCGTCGATGCGGCCGCGCAGCACGCGGTCCACCGCGGCGGGCTGCTCGAAGATCTCCTTGTGCATGTACGTGTCGTGGCCGCCCATGTCGTACGACTCGGCCTCCCACTCCACGGTGGTCGGCGAGGCGGTCGTGCGGGAGCCCTCGGTGGTGTACGTGCGGTAGTCGTCGGCCTTGATGGTGGCCATCTCGCCGTCGTCGAGGGTGACGACCTGGCGGGTGTGCGAGACGAGCGCGGCGACGTCCGAGGCGACGAACATCTCCTTCTCGCCGATGCCGAGGACGACGGGGGAGCCGTTGCGGGCGACGACGATGCGGTCGTTGAAGTCGGCGTGCAGGACGGCGATGCCGTAGGTGCCCTCGATGTGGCGCAGGGCCTCGCGCACCTTCTCTTCGAGGGTGTCCGCCTGGGAGCGGGCGACGAGGTGGGTGAGGACCTCGGTGTCGGTCTCGGAGAGGAACTCGACGCCGTCGGCGGTGAGCTTGGCGCGCAGCTCGGAGGCGTTGTCGATGATGCCGTTGTGGACGACCGCGACCTTGTTCTCGGCGTCCAGGTGCGGGTGGGCGTTCTCGTCGGAGGGGGCGCCGTGGGTGGCCCATCGGGTGTGGGCGATGCCGGTCGTGCCCTTGAAGCGGGCGGGGACCTTGGCCTCCAGGTCGCGCACGCGGCCCTTGGCCTTGACCGTCTTCAGGCCCGCGGCCTTGGGGCTGGTGACGGCGATGCCCGCGGAGTCGTAGCCGCGGTACTCCAGGCGCTGGAGGCCTTCGAGGAGCAGCGGGGCGACGTCACGCTTGCCGATATATCCGACGATTCCGCACATAGAGGGTGTCCTAGTCGTAGAGGTGGTCGTGATCCTGCGGCGCCGGACGCCCGCGGCCTAGCCGTAGACGATGCGGCGCAGCTGTCTGAGCGTGAGCTCGGGCGGGGCGACCGCGCGGTAGGCGAGGTCCGCCGAGATCCGCTCGAAGATCGCCGCGTTCAGCAGGCCCTGACCCTGCAGTTCGCGGTGGCGGCGACGGACGAACTGCTCGGTCGTCTCGTCGAAGTAGGCGAGCACGTCCTGGACGACCCGCAGGGCTTCGCCCCGCTGGAGCGGGGTGCTGCGGGTGAGGTGGTCCACCAGGTCGTCGTGCATTCGTTGATCCTGGGGTATCGAGTGGACGTACGCAAGAATCCTGCCCGGAATCGGGCAGGAGCGTGTCGGAATGGGCCGGGAATCCTGCCGGTGCCCCGCCGGAGCGCTCACATCCGCTTCAGGACCGCCTGCTTCGCCGCGCTGAACTCCTCGTCCGTGAGGATCCCGGACCGGTGCAGCTCGCCCAGTTCCCGCAGGCGGCGCAGCAGCGCGTCGTGGTCGTCCTCGGCGGGCGCCTGGGGCGCGGGCGCCCCCGCGGGCAGGGTGGGCGCGCCGTCGGCCGCCGGCCGCGCGGGTCCCGGCCCCGCCGGGTGCGGAAGGCGGGCCTGGACCGCCGCCGCGATCAGCGCCATGAGCGGGTCCTTCTTGAAGCCCCACAGCTCGACGGAGTTCGGGTCGTACTTCGGCGGGGCCTTGGTCGGGGCGTTCCGCACGGTGAAGCGGAGGTAGCCGTTCTCCAGGCCGGCCGCCGGCTGCCACTCCACCGCCGCGACATCGGCGAGCGCCAGCGACCGCGTGCCGGCGGCGGACTTCGCCTCCTCCGTCTTCCAGTTCCACTCCAGGCGGATGTGCTCCCCGTCGAAGCTCGCCGTGCCGTCCCCGGCCGAGACGGACAGCGGCACGGCGGGGCCCGAGAGGAGATAGGCGTCGCAGGACGCGGCCGGCACCTGTTCGATCAGATGGGCGTTGCGCACCTCGTCGACCAGGTACTCCGCGACCCCGTACCGGTCCGGCTCCACCGTCAGCTGGTAGGGATCCGCGGAGTCCGCCAGCTTCCCGCCCGTCGCCTGGAGCAGCGGGTCGGCGCCGTCCCGCAGACGCAGCCTCAACCGGCCCGACTTCTTGCCCTGTTCGAAGGCGATGCCCGCCAACGCCCTCAGGGGCACGGCCAGTTCGCCCAGCGTCTTGCGCAGCAGGGAGACGTTCTTGTCGCGGCCCGGCACGAGGCGCAGCGTCTCCCCGTCGAACGTCCACGTCCCGTCGCGCTGGATGATTTCCGCCATGAGGGGATTCTCGCACCGACCACCGGGCGAAGTGGTCTACACCCCTTGACCCCTTGTGGGGGCCGGGTTACCAATGAGGACCGTTCGATTGCGATGCACCACAGATGCGCCACAGCGGCGCCGGCCCTTCGAAGGGATCCGCTTGTGAGACCGCACAAGAGAACGACACGACTGCCCCGTCTGTTCGGCTCGCTGCTGCTCGTGGCGGCCGCCGGAATCTCCTGCTTCGCCGCCGCCCCCTCCTCGCGGGCGGCCCGGCCCGAGGTCACCCCGCTCGGCCAGGTGGTGCCCGTCCCGATGCGGGCCGAGCCGGGCGGACCCGGCTACGAGATCACCGCGAAGACGCGTATCCGCGTCGGCGGCGCCAGCGCGGAGGAGCGCCGCGTCGGCGAGTACCTCGCGAGGATGCTGCGCCCCGCCACCGGCTACGAGCTGCCCGTCACCTCCGGCAAGGGCGACGACGGCATCCGGCTGCGGATCAGCGCCGATCCGGCGAACAAGGCCCTGGGCCCCGAGGGCTACCGCGTCGTCTCCGCGCGCGGCTCCCTCACCATCACCTCCCGGTCGGGCGCCGGGCTCTTCCACGGCGTCCAGACGGTGCGCCAGCACCTGCCCGCCGCCATCGAGAAGAGCGGCAAGCAGCGCGGCCCGTGGCGGGTCGCGGGCGGCACCGTCGAGGACGCCCCGCGCTACGGCTACCGCTCCACGATGCTCGACGTCTCACGCCACTTCTTCACCGTCGACCAGGTCAAGCGCTACATCGACCAGGCGGCGCTCTACAAGATGAACAAGCTGCACCTGCACCTCAGCGACGACCAGGGCTGGCGCATCGCCGTCGACTCCTGGCCGCGCCTGGCGACCTACGGAGGCTCCACCCAGGTCGGCGGCGGCAAGGGCGGCTCCTACACGAAGGCGCAGTACAAGGAGATCGTCGCCTACGCCGCGTCGCGGTACATGGACGTCGTCCCCGAGATCGACATGCCGGGGCACACCAACGCCGCGCTCGCCTCGTACGCGGAGCTGAACTGCGACGGCGTCGCCCCGCCGCTGTACACCGGCACCGAGGTCGGCTTCAGCTCGCTGTGCGTGAAGAAGGACGTGACGTACGACTTCGTGGACGACGTGATCCGCGAGCTCGCCGCGATGACGCCGGGCGAGTACCTCCACATCGGCGGCGACGAGGCGCACTCCACCAGCCACGAGGACTTCGTCGCCTTCATGGACAAGGTGCAGCCGGTGGTCGCCAAGTACGGCAAGACGGTGATGGGCTGGCACCAGCTGACCGGCGCCAGGCCCGCCAAGGGCGCCGTGGCGCAGTACTGGGGCTACGACAGGACCGGCGCCGCCGAGCGCGAGCAGGTCGTGAACGCCGCGAAGAACGGCACGAAGCTGGTCCTCTCGCCGGCCGACCGCGCCTACATCGACCACAAGTACACCAAGGACACCCCGCTCGGGCTCTCCTGGGCGGGCTACGTCGAGGTGCAGCGGTCCTACGACTGGGACCCGGGGACGTATCTCCAGGGCGCGCCCGCGGACGCGGTCCTCGGTGTCGAGGCGCCGCTGTGGACGGAGACCCTCTCCACCCCGGACCAGCTGGAGTACATGGCCTTCCCGCGGCTGCCCGGCATCGCCGAGCTCGGCTGGTCGCCCGCGGCCACGCACGACTGGGACACGTACAAGGTGCGGCTCGCCGCGCAGGCCCCGCGCTGGGACGCGCTCGGGATCGACTTCTACAAGTCGCCCCAGGTGCCCTGGCCCGCCCGGTAGGGCGTACGGGGACGGGGCCGGGGAGGACCGTCTCCCCGGCCCCGTCCGGTTCGGGCGGACCGGTCCGCGCGGGCGGCCGTCGCCGCCGCGAACCGGTCGCGGGTGCAGAAGCTGAGCAGGGCCTCCTTCTCCGGCTTCTGCACGAGGGTCTGCGCGCGGAACCCGACGGCCTCGTTGCGGGCGTGGGCCGCCCGGTCGCGCACGTCGGGCTCGGCCACGACCCGCTCGGTCGCCGGGTCGGCGAACAGCTCGCGCAGCACCGCGGTGAGCGCGCCGATGCCGAAGCCGGGGATGTGGACGTGGGAGGGCGCGGCCAGCAGGCGCGTGCCGACGTCGCCGGGCAACGGCTCGTAGAGGCCGACGAGTTCGACGTACCGCGGGTCGTACCGCTCCATCAGGAAGGCCGGCACGCCCCGGTACAGGCCGAGGAAGGCGTCGCGGTGGTCGGCCGCCGCGACGGCCATGCAGGCGCGCTCGACGTCGGGGAGCGTGGCGTGCTGCATCAGCCAGGACGCGGACGCGGGATGGGTGACCCAGTCGTGGACCAGTTCGGACTCGGTCAGCGGGTCGAGGGGGCGCAGCGCGAAGCCGCCCGGGTCGGCGGTGCGGATGCGCGGGTCAGCAGGCGCGGTCAAGGCTCTCTCCCAGGTACCGCTCGGCGTGGTCGGCGATCAGGTCGAGGACGGCCGTGAGGTCGGCGGCGGTCGTCTCCGGGTTGAGCAGGGTGAACTTCAGGTACTGGCGGTCGCCCACCTTGGCGCCGGCCACCACCGCGTCACCGGCGGCGAACAGCGCCTTGCGGGCGTAGAGGTTGGCGCGGTCGATGGCGGCGGGCGCGCAGATCGCCGCGGGAATGTAGCGGAAGGTCAGCGTGGACAGCTGCGGCTCGGCCACGACGTCGAAGCGCGGGTCGGCGGCGAGCAGCCGCCAGCCCTCGGTGGCCAGCCCGCAGACCTCGTCGAAGAGGTCGCCGACGGCGTCCGCGCCCATCACGCGCAGCGTCATCCACAGCTTCAGGGCGTCGAAGCGCCGGTCCGTCTGGAGGGACTTGCCGCCCTGGTCGGGGGTGCGCTCCCGGGCCGTGCCGGACAGCGCGGCGCGGTCGCGCACCAGCACCGCCGACGAACTCACCGGCTGGAAGAAGGACTTGTGGAAGTCCACCGTCACGGAGTCGGCGCGCTCGATGCCGTCGATGAGGTGCCGGTTCCTGCGCGAGGCCAGCAGCCCGCAGCCGTAGGCCGCGTCCACGTGCAGCCAGGTGCCGTACTGCGCGCACAGGGCGGCGATCTCGGGCAGCGGGTCGATGGAGCCGAAGTCGGCGGTGCCCGCCGTCGCGACGACCGCCATGGGGGAGAGGCCGTCGCGGCGGCAGCGTTCCAGCGCGCGGGCCAGGGCCACGGTCTGCAGGCGTTTGTCGCGGTCGGTGGGGATCGTCACGACGGCGTCCGCGCCGAGTCCGAGCAGCCGGGCCGCCTGCCGGACGCCGGTGTGGTCGGCCTCGGAGACGAAGACGCGAAGGGAGGCGAGGTCGCGCTCGCCGGTCGCCGTGGCGGCCTCGGAGGCCTCGCGGGCGAGCAGCAGGGCCTGGAGGTTCGACTGGGCGCCGTCGCTGGTGAACACCCCGTCGGCGTCGGGTCCGAGGCCGGCGCGCTCGGCGGTCCAGTCGATCAGACGGCGCTCGATGAGGGTGGCGCCCGTGGACCGGTCCCAGGTGTCCAGGCAGGAGTTGACGGCGGAGAGCACGGCCTCGCCGAGGACGGCGGGGATGACGGCCGGGGCGGTGAGGTGGGCCAGGTGGCGCGGGTGGTGGAGGTACACCGCGTCGCGCAGGTACAGCTCGTCGAGTTCGTCGAGGGCGGCGACGGTGTCGTGCAGGGGCTCGTCCAGGTCGACCGCGCCGACGCGCGGGGCGAGGTCGTCGGCGGTGATCCCGGTGAACGGGCGGGAGGCGCCGGTGAGGCCGGCCGCCACCCGCTCGACTCCTTCGGTCACGGAGCCGCGGTACCGCTCCACGGTGGTGTCGTTGAGCAGGTGCGAGCGCATGAACTGTCCTCTGGGGTGAGGGGTCTTGATAAGTGAGGTAAGCCTAACCTAACTTTTCTTCGTCGTGGGGTCGGGGGGAACGAAACAGCCCCCTCCGCGGTGCGGAGGGGGCTGTGGTGCGGAGAGGGTCGTGGTGCCGGGAAGGCTGTGGTGCCGGGAGGCGCGGTGGGGTCAGCCGACCTTCTTCGCCTTCTCGATCGCGTCGGCCAGGTCCTCCAGGATCGGCGCGCACTTGGCGTACGAGAAGATCGGCTCCGCGACGCGCGGGACGACCTGTCCGGCCTTGACCGCGGGCAGCTTCTTCCAGGTCGGCTTGTCGAGGTCGGCCGGCTGGATGGCGGAGGTGCGGTTGTCCATCATGATGAGGTCCGCGTCGTACTTGTCGACGTTCTCCCAGCTCAGGTTCTCGAACCAGCCGCCGGACTCCTTCTTGGCGCTCTCCGGCGGCTCGATGATGTTCACGCCGAGCGCCTTGAAGTACTCCAGGTCCGCGGAGAGGTTCGAGCCGGAGACGTAGAACAGCTCCTGGCTCGCGGAGCCGATGAGGACCCGGATGTCCTTGTGCGCCTTGGCGACCTTGCGCAGCCGCTCGGACGCCTCCTCGAAGCGCTTCTTCGCCTTGACGACCTTGTCGGACTTCATGTCCGCGCCCAGCGACTCGGCGAGCGCCTGGATGCGCTGCAGCGGGTGCGTCAGCTGGCGGTCGTAGACGCTGATGCCGACGCTCGGGGCGAGGCCGAGGATCTTGTCCTTGCTCTCCTCGGGGACGTACCAGAGCGTGCCCTTGTCGTCGAACATCGTGGAGATCAGCACGTCCGGGGCGAGGGCCGCGTACTTCTCGATCTTGAACTGACCCCATTCGTTGCCGATGATCGTCAGCTTGCTGATGTCCATGTCGCCGGCCTGGACGTCGGCCTTGCCGTCCTTGGTCTTCGTCGGGCCGAAGACGCCCTTGCACTCGATGCCGTAGTCGTACAGCGCGGCGGCGACGCCGGTGAACGCCACGATGTTCTTGGGTGTCGCGTCCTTCTTCGCCGTCTCGCCGCGGTCGTCCTTGAAGCTCCAGGGTCCGGTCTTGCCCGTGTCGCCCCCGGTCTTGCCGGCGCCGTCCTTCTTCTCGCTGCCGCAGGCCGCCAGGACGGCGGTGAGGCCGAGGGCGCCGCCGGCGGCGAGGATGCCGCGGCGGGACGGCGTGGTCAGACGGGACTGGGACATGTGGATCTCTGCTTTCGTGACGGTGCGGTGGCGGGGCCACTGGCCGGAATTAGAGCTTAGGTTAGCCTAAGCTGCTCTGGATTCCAGTGGCCCCGGGCGTCACACAGGTCACGATGCGGAGTACGTGCCTCGGCTCCGCCGTGCCGCGGGGTACGTGCCTCAGCTCGCCGCGAAGCCCAGCTCCCGGGCGATCAGCATGCGCTGCACCTCGCTCGTGCCCTCGCCGATCTCCAGGATCTTGGAGTCCCGCCACATCCTGGCCACGGGGTACTCGTTCATGAAGCCGTAGCCGCCGTGGATCTGGGTGGCCTCGCGGGCGTTGTCCACGGCGACCGTCGAGGAGTAGAGCTTGGCGATCGCCGCCTGCTTCTTGAACGGCTCGCCCGCGACCATGCGCGAGGCCGCGTCGTACCAGCCGACGCGGGCCATGTGCGCCCGCATCTCCATGTCGGCGATCTTGAACTGTATGGCCTGGTTGGCGCCGATCGGCCGGCCGAACGCGTGCCGCTCGTGGGCGTACTTCACGGACTCGTCCACGCAGCCCTGCGCGAGCCCGGTGGCCAGCGCGGAGATCGCGACGCGGCCCTCGTCCAGGATGCGCAGGAACTGGGCGTAGCCCCGGCCCTCCTCGCCCAGCAGGTTCGCCGCCGGGACGCGGACGTCGGAGAAGGACAGCTCACGGGTGTCCGAGGCGTTCCACCCCACCTTCGAGTACGGCGCCGCGACCGTGAAGCCCGGCGTCCCCGACGGCACGATGATCGAGGAGATCAGCGGACGGCCGTCGTCCTTGCGGCCGGTGACGGCGGTGACCGTCACCAGGCCCGTGATGTCCGTACCGGAGTTGGTGATGAAGCACTTGGAGCCGTTGATCACCCAGTCGTCGCCGTCGCGCACCGCCGTCGTGCGCGTGCCGCCCGCGTCCGAGCCGCCGTCCGGCTCGGTCAGGCCGAACGCGCCGAGGGCCTCGCCGGCGCACAGCTTCGGCAGCCACGCGCGCTTCTGCTCGTCGGTGCCGAAGAGGTGGATCGGCATCGCGCCGAGCGAGACGCCCGCCTCCAGGGTGATCGCCACGGACGAGTCGACGCGGGCGAGCTCCTCCAGGGCGATGCCCAGCGCGAAGTAGTCACCGCCCATGCCGCCGTACTCCTCGGGGAAGGGCAGGCCGAACAGGCCCATGCGGCCCATCTCGCGGACGATCTCGTAGGGGAACTCGTGGCGCTCGTAGAAGTCGCCGATCTTCGGCGCCACGACGTCGTGCGCGAACGCCTCGACCGTGCGGCGCAGTTCCTCGTGCTCGGGGCTCAGACGGTGGTCCATCGATCTTCACTGCTCCTGGTGGGAGTTGGCCTGCTCTTCGTGGGAGCCGGCCGTGAGGGCACGGACGGTGCGGGACGGGCTGGGTCGGCCCAACTGGTCGGCCATCCACGCGCTGGTGGCGGCGAGGGCGCCGAGGTCGACCCCGGTGTCGATGCCGAGGCCGTGCAGCATCCACACGAGGTCTTCGGTGGCGAGGTTTCCGGTGGCGCTCTTCGCGTACGGGCAGCCGCCGAGGCCGCCCGCCGACGCGTCCACCGTCGTCACGCCGTGCTGGAGGGCGGCGAGGGTGTTGGCGAGCGCCTGGCCGTACGTGTCGTGGAAGTGGACGCCGACGCGGTCGGTCGGCACGCCCTCCTCGTTCAGCGCGGCCAGCAGCGCCTGGACGTGGCCCGGTGTGGCCACGCCGATGGTGTCGCCGAGGCTCAGCTCGTCGCAGCCCATGTCGAGCAGGGCCCGGCAGACGCGGACGACCTGGGCGACGGGCACCGGGCCCTCCCAGGGGTCGCCGAAGCACATCGAGAGATAGCCGCGCACGTGCACCTGCTGCTCCCGCGCGCGGGAGACCACCGGGGCGAACATCGCGAGGGCCTCGTCCACCGTGCGGTTCAGGTTGGCCTTGGCGAAGGACTCGGTGGCGCTGGCGAAGACCGCGACGCGGTGCGCGCCGAGCGCGAGGGCGCGGTCCAGGCCGCGGTCGTTCGGCACGAGGACCGGCAGGTGGATGCCCTGGAGGTCGCCGAGGAGCGGAAACAGCCGCTCCGCGTCGGCCAGTTGGGGCACCCACTTGGGGTGCACGAAGCTGGTCGCCTCGACGGTGGTCAGGCCCGCGTCGGCCAGGCGGTGGATGAACTCCGCCTTGACCTCGGTGGGCACGACCCCCTTCTCGTTCTGCAGGCCGTCGCGGGCGCCGACCTCGTGGACGCGGACGCGGGGCGGCAGGCCCTGGGCGGGGACGGCCATGGGAAGTCCGGCGGCGGTCATGCGGTGCCCTCCTCGGTCGCCTTGTCCGGCTCGCCCGCCTCGTCGTCGGGCAGCACCACGGCGAGGACCTGGTCCATGGCGACCGTCGTGCCGGGCGTGACGTCGAGCTCGGTGACGGTGCCCGCGTGCGGGGCGGCGATGACGTGCTCCATCTTCATCGCCTCGACCACCAGCAGGCTCTGGCCCGCGCTCACCCGGTCGCCGGGGGACACCTTCACGACGGTGACGGTGCCGGGCATGGGGGCGGTGAGCGCGTCCGCCCCGGCGTGCGCGGCGCCGGTGAGGGAGGCCGCCACGGGGTCGTGGTCCTGGACGTGCCAGGCGTCGCCCTCGCGGCCGAGCCAGTCGCCGGCGCGGTGGAAGGTGTGCAGGACGCCGTCGACGGACACCGAGACGCGGTCGGCGCCGACGGTCCGTACGCCGCCGCGCAGCTGGTGGGCGACGGGCTCGTGGCCCGCCGGGCGGAGCCAGTGCGTGACGGGCGCCGGGGTGCCCCCGAGCCGCCAGCCGCTCGGCACGGAGAAGGGGTCGCGCCAGCCGTCGCCCGACGGCTGCAGCGCGGCGTCGCGGACCGCGGCCGCCGCCTCGTACACCTCGTCGGGCACGCCGTCCGGGACGAGGGCGTCCGCCTCGCGCTCCACCAGGCCCGTGTCCAGCTCGCCCGCCACCACGGCGGGGTGGGCCAGCAGCCGGCGCAGGAAGCCCGCGTTCGTCGGCACGCCCAGCGTGACCGTCTCCGCCAGGGCGGCGCGCAGCTTGCGCAGGGCGGTGGCGCGGTCGGGGCCGTACGCGATGACCTTCGACAGCATGGGGTCGTAGAGGCTGCCGACCTCCGTGCCCTCGCTCAGGCCGGAGTCGGTGCGCACGCCGTCGCCCTGCGGCTCGCGCAGGGAGAGCACCGTGCCGCCCGAGGGCAGGAACCCGCGCGCGGGGTCCTCGGCGCAGATCCGGGCCTCCACCGCGTGGCCGGTGAGGGTGATGTCCTCCTGCGCGAACGGCAGGGGCTCCCCGGCGGCGACCCGCAGCTGCCACTCCACCAGGTCGAGCCCGGTGACCAGCTCCGTGACCGGGTGCTCCACCTGGAGGCGGGTGTTCATCTCCATGAAGTAGTACGACGAGGGGTCGCTGCCCGGCACGATGAACTCCACCGTGCCCGCGCCCGCGTACCCGCAGGAGCGGGCCGCCTGGACGGCGGCCTCGCCCATCGCCGCGCGCGTGGCCTCGTCCAGGAGGACGCTGGGCGCCTCCTCGATGATCTTCTGGTGGCGGCGCTGGAGGGAGCACTCGCGCTCGCCGAGGTGGACGACGTTGCCCCGGCCGTCCGCGAGGACCTGGATCTCGATGTGCCGGGGGCGGTCGATCCACCGCTCCACGAGCAGGGTGTCGTCGCCGAAGGAGGCGCGGGCCTCGCGCCGGGCCGCCGCGATCTCGTCGGTGAGCAGGGCCTCGTCCCGCACCAGGCGCATGCCCTTGCCGCCGCCGCCCGCGCTCGGCTTGAGCAGCACCGGGGTGCCGATCTCGCGCGCTGCGTCGGCCAGTTGGGCGTCGGTCAGGCCGCTGCCGGAGGAGCCGGGGACGACCGGTACGCCGGCCGCCTGCACCGTCTCCTTGGCGCGGATCTTGTCGCCCATGAGGGAGATGGCCCCGGCGGGCGGGCCGATGAAGACGAGCCCGGCGTCGGCGCACGCCTGCGCGAACTCGGCGTTCTCCGCGAGGAAGCCGTAGCCCGGGTGGACCGCCTGGGCGCCGGTCGTGGCCGCCGCCTCCAGGAGGCGCTCCACGGACAGATAGCTCTCGGCGGCCGGCGGCGGGCCGATGCGCACCGCCGTGTCGGCCTCGCGCACATGACGGGCGTCCGCGTCGGCGTCGCTGAAGACGGCGACCGAGCGCACGCCGAGCGCGCGCAGCGTACGGATGACGCGGACCGCGATCTCGCCCCGGTTGGCGACGAGCACCGTGTCGAACATGGTCCCTCTCCCCGAGGTGGTCCCTTGCTGGAAGTCGCTCATCGTCCGCCCCTCACATCCGGAAGACGCCGAAGCCGGGCTCGCCCAGGGGGGCGCCCGCGCACGCGGTCAGGGCCAGGCCCAGGACCTGCCGGGTCTCCAGCGGGTCGATGACGCCGTCGTCCCAGAGCCGGGCCGTGGCGTAGTAGGCACTGCCCTGCTCTTCGTACTGCGCGCGGATGGGGTCCTTGAAGGACTCCTCGTCCTCGGCGGCCCACTCCTCGCCGCGCGCCTCCAACTGGTCGCGCTTGACCGTGGCGAGGACGGAGGCGGCCTGCTCGCCGCCCATCACGGAGATCTTGGCGTTCGGCCACATCCACAGGAAGCGGGGGCTGTAGGCCCGGCCGCACATCGAGTAGTTGCCCGCGCCGTACGAACCGCCGACGACGACCGTCAGCTTGGGCACGCGGGTGCAGGCCACGGCCGTCACCATCTTCGCGCCGTGCTTGGCGATGCCGCCCGCCTCGTAGTCCCTGCCGACCATGAAGCCCGAGATGTTCTGGAGGAAGACCAGGGGGATGCCGCGCTGGTCGCACAGCTCGATGAAGTGGGCGCCCTTCTGGGCGGACTCGGAGAACAGGATGCCGTTGTTCGCGACGATCCCGACCGGGTGGCCGTGGATGTGGGCGAAGCCGGTGACCAGCGTCGTGCCGTACTCCGCCTTGAACTCGGCGAAGCGGGAGCCGTCGACCACGCGCGCGATGACCTCGCGGACGTCGTAGGGGGTGCGGGAGTCCGTCGGCACCGCGCCGTACAGCCCCAGGGGGTCGACCTTCGGCTCCTCCACCGGGCGCACGGTCCAGGGCAGCGCGCCGCGCTCGGGGAGCGTGGAGACGATCGTGCGCACGATGCGCAGGGCGTGCGCGTCGTCCTCGGCGAGGTGGTCGGTCACTCCGGAGGTGCGCGAGTGGACCTCGCCGCCGCCCAGCTCCTCGGCGGTGACGACCTCGCCGGTCGCGGCCTTCACCAGGGGCGGGCCGCCGAGGAAGATCGTGCCCTGATTGCGCACGATCACCGCCTCGTCGCTCATCGCGGGGACGTACGCCCCGCCGGCCGTGCAGGAGCCGAGGACGGCGGCGATCTGGGGGATCTTCGCGCCGGACATCCGGGCCTGGTTGTAGAAGATGCGCCCGAAGTGCTCGCGGTCGGGGAAGACGTCGTCCTGCATGGGCAGGAAGGCGCCGCCCGAGTCGACCAGGTAGAGGCACGGGAGGTGGTTCTCCAGGGCCACCTCCTGGGCGCGCAGGTGCTTCTTCACCGTCATGGGGTAGTACGTGCCGCCCTTGACCGTGGCGTCATTGGCGACGATCACGCACTCGCGGCCCGAGACCCGGCCGATGCCCGCGATGACGCCGGCCGCCGGGGCGTCCCCGCCGTACAGCCCGTGGGCCGCGAGGGGGGCCAGCTCCAGGAAGGGCGAGCCCGGGTCGAGGAGGGTGTCCACGCGGTCCCGGGGCAGCAGCTTGCCGCGCGCCACATGGCGGGCCCGCGCCCGCTCGCCGCCGCCGAGCCTGGCCGCCGCGAGCTTGGCCCGCAACTCCTCGGCGAGGGCGGTGTGCGCCGCCTCGTTCGCCCGCCACGCCTCGGACGCGGGATCAGCCGCGCTCGCGAGGACTGGTGCCTGCTGCATCCGTCGAGCCCCCTTGCTCGGTCCACTCGGTCGTGCCCGGTCGGCTCGATCGAGCGTCGTAGGGATGAAGATGGGTTAATGAGCGTTAACGCGTTTCCTTCAGGTTAACGAGCGCTAACCGGCCTGTCTAGAATCAATTCCATGGCCACGAGAACCGACGCCCCCACCCGCCGCGAGCAGATCCTCAAGGAGGCCGCCCGGCTCTTCGCCGAGCGGGGCTTCCACGGGGTCGGCGTGGACGAGATAGGGGCTGCCGTCGGCATCAGCGGGCCGGGGCTCTACCGGCACTTCGCGGGCAAGGACGCCATGCTCGCCGAGCTGCTCGTCGGCATCAGCGGGCAGCTCCTGACGGGCGGCAAGCGGTGCGTGGCCGACACCGACGCCTCGCCGGAGCGGGTCCTGGACGCGCTCATCGAGGGGCACATCGACTTCGCCCTGGACGACCGCTCCCTGATCACCCTGCACGACCGCGAGCTGGACCGCCTGCGGGACAGCGACCGCAAGCTGGTCCGCCAGCTCCAGCGGCAGTACGTGGAGATCTGGGTCGACGTCGTGCGCAAGGTCTACCCGGACCT
The DNA here is from genome assembly GCF_001419745.1 of Streptomyces silaceus. GTDB lineage: Bacteria > Actinomycetota > Actinomycetes > Streptomycetales > Streptomycetaceae > Streptomyces > Streptomyces silaceus. The sequence goes on along the minus strand of NZ_LIRJ01000098.1, from coordinate 4,953 downwards.
CGCCGAGAACGCCGCGCGGGTGTCCGTGCACGCGGTCTTCGGGCTGCTGAACTCCACGCCGCACCTGAGCCGCCGCGACGCGCTGCCCAGCCGGGCGGGCATGTCCGAGCTGTTGCACCGCCTGGCGCGTGGGGCGTTCGCGGCCGCCGGGGAGTGACGCGCATCTCTGGACGCTCTGGTGACTCCCGGGTAACCTGCTGACTGAGCAAGCGCTTAGTCGTCGTGGGCAGAGGGAGTTCTCCGTGCGCCGTACCGTTTTCAATGAGGACCACGAGGCGTTCCGGGAGACCCTGCGCGCCTTCATCGAGGCCGAGGTCGTCCCGGTCCACGACGAGTGGTTCGCCGCGGGCCAGGTGCCGCGCGAGTTCTACTACAAGCTCGCCGAGCTGGGCCTCTTCGGCATCAACGTCCCCGAGGAGTTCGGCGGCGCCGGCCTGGACACGCACAAGTTCGAGGCCATCCAGTACGAGGAGACCGCCCGCGCGGGCGTCACCTTCGGCGGCTCCGGCGTGCACGTCCTGCTCGCCCTGCCGTACATCAAGATGCTCGCCACCGACGAGCAGAAGAAGCGCTACCTGGAGAAGTTCGTCTCCGCCGAGGAGATGTGGGCCCTCGCGATGACCGAGCCGGGCACCGGCTCCGACCTCGCGGGCATGAAGACCACCGCCAAGCTCTCCGAGGACGGCACCCACTACGTCCTCAACGGCTCCAAGACCTTCATCACCGGCGGCGTGCACGCCGACCGCGTGATCGTCTGCGCCCGCACCTCCGCGCCGACCGCCGAGGACCGCCGCTTCGGCATCTCCCTCTTCGCCGTCGACACCAAGTCCGAGGGCTACTCCATCGGCCGCAAGCTCGACAAGCTGGGCCTGAAGACGTCCGACACCGCCGAGCTGGCGTTCGTCGACGTCAAGGTGCCCGTCGAGGACCTCCTCGGCGAGGAGAACAAGGGCTTCTACTACCTCGGCAGCAACCTCCCCTCGGAGCGCTGGGGCATCGCCTACGGCGCGTACGCGCAGGCCAAGGCCGCCGTCCGGTTCGCCAAGGAGTACGTCCAGGACCGCACGGTCTTCGGCAAGACGGTCGCCTCCTTCCAGAACACCAAGTTCGAGCTGGCCGCCTGCCAGGCCGAGGTGGACGCCGCCGAGGCCGTCGCCGACCGCGCCCTGGAGGCCCTGGACGCGGGCGAGCTGACCGCCGCCGAGGCCGCGTCCGCGAAGCTGTTCAACACCGAGGTCGCCCACCGCGTCATCGACAAGTGCCTCCAGCTGCACGGCGGCTACGGCTTCATGAACGAGTACCCCATCGCCCGCCTGTACGCCGACAACCGCGTCAACCGCATCTACGGCGGCACCAGCGAGGTCATGAAGATGATCATCGCGAAGAACATGGGCCTGTAACGACCGGCGTGTAGAACTTCACCCATGAACCAGGCACTTGAAGCCCTCCTCGACCTGCTCGACCTGGAGCAGATCGAGGAGGACATCTTCCGGGGCGTGAGCCGTTCGGCGCTCGTGCCCCGCGTCTTCGGAGGCCAGGTCGCCGCACAGGCCCTGGTCGCCGCGGGACGCACGGTCCCGGGCGACCGGCCCGCCCACTCCCTGCACGCGTACTTCCTGCGCCCCGGGGACCCGGGCGCGCCGATCGTGTACACCGTCGACCGCATACGCGACGGCCGCTCCTTCACCACGCGCCGCGTCGTCGCCGTCCAGCACGGACAGCCGATCTTCCACCTCTCCGCGTCCTTCCAGACGTACGAGGAGGGCCTGGAGCACCAGTCCGGCATGCCGGACGCGCCCGACCCGGAGACGCTGCCCACCGCCGCCGAGATGCTGCCCCGCCATCTGCCCGCGCACGTCGCCGAGCGGCTGATCGAGGCCCGCGCCGCCGTCGACCTGCGCTACGTGGACGCACCGCCGTGGGGCACCGTCGGACAGCCGCGCGAGCCGCGCTCCCAGGTGTGGTTCCGCGCCAACGGCAAGCTCGCGGACGACTCCCCGCTGCACGTCTGTCTCGCCACGTACGTCTCGGACATGACCCTCCTCGACTCGGTGCTGCTCGCGCACGGCCGGGGCGGCTGGGCCGTCGGCGACGTCGTCGGGGCCTCCCTGGACCACGCGATGTGGTTCCACCGGCCCTTCCGCGCCGACGAATGGCTGCTCTACGACCAGGAGTCGCCGTCGGCCTCCGGCGGGCGCGGCCTCGGCCAGGCGCGGATCTGGACGCAGGACGGGCGGCTCGCGGTCACCGTCATCCAGGAGGGCGTGGTGCGCGTCCCGAGGTGAGCCCGGGGCACGCCCCGGGGTTCGCGCTCCCCACGGATCGGACATACCGTCCGATACATGAGTGAGCACGCGTCAGAGGCGGGCGGCGAGAGCACCTTCACCGTCGTCGTCGCCGCCGTCGCCAACCTCGGGATCGCCCTGGCCAAGGCCGTCGCCGGTGTCATCAGCGGCTCCAGCGCCATGCTCTCCGAAGCGGCGCACTCCGTGGCGGACACCGTCACCGAGCTGATGCTGCTCGTCTCCCTCAAGGCCGGCGAGAGACCCGCCGACGAGGAGCATCCGCTCGGCTACGGAGGCGCACGCTACATCTGGGCGCTGCTCGCCTCCGTGGCCACCTTCGTCGGCGGCGGCGTCTTCGCGGTGTACGACGGCATCCACACCCTCACCCACGGCGAGGAGCCGGGCGACCCGCTCGTCTCGTACCTCGTCCTCGGTGTCGCCTTCCTCCTGGAGGGCTACTCGCTGCGCACCGGGCTCAGGCAGGCGCGCGGCGAGGCGGACCGCTTCGGGGTGCACCTCAAGCGCTATCTGCGCCACACCCCCGACACCGCGGTGAAGGCCGTCGTCATGGAGGACTCGGCGGCGCTGGTGGGCCTGCTGCTGGCCGCCGGAGGGCTGCTCGGCGGGCAGCTCACCGGGTCCGGAGTGTGGGACGGCGTCGCCTCGCTCTGCATCGGCGTGCTGCTCGTGTACGTCGCCTGGGTCCTCGGGCACGCCAACTCCGAGCTGCTCATCGGACGTCCGCTGCCTCCGGAGATGCGGGCCGGGGTGCGGGCCGAACTGCTCGCCGACCCACACGTCGTGGACGTGCTGGAGCTGACCACGCTGCTGCAGGGCCCCAAGGAGGCCCTGGTCGCCGCGAAGGTCGACTTCCGGGACGTGTCCACGGCCGCCGACGTCGAGCGCGCCTGCGACCGCATGGCGCAGCGGATCCAGGAGCGCTTCCCGGCGGTCCGGCGGGTCTACCTCGACCCGACGCCGGGGCCCGCTCAGGAGTCGCCGGAGAGCCCCGCGGAGTCCAGCAGGTAGGCCGTCATCGGGTCGTAGTGGCGCGGGCTCGTGACGTGGTCGTCGAGCGGCACCGTCACCTGCACCGTGCCCTCGGCCTCGCCGATGAACAGCGCCGGGTCGTTGCAGTCCGCGTACCCCACGGAGTCCACGCCGCGCTGGCCCGCGCGGCCCGCCCAGCCGTGGTCGGCGACGACCAGGTCGGGCAGCGGGCGGCCCTCGCGCTCCAGGCCGTCCAGGATCGCGTTCATCGGCTCGGGGGAGTGCGTGTGCCACAGCGTCGCGCCGCGCTCCAGCATCGCCACGTCCGCGAACTGGAAGACCATGCCCTCGTCGGCCGTCAGCCCCTCGGGGATCACGACGATCTCGCAGCCCGCCGCGCGCAGGGCGGCGGCCGTCGCGCGGTGCACGTCGAGGAGGCCTCCGGGGTGGCCGGTGGCGAAAAGGACCCGCTCCTTGCCGGCGGCCGCCTTGCGCAGCCGGGCCGCCATCCGCTCCAGGGCGTCGACCGTCAGCTCCGGGTCGATGGTGTCCTGGCCGTGCCGGTGCTGCGGGTCGTCGATCACGCCGCAGCGCTCGGCCATCACCGCGAGGACGTCCTGCTCGTCCGTCCAGCGGTCGCCGAGCTCCAGACCGAGCCAGTAGTGACGGTCGCCGTTCGCGAGCTTCCTGTAGTGGCTGAGGTTGTTCTCGCGGGGTGTGGCGACGTCCCCCGCGATGCGGGTCCGGACGAGGTGGTCGACGAGCGCGGCACGGCTGGGTATCGGCATGCCCCCCATTGTGCCGTCGCTCGGGCCGCGGGGCCGGGGCGTCCCACAGCCTGGGCCTGTGACGTGCACCGCTGCGTTTGCGCTGCGCTGGCTTGGGCGGGTGGCGGTGCTGGGTTGGCCGCGGGCTCGTCCTGGCTTGGCGCGCAGTTCCCCGCGCCCCTTACGGGGCCCGGCCCCCTGACAGGTCCGGCCCCCTCACGGGGCCCGGCCCCCTTACGGGGTCCGGCCCAGCGCGAACCACAGCTCCATCCGTACGTCCGCGTCGTCCAGGTCCGCCTCCAGGAGCGCCGCGCACCGGGCGATCCGCTGGCGCACCGTGTTGCGGTGCACCCCGAGCGCCACCGCCGTGCGGTCCCAACTGCCGTGCAGGGACAGCCAGGTCCGCAGGGTCCGGGTCAGCGGCTCGCTGCCGGCGAGCGGACCGAGCAGCACGCGCGCGTGNNGCGCAGGGCGCGGGCCGCCTGGGCGTCGGCGGCCGCGAGGTCACCGGGGTCCGCCGGGGCGGAGGCGCCGAGGGTCCAGCCGTCCGTGGCGGTGACCTCGCGGTCGGCGGGCACGAGCAGGCGTACGGCGTCGTCGTCGCCGTACGGGTCGACCAGGGCGCTGCCCAGCGCCGCCGCGAGCGCGGACGCGCCCAGCGGGGTGCGGTCCCCGCGCGCGTGCACCACGGTCCACCGGTCGCCCCCCAGGAGAGGGGCGACGGCCTCGGCGGGCGCCCCGAGCAGCAGCCGTACCAGCGCCGCCGAGCGGGCCGCCTCGGAGGCGCCCTGGTGCTCCCCGGTGAGCAGCGAGAGCAGCACGACCGCCGCCCCGGCGATGGTGTGGTCGCCCGCCTCGCGCCGGTCCGTGGCGACGCCCAGCGCGAAGCCCTGGCCGCCTCCGAGGGCGTA
>NZ_LIRJ01000097.1 GCF_001419745.1 Streptomyces silaceus | reverse complement strand
GCTGGAGCGCGGCGAGCTGCGGATGGACGGCCCCACGGCGGACGTACTGAAGGAGTACGAGCGGTTCACGGGCGGCGGCAAGGGCTGACCCCCGCCGGGCCGAGCCCGGTCCGGCCCGGCCCGGCCCAGTCCGGTTCAGTCCGGCCCGGCCCGCTCCGCCCGAAGCGTCCCGACCCCGGCGCAGTATCCCTTTTGTCGCATCAATACGCAGATCCTTACACTATGGGAGCGTTTAGCAACAGAAGGAGTACGCGTGCAGCCACGGCTGAGTGTTGTCGTCCCCGTCTACAACGTCGAGCTCTACCTCGACGAATGTCTGGCGTCCCTCGCGGCCCAGACGTTCACGGACTTTGAAGTGATCATGGTCGACGACGGGTCGACGGACGGCAGTGCGGCGATCGCGGAGACCTTCGCGCAGGCCGACCCGCGGTTCCGGCTGATATCGCAGGAGAACAAGGGCCTGGGCGCGGCGCGCAACACCGGCGTCCGCGAGATGTCCCCCGGCAGCGAGTACCTCGCGTTCGTGGACAGCGACGACACCCTGCCCGCCACGGCGTACGCGCTGATGATCGAGACGCTCGACGAGACGGGCTCGGACTTCGCCGCGGGCAACGTGACCCGCTTCCGCTCCGCCGGGTACGTCCAGTCGCCCGTGCACCGCGTGCCCTTCGCGGCGACCCGGCTGCGTACGCACGTCTCGAGGTTCCGCCCGCTGCTGACCGACCGCACCGCGTGGAACAAGGTCTACCGGCGCTCCTTCTGGGAGAAGCACCAGCTCGCCTACCCCGAGGCGATGCTCTACGAGGACGCCCCGGTCAGCGTGCCCGCGCACTACCTCGCCGAGTCCGTCGACGTGCTGAGCGAGCCGATCTACAACTGGCGCGAGCGCGAGATCGGCGAGCGCTCCATCACGCAGAACCGCACCAACCCGCAGGGCCTGATCGACCGCGTGAAGTCGATCCGCATGGTCCGCGAGTTCATGCTCGACCACATCGACGACGACCCGATGTACGCCGAGCACCTGAAGGTGTACGACAACAACGCGCTCGCCGAGGAGATCCCCCTCTTCTGGAAGGTGCTGCCCGGCTCGGACGCCGCCTACCAGGAGGCCTTCCTGGAGCACGTGGGCCGGCTGGTCCGCGAGATCGGCCAGGACGCCGTCCGCGCGCTGCACGTGCCGCACAAGCTGAAGCTGTACCTGACCGTGCACCGGCGCCTGGACGAGCTGATCGGGCAGCTGGAGTTCGAGAAGGAGCACCCCGGCTCGATCCCCGTGACCGGGACGCTGCACCCGAAGGCCGACTACCCCTTCCTCGACCCGACCGCCCCCGTCCCCGACGCGGTCCTGCGCCTCGACCCCGAGCTGCGGCTGCGCAGCCGCCTCGACGAGGCCGCCTGGCACGACGACAAGCTGTGGCTGTCCGGCTGGGCCTTCGCCCGCCAGCTCGGCGCCGAGTCGCGCACCAAGGCGATGAAGTCGCTGATCCTCAAGGAGAAGGGCAGCCGCCGCACGGTGCTCGTGCCCGCGCGCAGCCATCTGGAGCCCGAGGCGACGGTGGCCTCCGGCGCCGAGTTCCGGCACGCCGACTGGGCCGGCTTCAACGCCCTGGTGAACCCCTCGCGCCTGCGCCACCGCGGCAAGTGGGTCGACGGTCTCTGGTACGTCCGGATCGCCGTGGCCGGCACGGGCTCCACGCCGCGGCGCGGCCCGTTGTACGGCGCGGGCACGGGCTCCGGCCAGACGCCGCCCGCGCACTGGGTGACCCAGGACGTCCGGGTGGCCCCGCAGATCCAGGACGGCGAGCTGGCCCTGCGCGTCGAGACGGCGCACGCCCGCGCCCTGGAGGTCCGCGCCGAGGGTCCCGACCTGGTCGTACGCGGTGTGCTGCGCACGGCTCCGGACGGCGAGCCGCGCCTGCGCATGCGCCACCGCGAGTCCGGCACGATCCGCACGGTCCCGCTGGACCTGGACGCGCCGCGGGAGGGCCGCGTCCCCTTCACGGCCCGCGTGCGCACGCCGGAGCTGACGGAGGTCCGCGAGAACCACGAACGCCTGCGCCCGACGCAGGCGGAGCGGTCGATCGCGCGGTGGGACATGTCCGTGGAGGTCGTCGAGACCACCGGCGCCGAGCCCGCGTCGACCCGCCTGGCCCTGATCCTGGACGACCGCGAGGGCTTCTCCGGCGCCCAGTTCGCGCAGGAGGACGCCGACCGCACGGTCTACGCCCGGCGCAGCCCCGGCGGGTACCTCCAGTTCTGCGACCAGCCCGTCCAGCCCCTCGTGGACCACGTCTCCGTACGCCCCGACGGCACCGTCACCCTCACCGGCAGCTACCCCGCGACCGGCAGCCACGACCTGGCGATCGTCCTGCGGCAGACCTGGTCGGGCCACGAGTACACGTTCCCGGCGACGGCGCGGGACGGCCGCTTCGAGGCGAGCTTCGTGCCCGCCCCCACCGACCGCCACGCCACCGGCACCCCGCTGCGCTCCGGCTTCTGGTGGCCCTCCGTGCAGAAGCCCGACGGCTCCCGCACCGCCGTCCAGCTCGCCCCGCCGGTCCACGGCGACCTCCCCCTGGAGGCCGAGGCACACGGCAAGCGCGTCGAGCTGCAGGCCCGCCAGTACGACCAGCTCGCCCTGATGGCCCACTCCGAGCTGCGCCCCGACGAGCGCAGCCGCTACCGCCAGACCCGGCTGCGCACCGAGGCCTACCCGGCCGCCCGCCACGAGCCGCTGCGCGAGGCCGTCCTGTACGACGTCTTCGGCGGCCGCATGTACGGCGACTCGCCGCGCGCCATCCACGAGGAGCTGGTCCGCCGCGCCCTGCCCCTGGAGCACCTGTGGGTCGTCAAGGACGGCCAGTGCGAGGTCCCGGCCACCGCGAAGGCCGTGCGCGTGCACAGCCCCGAGTACTACGAGGCGATGGCCCGCTCCCGCTACATCGTGGGCAACACGCACTTCCCGCGCTGGCTGGAGCGGCGCGAGGGCCAGCAGATCATCCAGACCTGGCACGGCACCCCGCTGAAGCGGATCGGCTTCGACTTCGACAACGACCACTTCGCGAGCACGCAGTACCTCCAGGACCTGGACCGCGAGCGCCACCAGTGGACGATGCTGCTCTCGCCGAACCGGTTCAGCACGCCGATCATGCGCAGCGCCTTCCGGTTCGGCGGCGACGTGGACGGCGAGCTCCTGGAGGCCGGCTACCCGCGCAACGACGTGCTGCTCGCCCCCGACCGCGCCAAGCGCGCGGAGAAGGTGCGCCGGGCGCTCGGCCTGCCCGAGGGCAAGAAGGTCGTCCTGTACGCGCCGACCTGGCGCGAGGACAAGCAGCGTCACCGCGGCGGCTTCCTGCTCGACCTGCGCCTCGACCTGGCGAAGGCGCGCGAGGAGCTGGGCGAGGACCACGTCCTGCTGGTCCGGCCGCACGCGCACATCGTGGAGCCGGTGCCCGGCGCGGGCGACGGCTTCGTGTGGGACGTGGCGAGCTACCCGGACATCATGGACCTGCTCCTGATCGCGGACGTCATGATCACCGACTACTCCTCGGTGATGTTCGACTTCGCCGTGACGGGCCGTCCGATGCTGTTCTTCACGTACGACCTGGAGCACTACCGCGACCGGCTGCGCGGCTTCTACTTCGACTTCGAGAAGCGCGCGCCGGGGCCGCTGCTGCCCACCTCCGACGAGCTGATCGCCGCGCTGAAGGACCTCGACGCGACGACCGCGCCGTACCGGAAGGCGTACGAGGAGTTCCGCGCCGAGTTCTGCGACCTGGACGACGGCCAGGCCTCGCGCCGTGTCGTCGACCGGATGCTCGCCCACCGAGGAACGGCCACCGCATGAGCACACGAGAGGGGGGCACCGCCGTGCCCGAGCCGAGCGTCACCGACGCACCCGAGCTGAGCGTCGTCGTCCACGGGCGCAACGTCCAGGGGCACCTCGGCGCCGGCCTGGACGCGCTCACCGCGCAGGCCGCGCCCGGCGTCGAGGTGATCGTCGCCGCCGTGGGCCCCTCGGCGCAGGCCGCCGCCGCGGACCGGCCCGGTGTCATCGTCGTGCCGCTGCCCGAGGGCACGGGCGACGGCGCGGCCCGCGCGGCGGGTGCCGCGCGGGCGGGCGGCCGGTGGCTGCAGTTCGTGCACAGCAAGGACAGCGTCCCCACCGGCGCGCCGCGCGCCGTCGCCGACCGCGCCGCCGGACTGCCGGACGGCGTGGACGTCCTGGTCGTGGACCACGTCCGCTCGACGTGGCGCCACCAGGGGATGCCGGGCCCCGACGGGAGGTTCCTGGTCCGCCAGGGCGGGCGCGACCTGCCGCTCGCGGACTGCCCGGACCTCCTGAAGGCCACGCCGCTGCTCGGCACCCGGGTGCTGCGGGCGGACTTCTGGCGGGCGCACCGCGACGAACTGGCCGTGGACGACGAGACGTTCGCCGCGTACGCCGCGCTGCTCGTCGCGGACCGCCTCGCGACGCTCGACCATGTGGCGCTGAACGTACGGGAGTTGCGCGCGGAGAGCCTGCCCAAGGGTGCGCCCGAGGAGCGGTACGGCGTCATCGAGCGCTATGAGTCGCTGCTGCGGCTCGCCGCGGACCGGGGCCTGCCGGCGGCGCCCCGCGGGGCGCTCTACGACGTGATGGTCGGCGACTGCCTGCGCGTCGTGGCCCGCGAGAAGCTGCCGGACGCGGTGCGCAAGGAGTTCTTCCACCGCGCGTCCAGGGCGGCGGTCGCCTGGCGGCCGAAGGGGCACCAGCACCCCGGCGGCCTGGAGGGCGTGCGGCGCCGGCTCCTCGAAGAGGACGCGTACACCAAGTACCGCACGTTCCAGACGGCCAACCAGCAGCGGCGCAAGCTGCGTTCGGCGGTCGTCTCGCGCAAGCACAAGGTGGGCGTGAAGGTCCGCGACCTGCGCTACCGCAGGGCCCTCGAGCGGCCCGTCGACCCGAACCTCGCGGTGTTCACCGCGTACTGGGACCGGGGCGTGGCCTGCAACCCGGCGGCCATCGCGGCGAAGCTCGGCGAGCTCGCCCCGCACATCCACCCGGTGTGGATCGTCACGGCGGCGAACGTGCCGCTGCTGCCGCCCGGCACCGACCACGTCGTGCCCGGCACGCGCCGCTACTGGGAGGTGCTGGCCCGCGCCAAGTACCTGGTGAACAACGCCAACTTCCCGAACGCGGTCGTCAAGCGCCCGGACTCGGTCCACCTCCAGACGCACCACGGCACGCCGCTCAAGCGCATGGGCCTGGACCAGCTGGACTACCCGGCCGCGGCGAAGGGCCTGAACTTCCACAGCCTGCTCGCGCGCGTGGACCGCTGGGACTACAGCGTCTCCGCGAACGGCCACTCCACGGAGATGTGGGAGCGCGCCTACCCCTCGCACTACACCTCGCTGGACTACGGCTACCCGCGCAACGACGTCTTCTACGGCGCCACGGCCGCCGACGTCCGCGCCATCCGGGAGCGGCTCGGCATCGCGCCGGGCAAGCGGGCGATCCTGTACGCGCCCACGCACCGCGACTACGAGGCGGCGTGGACCCCGCGCCTGGACCTGGCGACGCTCGCCGACTGGCTCGGCGAGGACACCGTGCTCCTGGTGCGCGGGCACTACTTCTACGGCGGCGCGGCGTCCCCGCTGGCCGGGCTGCGCAAGAGCGGCCGGGTCATCGACGTCTCCTCGTACGACCCGGTCGAGGACCTGTCGCTCGCGGCGGACGCGCTGGTCACGGACTACTCGTCGATCATGTTCGACTACGCCAACCTCGACCGGCCGGTCGTGATCTTCGCCGACGACTGGGAGACGTACGCGAAGACGCGCGGCGTGTACTTCGACCTGATGGAGCACGCGCCGGGCCATGTGGCGCGTACGCAGGAGGAGTTGACGGAGCTGTTCACCTCGGGCGCGTGGCGCGACGAGGAGTCGGCCAAGGCGCGCGACGTGTTCCGGCACCGCTTCTGCGAGTACGACGACGGGCGCGCCGCCGAACGCGTCGTGCGCCGGGTCTTCCTCGGCGAGAGCGAGGAGTCCCTGCCGCCCGTGACGCCGGTCGACGAGCGCACCCCGGCCCCGACGCCCGAGGAGGCGGCCCGATGACCACCACGGCGACCACGCCCGACGTCACCGTCACGGTGATCGTCTACAACGACGCGGAGCGGCTGCCGCGCGCGGTGGCCTCGCTGCGGCGCCAGACGCACGCGAACATCGAGATCATCATCAGTGACGACCACTCGACGGACAACACCCCCGAGGTCGCACGGCAGTTGGCGGCGGAGGACGAGCGCGTCAGCTATCTCCGGCTCCCGCGGAACAGCGGCGGCTGCAGCGCGCCGCGCAACCGCGCGCTGGACATCGCGCGGTCGCCGTTCCTGATGTTCCTGGACAGCGACGACGAACTGCCCGAGCGGGCGGTGGAGTTGCTGCTCGCGGCGCACCGGGAGCGGGAGGTCGACTTCGTGATGGGCGCGGTGGAGCGGGTCCGGGTGGACACGGGCCGCACCTCCACCTGGATGCCGCACCTGGTGGCGGAGCGCCGCACGGTGGAGGGCATCGAGGCCGAGCCGGCGCTGTTCTTCGAGCACCTGTCGACGAGCAAGATGTACCGCAGGGAGTTCCTGGACAGGAACGGCCTCCGCTTCCCGGAGGGCATCCACTACGAGGACCAGCTGTTCTCGGCGCAGGCGTACTGCCTGGCGAGGTCCTTCACGGTCATCCCCGATCCGGTGTACCGCTGGTACATCGCGCCCTATGAGGCGGCCGAGTCGGCGTCGATCTCCAACCAGCGGCACAAGCTGACGAACGTCCGCGACCGCATCCACGTCCAGGGCCTGATCGACGCGTTCCTGGAGTCGAGCGGTCACGCGGCCGTCCGGGAGGCCAAGGACTACAAGTTCCTCAAGCACGACTTCCGGATGTACGCGGGGGATCTGCCGTTCCGCGACGAGGAGTGGCTGACGGGCTTCGCGGACATCGTGAACCCGTACCTGGCGGAGCTCGCCCCGGGTGCGTACGCGCGGCTGCCCCGCGCCGAGCGGGTCGTACTCCAACTGGTCCGCGACAACCGGCTCGCCGAGGCGCAGCTGGCGGCGCGGGGCCTCGGCCACGGGGTGGCGCCGCGCGAGACGTCGGTGGACGCGGAGGGCCGGACGTACTGGGGCGGGCGGGTGCCGGAGTCGGCGTCGGCGCGCGCGGAACTCGACCTGACGGACCAGGGGCTGGACTCCCGCCCGTTCCCGAGCGCGCAGTTCCGCCACGAGATCACGCGGGTGGAACGGGGACCGGGGGCTTGTGTCGTCCTCTCCGTCCGCACGTACGACCCGGGCCTGCGCCTGCCCGTGGGCCCCCAGGTGGCGACCCTCCTCCTGGCCCCCGGCCGCCGCCGCATGAAGACGCCGTTCCGCCTGGACCCGGTGCGTCCCGGCGTCTTCGAGGGCACGGCGCGCCTGGACCTGGCGGCGGCGCCGCTCCCCCTGAACGGCTTCGCGGGCACGCGGCACCCGGTCCTTCAGCTGACGTCGGGCCCCCTGCGCAACACGTCCCTGCTCCTGGCCCCGCTCACCTTCCCGAGCCTCACGGCCCGGGTGGACTACCGCGGCGGCGCGCTCCCGCACGAGGTGACGGTGGAACCGGAAGGCCGGGCCTCGGGCCGCCTCCAGTTCCGCTGGACCCCCACAGGAGTGACGTCGAAGGTCATACGCCCCCTGGCCCGCAAGGCAGGCACCAAGGCGGGCCCACGCCTCCGCAGGGCGGCGCGCCTTGCGGGAGCACTGACGCGCTGACGTTCCCTTGGGGGCGGCCATGCGGCCGCCCCTTGGGCGTCGTCGTCAGCGCAACGCCTCGATGGCCCGCACGATCAGCTCCCGGGCTTCGGCACCGTACACGGCCATGCCGCGCAGTTGCTCGAAGGCCTGCAAGTAGAGCTCGATCTCCGAGGGTTGCGTGATGTTGACCTGCGCGGAGAGCAGTTCGACCGACACGAGGGTGTCGTCGTAGATGTGGAACAACTCCTGCGGCCACACCGCACGCTCGGGAGTGCGGCTGGGGATGATGCCGAGCGACACCGACGGGACCGCCCCGGCGGTGAGCAGGTGGCCGAGCTGCGCCGCCATGTCGGCCTGATCGCCCAACCGGTAGCGAAGGGCTCCCTCTTCGATGAGGAAGAGGAAACGGTGGCCGGGCTCATGGATGATCTTCGACCGCCGGAGCCGGGCCGCCGCTGCCTCCCCGGAGTCGTCCGGGATGTCGAGCAGGCGCGCGTTGCCGCTGAGCAGAGCGCGGCTGTACCCCTCCGTCTGCAGGAGTCCGGGAACGAGGGTCGGCGAGTAGACCCGGAACACACCGGTGGAGCGGTACAACTGCACGTAACTTTCCTGCAGTCGGCGCAGCCCCATGCGCGTCCGGCGACGCCACTCGGTGTACATGGACTCCGCGTCGAGCGAGGCAGCGACGAGGTCCCGCACCCGGTCAGCGGCCCGGCACGCCGTGCACCACAGCCGGATGTCGGTGGGTGAGGGCGGTGTCCTGGCGTTCTCGATGCGGGACGTCTTGGCATGGTGCCAGCCGCACCGCCTGGCCAGCTCGACGACCGTCAGGCCTGCGTCCTTGCGCATCGCACGCAGCTGGCTCGCCACGTTCTCGCGCGCCGCTTGGGCCGATGACGACGGGGATATGGGCATGAGCCGGCCTGTCCGGAGCTTCCTGTCAGTGGATCTCGTACGCGTCGTGAGGGATGCCTCGATCCCACACCATTTCGAAGGCGTCGACGCACTGCTTCACGAGGGCATCGTCGGCGCGCAGCTCCAGGGGCGGATCCGCCCAGTCCCCGTCACCCGTGAAGTGATTGAACAGCACGCTCCGGCCGTCGAAGATCCACAGGTCGCAGCCCGGGAGCAGCAGGTCGGCAGCCCTTCGGCGGGGCAACCACCGCACTTGTTCCCCGGCGAAGACATTGACGTCCGCGCCGGCGTGCTCGTAGCGGATGTAGTCGGTGACCGGCTCGGACACGACACGGGCCCGGCGTACCGTCACACCGCGCTCCACGGCCCGCTGGACCAGGTTCACCCACGGGGCCCAGTACGCGGAGCGCGGATCGGCGTCCCGCCGTCCCGTGTTCTTCCACTCCAGGAAGTCGTCCGCCTCGTCCCCCACTCCGTACTGGTCCCTCATCTCCAGATGGACGGCGGAGTGCTCGGCGCCCTCCAAGAGCTCGTCAAAGCGCAGCTCGTTCTGCGGCATCGCAGGCCTCCCTCAACAGCGGGACGAGGTGGGCGGGGAATCGGATCACGGTTTCATGGGACGGAATGCCCTTGTCGTGCCCGGGCGCAGTGTTCTGCACACACCGCTCGCGTGTCCGGTCGTCCGCGATGTAGCCCTGGAGGACGAGGTCGGAGGTGTCGGTGTCGACCCATACCGTCGGTGATCCGCTCTGGCCCGTCTCCGGGTCGATACCGATGAACAGTAACGCCATGGCTGCCCTCCGATACACGTGCGCTGATGTGCACCAACTTCGCTCCCTCACCGAACCGGGTCAAGGCTTCAACTCCATATATCCGCCTCCAGAGTTGCCGCACGCACATCCCTGCACATTGCTGGTCGTGACGCACATCGCGCTCCTAGCGTCGAACGGCAGAGCAAGAGCCCCGGCGCCCGCGCGTAAGGCCCGGAGTACGGCCGACCGATCGGGAGTCGACGTGGTCAAGATTTCGGGCCGAGCCCTCAGCACGGCAAGCGGTGCGCCCCCGGCGCTCACGGGCGCCGCCTTCGACTGGCCGGCGCGCGCTCAGGAGGATGCGCGCCGGGCACACAGGGAGTGGCAGGAGCACGGCATCACGCTGCTGCCACTCGGCACCCGATTCAACTCCGTGTGCCTCACGGCCCCGCTCGTGCACGCCGCCGCCGGGACCGGCGACCTGGAGACCGTCACCGCGACGCTCGCGCGGGTGCTCGACGGCCCCGTCATCCACGACCGGCCGCAGGACAAGTACCACGCGCTCGTCGAGCGGTACCCGACCGCGCACTGGGGCCACCCGGAGGCGCCGATGCTGGGCCCTGGCCACTACCTGAGCGTGCCGGCCTCCGACCTGCGCGGCCCGACCGGCCTGTACTGGGCCGTACCGCCCCGCCTCCCCGGCGACCTCTGTCCCGTCCGGGCCGTCACCTCCTTGCTCCGCGTCGCCCGCGACGGGCTTCGAGGGAGGCATTCATGAACGTCGCGGAGCGGAAGGCGCAGGAAACGTACCGAGCCCTCCTGGGGCACACAGAGACGTGCGACGCCTGTCGGGCGGGCGAGGAGTGCGACGAGGCAGTCCACATGTCGCGCGCCTGGCGGGCCTGGCGATCCGCCGCCCGCACCGGGGCGCGGACTGCCGCGAACACCTCCTCACCGAGCCGTGGCCCATGCTGATCACCGGCGGAACGCCGCCGCACCCCATCCCCGCGCCTGCGCAGGAGCACACCATGAGCGACCCCACCTGGGTCAGTACCTCCATGCCCTATCTGACGCCCCGAGAGAAGGGGCAGTCCGATGCCTGGGGCGAGGAGGCCGCCGCCCGGGGCGGCAAGGGGACCCAGCGGATCGTCCACGCCGGCGAGGTTCCCGCGCCGGACGACGTCGCGGGGCTCCTCGGTGTCGGCCCCGGAGACACCGTCGTCGTACGCCGTCGCGTCATCGAACTCGACGGTGAACCCTGCGAGTTGACGGACACCTACTACCCGGTGGCCATCGCCCGCGGTACGCCCCTCGCCGGGACGGGGAAGATCCGCGGTGGCGCCGTGACGCTTCTCGCCGCGCTCGGTCACGTCGGTGTCCGCGTCCGTGAGGACGTGACCGCCCGTATGCCCGACGCCGACGAGCGGGACGCCCTGCGCCTGGGGCCGGCCGAGCCGGTGCTCCGGCTCAAGAGAGTGACGCTCGACCGTGAGGACAGGCCCCTCCAGGCCGACTTGATGGTCATGCCCGCCCACCGGCAGCAGCTCCGCTACGAGATCATGATCGGCTGACGACCTCGTACAGCACCTGCCCCCGCGGCCCCCGCCCCGCCTCCCGCAGGGCGGGATCACCGGGGCGCAGGCCGCCGTCGCCGGGGTAGGCCACGATCCACCGCACCCCGTACCGGCGCAGGATCTCCAGGCGTTGCGCGCGAGACGTGTCCGGGGCGAAGTAGGAGTGGACCGCCGCGAGGCGGGTCTCCTGGTCGGGGAGGAAGAAGTCCGGGTAGCCGGGGGCCACCGTGTAGGGGCCGTAGGCCGGGATCTGGCGGGACGGGAACGTCTTCGCCATCACCACGTCGCCGTAACCGACCTGCGGGGTGAGCCAGTTGTAGCCCGGCCACGGGGGCTTGGACCTGGCGGCGACCGGCGCCGGGAGCGCGTCGCGCGGGACCACGTACCCGAGCGTTCCCGCCTGCGTCCACGCGCCGACGAGCAGCGCCGCGCCCAGCACGGCCGCGAAGGCGCGCCGCACCCCCGCGCGGCCCGCCTCGAAGACCTCGACGGCCGCCGCCAGCTGCGCCGGGATCAGGGCCGCCGGCAGCACGCGGCCCCAGGAGTAGTGGCCGGTCAGGCCGCCCGCCGCGAACATCGCGGCACCGAGGAGGAAGAAGAGGACCAGGGGATCGCGGCGGTCCCTGCGCCAGCGGAGCGCCAGCGCCGCGACGCCGATCAGCGCCAGGCCGAAGTGCGGCAGCAGATGGCGGTACAGCGAGCGGTGGATCTCCTCCAGGCCTCCCATGCCGAGCAGGTCGAAGAAGGAGTAGTACGGCCAGGCCGTCAGCGCGGCGAGACCCAGCGCGAGGCCCGCCGCCAGGCGCACCAGCGTCTGCCGCGCCGGCCACGGCCGCGCGCCGAGGACCATCGCCAGCGCCCCGAACGAGGCGACCACACCGGTGAACTGATGGCTCAGGAGGATGACCGACCAGAGGAGGCCGAGGCCCAGGAAGGCCGGCCATCCCGCGGTCTCGCCCGCCCCCCGCAGGGACTTCCGCAGCAGCGCCCAGAAGTGGAAGGAGAGCCCGAGCGCGAAGGTACTCGGGTAGGAGACCGTCAGGGCGAGGGAGTTGAGGCCGAGAAAGCCGCTCCAGTTGAACAGGGCCGGACCCCAGAGCAGCAGCAGGCACAGCAGCGCCAGCGGCGGCGCCGTCCGCCGCTCCGTCAGCGTACGCACGAAGTGCCACACGCCCGTGACCAGCAGCCCGAGCCCGGCCACCGCGGCGACCCGCAGCACCACGAACGTGCCGAGGCCCGTCGCCTTGGCCAGGCAGCCGAGCAGCAGCATCCACGGGGAGTAGTACGGGCTCGGGGTGTCGGCGTCGACCAGGGGGTTGCCCGGGTCGGCCAGGTCGTGGCGCAGGCGCTCGATCGTGGCCGCGTGGACGCCGAGGTCGCCCGCCCAGGGCAGGCGGACGATCACGAGGAGGAGCAGGACGACGACGAGCAGCGCGGCGGCCCGGGCGGCCGGCCGTATGACCCCGTTAGTGGCGACGCGCATCGTGCTGGAAGACCCACGTCCGGTAGACCAGGAAACGGAACGCCGAGGCCAGGACGATCGACAGACCCTTGGCGATGTTGGAGCCGAGCGGCCCGCTCATGCCCGCGCCGTGGTACGCCGCGTAGAACAGGACGCTCTCCATCGCCACGCCGATGCCGCTGAAGACGAAGAAGAGGGCGATCTGGCGCTTCGTGCGCGAGGCGCGGTCGCGGTAGGCGAAGAAGCGGAAGCCGAGGTAGTTGGTGCCCATGGCGACGCAGCTGGCCAGGACCGTGGCCGTCATCGGGCCCGAACCCATGCCGTGCAGAAGGAGGTTGAAGACGACCAGGTTCACGGCGACACCGCTGCCGCCGACCAGGCCGAACTTCACGACCTCCAGGAACAGCCGGCGCAGCCGGGCGAAGGAGAAGCGGGACGGCGCGGGCACGGCGGGCGCGGGGCCGACGGGCACCGGCGCGGCCACCGGCTCCGGCGGCGCCTCGCGCAGCGTGGACGCGCTCATCCCCGCACCCCCGCGCCGCCCCGTCCGCGCGCTCGCGCGTCGAGCCGCAGCTTCCACGGCATGACGACCGACTCCAGCTGCACCATCAGGTTCATCTTCGACTCGCCGACCGTGCGGTCCTCGAAGTGGATCGGCACCTCCATGACGCCGAAGCCACGGCGCAGCGCGCGGTACTTCATCTCGACCTGGAAGCTGTAGCCCGCGCTGTCCACCGACGCGAGGTCGATGGCGCGCAGGGCGTCGGCGCGCCACAGGTTGAAGCCGCCGGTGATGTCGCGGACGCGGGTGCCGAGGATGGTGCCCGCGTACGCGTTGGCCCAGCGGGAGAGCAGCCTGCGGTGGGCGCCCCACGCGTCGGAGAGCGTGCCGCCCTGGACGTACCGGCTGCCGATGACGACGCCCGCGTCCGTGGCGAGGGCGACGCCGAGCAGCTCGGCGGCCTTCTCGACCGGGTGGCTGCCGTCGGCGTCCATCTGCAGGACGTAGTGCGCGCCCTCGGCGACGGCCCGCGCCATGCCCGCCGCGTAGGCGCGGCCGAGGCCGTCCTTCTCGGTGCGGTGCAGGACGCTCATACGGGCGCTGCCGTACCGCTCCGCGAAGCGCTCGGCGATCTGTCCGGTGCCGTCGGGGCTGGAGTCGTCGACGACGAGGAGGCGCAGGCCGGGCAGCGGGAGCGCCATCAGGGCCTCGGCCATGCCGGGCAGGTTGCCCGCTTCGTTGTACGTGGGCATGACGACCGTCAGCGGGGTCGCGGCCCACTCCTCCGGCAGCCGCGCGGCGAGGCCTTCGAGGACGTCGTTCTGGGGGAGGTTCACGGTCACTGCTCACAGCCCTTCGGTGGTACGGGACAGGGTCGGCTCGTCGGGCGAGAAGCGGAGCGCCGCGTCGGGCAGCACCGCCTCGCACCACACCCGCGCCCCGGTCCGCAGTTCGTTGTCGGCCCCCACCTGCGCCCCGTCCCCCACGACCGCGCCGTGCAGGACGGTGCGGCGGCCGATGCGGGCACCCGCGCCGACCAGGCTCTGCCGGATGTCGGTGCCCGCGCCGACGTCGGCGCCGTCGAGCACGACGGAACCGTGCACGACCGCCCCCGCGCCGATGCGGGCACCGGCGCCCACGACGGTCCCTGCGGCGAGGCTGGCGTCCGCCGCGACCTCGGCGCCGGGCAGCACGAGCGCCTCGCCCCGCTCGCCGGGGAGCGCGGGCGATTCGATGACCCCGCGCACGAGATCGGCGGAGGCCTGGACGAGGGCCTCGGGGCGGCCGAGGTCCAGCCAGTAGGTGTCCTCGACCTGTCCGTGCAGATACGCGCCCTCGGCGAGCAGCGCCGGGAAGGTCTCCCGCTCCACGGACACGGCGCGCCCTTCGGGGATCGTGTCGATCACGGACCGCCGGAAGACGTACGCGCCCGCGTTGATCTGGTCCGTGACGATCTCCTCGGGCGTCACCGGCTTCTCGGTGAACGCGAGGACGCGGCCGTCGCCGTCGGTCGGTACGAGACCGAAGGCGCGGGGGTCGTCGACGCGGGCGAGGTGGAGCGTGACGTCGGCGTCACGCCGCGTGTGCGTGGCGACCAGGCCGCGGATGTCGAGGCCGCTGAGGATGTCGCCGTTGAACACGAGCACGGGCTCGTCGCCGCCGCACCGCAGCCGCCGGGCGGCGTTGCGGATGGCGCCGCCGGTGCCGAGGGGCCGGTCCTCGACGACGTACTCCAGTTCCAGGCCGTACGCCGATCCGTCGCCGAAGTGCGGCTCGAAGACCTCGGCGAGATAGCAGGTGGCCATCACGACGTGGTCGACGCCGGCGGCCGCGAGGCGGGCGAGCTGGTGGGCCAGGAACGGGACGCCGGCCGCGGGGACCATCGGCTTCGGCGTGTGGACCGTGACCGGCCGCAGCCGGGTGCCCTGCCCGCCGACCAGCAGAATGGCTTCCGTCATCGCCCTACCCGCGACCTTTCCCTGTGCTTCGGAGCGGAGCTTGCGTCTCCGCTCCCGGCGGAGCTCGTACCTCCGTCAGACAATCTCACCCACCTTAGACCAAATGCCCGAATTGATGGGATATGGCGAATCTCATCACCCATTCCGCGTCCCGGAAGCAACCAATTCCCGCGCGATACGCTCCGCCTCAGCACACCGGAGACAGGGGGGCAACAGATGACGGGTGCGGTACCGAAGCCGTTGCGTGCCGAGGACCCTCGGGAAGTCTCCGGCTACCGGCTGCTCGCCCGGATCGGCGAGGGCGGCATGGGCACGGTGTACCTCTCCCGCAGCCGGGGCGGGCAGCCGGTCGCCCTGAAGCTGATCCGCGCCGAGTACACGCGGGATCCGCACAGCACCGCCGCCTTCCGTGAGCGCTTCGCCCGCGAGGTCGCCGCGGCGCGGCGCGTCTCCGGCTACCACCTCGTGCCCGTCGTCGACCACGACGCGGGGGCCGAGCGGCCCTGGCTCGCCACGCGCTACGTGCCCGGGGTGCCGCTCGACGACGCGCTCAAGGACCACGGGCCGCTGGCGCCGTCCGCGGTGCTGCGGCTCGCCGCGGGCGTCGCGTACGCGCTGGACGCCGTGCACACGGCGGGGGTCGTCCACCGGGACGTGAAGCCCGGGAACGTGCTGCTCGCCTCCGACGGGCCCTGGCTGCTCGACTTCGGGATCGCGCGGG
>NZ_LIRJ01000096.1 GCF_001419745.1 Streptomyces silaceus | reverse complement strand
TCCCCGCCGCCGTCGCCGCGGCGCGTCGGGGAGGTCGAGCAGTTCGCGTCCCCGGTCGTCGCGGAAGGAGACCAGTTCGTCCCGCACCGCGGCGACGGCGGCGGGGAGCCCGGCGAGTCCGCTCCAGGCCCGCAGGTCGGCCGTGGCGGCGGGCCCGAAGGCCGCCAGGTAGCGGCGGACCAGCTGCTCGCCGACCGGGTCGGCGCCGTCCTCGGCCGGCGGGTCGATCTCGCGCCCCAGCCAGGCGGCGACCGGCAGATTGCGCACGCCGGCCTTGGTGCGCCACAGCCCGCGCGGCGGCAGCTGCACCATCGGCACGAGACCGGCGACGAGCATCTCCCCCAGGGCCCGCGGCGCCGCCCCGGGCCACCGGTCGGCGACGGACCGCGCGAGCTCGGACAGGGAACGCGGCTCGCCGTCGGCCATCACCGCCCGCCCCGCGGCGGCGAGTTCGTCGAGGTCCACGCCGTCGAAGTCGCGGCGGTAGACCCCGAGCACGCGCTGGCGCAGCATCGGATCGTGCCGGGCCCGCCACGCCAGCACGTCGTCGGCCGTGACGAGGTGGACCGTGCGGCGCATGAGATGCGTACGCACGACCCGCCGCTCGACGAGCAGGTCGGACAGCGTGTCCGGCGCGAACCCCCGCAGCCGGGTCCACAGCCCGACGAACGGCTCCTGCGGTTCCTGCGCCTGCAGCCCGCCGAGGTGCGCCACGGCGTCGAGGACCGGCAGGTCGGCCCGGTCGAGCAGCAGTTGCCGGGCGAGCGAGGCCCGCCCCAGGGCGCGCGTGCCGAGCACGGTCATCGGCCCACCGCCGGGTACCGGCCGGACGTCTGGGGCCCGGGACTGGGCATGGCGACCACGATCATGGAGGACTGCTCCCGCTCTCTCGCACCGATGCGGACCGGAACGGCCCGAGCCTCCACGGTCCCAGGCGATGCGGTCAGCTTCTGTCCGCCACTCGGGTCGTGGAGCGGGAGCCCACCTCCTGCCGCGGCCGCGCCGGCAGTCCGTCGATGCTGGAGGCGTTCTTCTCGCGCATGTAGTCCTCCAGCGCCTGGTCCGACTTGCGCAGGCCCCACTGGTCCTGGAGGTCGCGCTCGCGGACCAGGTCCATCTCCGGGACCGTGAATCCGCAGGAGTCGGTGATGCGGGTGAGGGAGACGACCATGATGGAGCGCGGGATCGGGTGCTTGCCGAAGTGGCCGATCAGGGTGTCCCACTCGGGGGCGTCCGGGAAGACGCAGCGGGCCGTGCCGTACAGCCGGAGCGTCTTGGGGCGGCGGGTGAACGAACAGAACATCAAGGTGATCCGGCCGCTCTCGCGCACGTGCGCGATGGTCTCGGCCCCGGAACCGATGAGGTCCAGGTAGGCCACCGTCGTGTCGTCGAGGACGGCGAAGGTGTCCATGCCGCCCTTCGGGGAGACATTGACGTGTCCGTCCGGGGACAGCGGTGCCGTGGCCGCGAAGTACATGGGGGCCTGCGCGATGAACTCGCGCAGCGCGGGAGTCAGCCCCTCGTAGAGCTTGCCCATGGGGATCACCTCTCTGAACTGTCTTACGTCTGTGGGCTTTCCGGTCTCCGCGGGGCCGCGTGCAGGGCCCCGTGCAGATGGACCAGGCTGTCGCCCGGGGCGCCGATCCGTACGTGCTCCACGGCGCAGACGACCAGCTCGTGGTCGCCGAGCGTCATCCGGTGGTGGCGCACGCCGACCAGCCAGGCCGCGCAGTCGTCGAGCAGCGGCACCCCGTGCGGGCCCTCGTGCCAGCGGGTGGGCGGCGCGAACCGGTCGACGCCCTTCGCCGCGAACCGCTCGGCCACGTCGCGCTGGTCCGCGCCGAGCAGCTGGATCCCGAACCGCTCGCAGTCCTTGACCCTCGCCCACGTCGAGGAGGACGCGGCGAGCGCGAAGGAGACAAGCGCCGGTTCCGCGCTCACCGAGGTGAACGACGTGATCGTCACCCCGGCGGGGCCGGCCGGCGTGGCCGCGGTGAGCACCGCGACGCCGGAGGCGTGCCCCCGCAGCGCGGTGCGCAGCTCACGGGCGCCGACCGTGGGCGCCGCGGTGGTCACGTGCCCGTCCCGGTGGGCGTGCTGCCGAGCAGCCGTTCCGGCCGGGGGGCCACGGCCGTGATGGAGCGCGGTGCGCCGGGCGCCGCCTCGGGCCGGGTCCTGACCGTGATCCGGGCGGCCAGTTCGTGGGCCAGCTCCCGCGCGTCGTCGGCCGACTCACCGCGGACCATGAGCAGCCCGGACCGGTCGTACGACCAGGCGATCGGGTCCACCGTGTCGCCGGGCGCGACGGAGAGCTGGAGGGCCACCACCCGCGGGTCGGCGCGCACGTCGTCGGCGCCGGTGACGGACTCGACGACGCCCGGTTCCGCGGTCAGGAAGCGGATGGCGCCGCCGCCCCTGGCCGGTCCCGGCGTGATGGGCGCGGTGCGGCCCGCGTACCAGAGGAAGGCGAGCGCGTCGATGTCGGTCCCGTACACCTCGGTGGCCAGGTCGGCGATCCGGTCGCCGCCGCGCCGGTTGTGCGACTCCACCAGGCGGGGGCCGTCGGCGGTGAGGATGACCTCGCTGTGCGAGGGGCCGTCCGTCACCCCAACGGCGTCCAGCATCCGGCCGACCAGGGACGCGATCGCGGCCGTGGCGTCCGCGTCGAGGCCCGCGGGCTGTATGTGCCCGACCTCGACGAACGAGTCCAGCTTCTCCTTGGCGGTGTACGCGACGACCACGTGCTCGCCCGCGAAGCTGAAGGCCTCCACGCTGAACTCGGGGCCGCGCAGATACTGCTCCATCACGAACGTGTGCAGCCCGAACTCCGCTGCCCAGGCCGCTACTTCGGCGACCGCTTCGGGCCCCGGCACCAGCCGTACGCCGAGGCTCCCGGACCCGTACCGGGGCTTGATCACCGCGGGCCCGAACTCGGCGACGAAGGCACGGATGTCGGCCTCGTCGTGTCCGAGGCGTGAGGCGACCCCCTCGATGCCCCGCTCGGCGAGCAGTTCACGGAAGGCCAGCTTGTCCTGGAGCACGCGGACGGTGTCGAGGCCGGTGCCGGGCAGGCCGAGGGCCGTCGTCGCGGCCGCCGCCGACTCCAGGCCGTCCTCGATCATCGAGATGACCCGGGCCAGCGGCCGGTGCCGGTGCACGGCGGCCAGCAGATCGGCGACCGCCCGCGGGTCGCGGTAGTCCGTGAGGTGGGCCTCGGCCACCAACTCCAGGCCTGCCGTGTCGAGTTCGTGCGGGCCGTACACCCAGACGATGTCGAATCCGGCCTGCCGTGCCTTCTTCAGGGTGGCGACCTGGCCGCCGATGACCGCGATCCGCGGTGCGTCCTCGTTGTTCTCGTGGGTCATGCGCGCAGCTCCCGTCCCGATGCGTTCTCCAGCCAGCGCACGACCTCGACGTTGTCGGCACCCTCGGGCAGCTCGTCGTGCGCCTTCTCCCAAAGATCTTGGCAGGCGTGCCCGAAGGCGGCGGGGCCGCCCGCCGAGTCGAGCAGCGAGGTGCCGATGCGGATGTCCTTGAGCATCAGGCGCAGTGCGAAGCCCGAGTCGAAGGTGCCGGGCAGCACGTGGTCGGGGAGCTTGGTCTGCGAGGCATGGTTGCGGCCCGTGGAGGCGTTGATGACCTCC
This sequence comes from Streptomyces silaceus, assembly GCF_001419745.1. Taxonomy (GTDB): domain Bacteria; phylum Actinomycetota; class Actinomycetes; order Streptomycetales; family Streptomycetaceae; genus Streptomyces; species Streptomyces silaceus. The sequence goes on along the minus strand of NZ_LIRJ01000096.1, from coordinate 31,548 downwards.
AGCATCGCCGCGGGCTCCAGGCCGAACGCCCGCCCGGCGAGCATGACTTCGGCGACCGCGGCGAGATTGACCGCGGAGAGCAGGTTGTTGAGCGCCTTCAGCGCGTGGCCCGCGCCCGCGGGGCCCACCCGGTACACCCTGCCGAGCGCGCCGAGCACCTCCTCCGCCCGCGCCACGTCGTCGGGTCCCCCCGCGGCCATCAGCGTCAGCTCGCCCGCGCGCGCGGCGGCCGGGGAGCCGGAGACCGGCGCGTCCACCACGGACACCCCGTGCGCGGCGGCGGCGCGGCCGAGGGCGAGGGTGTCCTCGGGCGCCGAGGAGCCCGTGTCGACGATCAGGGATCCCGCGGCGAGGTGCGGGAGCAGCTCCTCGGCCACCTGCCGGACGGCCGCGCCGTCGGGGAGCATGGTGACCACGACCGGCGCGGCCAGGTCCGCGACGGCCGCCGCCGTGCGCACGCCCGGATGCTCGCCGGCCGCCGCGGCGACGGACGCGTCGGCGTCGTACACGACCACGTCGAAGCCACGGTCGGCCAGCCGACGGCACATTCCCCCGCCCATGGACCCCAGTCCCGCAAACCCCACCCGCATGATCCGTTCCTTTCTCCGTACGTGTGCTCGCGCGTCCGGGCGGACGCGCTCCTGGCATGGCGGCGACGCGCTCACGGCGCCGCGCGGCCCTCACCCCGAGAGGATGGCGGCCAGCCCCCGGACGATGAGGACGAGCGCGGCGACGACCGCGAGGACGAGTACCGCGCCGCGCATCCGACCGCTGCCGTCCACCCGCCGCCGGACCGGCCCCGACAGCGCGAAGCCGACCACCACCGCGGGCAACAGCAGCGCCCCGAAGGCCAGTTGCTCGCGCGGCAGGCGGCCGACGACGGTGAGGGAGACGAGTGAGAGCAGCGTCCCCGCGGTGTAGAAGACGCTGAGGGTGCCGCGGACCGTGGGTCCGGGCTCCCGGTGGTAGACGAGCGCGATGAACGGCCCGCCGATGGACGACGTCGTCCCGGTCAGGCCCGCCACCGCGCCGGAGGCGATGAGCGTGCCCCGGTTCCTGGGCAGCCGGGCCGGGTCGAAGGCCAGGAGCGAGACGACGCCGAGGGTGATGCCTGCCGAGAGCAGGTCGAGCGTCGGCACCGAGACCACGAGGATCACGTACGAGGCCGCCGCCGTGCCCGCGATCCGCCCGGCCATCGCCCAGGAGACGCCATACCAGTCGGTGTGGGAGATCTCCCGGACCGCCCCGAGCGCGGCCAGCACGGCGGCGACCACGAGCAGCGAGCCCGGCATGAGGTCCGGCGCGGCGATCTGCACCACCGGCGCCGACACCAGGGCGAGGCCCACGCCCAGGCTGCCCTGGACCAGCGCGCCGACGAACACGGCGACGGACGCGCAGGCGAGGACGGACAGTTCAGGCATCGACGGGCACCGCCGTGCGCATCCGCTCCCCGGCCGCGCGGGCGACCCGCTCGGCCGCGAGTCCCGCCACCACGAGCACCGCCGCGGCCACCACCCAGCCGAGCGAGCCCGAACCGAGGAGCAGCCCGGTGACCATCACGGGTCCGAGCACCCGCTGTCCGGCCACGCTCAGGTTGAACACGGACAGGTAGCGTCCGCGCTGTTCCTCGGGAGCCAGGGCGATGGACAGGTCCCACACCGCGGAGTTGGCGATCACCTCGGCCAGGGAGAGCGTCACCACGGCGGCGGCCAGCCAGGCCACGGCGGGGCCGCCGCCGACGGAGCCGGACGCGGCGAAGCACAGGCTGCTCACCGCGAGCACGGCGCCCGTCCACGTGAGCATCCGGGTGGTGCGCCGCTGGCTGCTGGCCAGCTTGCTGACCGGGATCTGCAGCACCACGACGAGCACGGTGTTCAGCGCGAACAGCACGGACACGGTGGCCCGTGGGGCGTCCGTGTGCTCCAGGATCCACACGGGCATCGCGACGAGCAGCATCGTGTCGAAGAAGAACAGCAGGAAGTTGAGCCCGGTCAGCGTCAGATAGCGCGCGTCGGGCAGCACCCTCCCCCGCGCCGGCCGTTCGGCCGCGTCCTCCTGTGCGGCCCCGGCCGCCTTCGAGGGCGCGGCCAGTTCGGGCACCCGCAGCACGAGCACCGCGCCGCCCAGGAAGGCGAGACCGATGGCGATCAGCGTGACCCGGTAGGCGGTCTGGGTGTCGCTGGCGAGGGCGACACCGGCCGCCATCGCGCCGACCCCGAGTCCGCAGTTGCGTACGACGTTGACCACCGCGAGCAGCCTGGTGCGCTCCTGGCGTTCCGGCACGGCCACGGCGACCAGCGCCTGGAGCACCGGTGGCCCCGCCCGGTCGCAGGCCACCGCGCACAGCGTCACCACCATGAACTGCCAGAAGTCCGTGACGAGGACGTACGCCGCGCAGCACACCCCGCGCCCCAGGTACACGGCGGCGAGCACCCGCCGCGCCCCGTACCGGTCGGCGAGGACCCCGCCGAGCAGCGAGATCGCCAGGGCCACGACGCCGGCGAGGGCGAGCCCGGAGCCCACCTGGTTGGCCGAGAGGTCGACCTGCCGGGTGAAGTACGCCATGGAGCTCGCCATGAACAGGCCGATGCCGAGCGACTGGACGAGGGCTGCGGCGGCGAGTCGGCGGCCGCCCGCGGTGAGCCTCACGTCACTCGGCCCCGAAGTCGAAGTCGACCTGGTCCTCTAGCTCCATCTCGCGCACGATGCGCCGCACCCCGGAGAAGTCGCGCACCAGCAGGCCCGCGCCGGCCTCGCGCCGGCAGTCCTCGACGATCTCGTCGGCCTTCTCGAAGCCCGCCGCCCTGAGGATGCCCGGCCACACCGCGAAGTCCTGCTCCACGAAGGCGTGCAGCGCCTTGGGCAGCGAGTCGACGAAGGCGCGGCGCTGCTCGGTGTTCATGTGGACGTACAGCGCCTTGGCGACCTCGACCATGACGGAGGAGTGCGCGGACTCGTCGCGGGCGTGCAGCCGGGGCACCAGGGCGTGCAGCGGCTGGACGGTCTTGTCGCGGGAGAGCAGCTCCAGATAGGCGTTGACGCTGATCTCCGAGACGGTCGTCCACACCAGCTTCAGCAGGTCGCGTTCCCAGCGCTCCGACACCTTCGCGTCGGCCTCAAGGAGGCGGCGATAGGTGACGGTGTGCGGGTAGGAGGGCTCGCCGGTGACCTGCCGCACCTCACGCGTGCGCTGCATCGCGATCATGTGCATGTACGTGTGCCAGACCTCGTCCACGTGCGTCTGCTGGACGGCGCGCTTGAGCTGGACGCTGTCGGCGCCCGGGAAGGCGCCGTGCATGATCATGGCGAAGGTCGGGTTGGCGACGTGCTCCTCGGCCGCGATGACCCGCTCGTTGTAGACGAGCCACGCCATGGTGAGGACCTTCTGGCGCTGCTCGGGCGTGGCCGCGAGGTACAGCGGGTGCTCGGCGAACGGCAGCAGGCGCTCCGGGTAGTCCGGCAGCAGCTCGTCGTACTCCTCCGGCTCCGCTATCTGGTCCAGGTCGGTGCGGATCGTGGCACGCCGGGGCCAGGAGTCGGCGATGCGGCGCAGCACGGTCTCGTCGATGCCGTGCTCGTGGCCGTCCTCGTGGCCTTCTCCGAGGCCGCCTTCGATGGTGTGCTCGTGCTCGGCGATGCTCAACGGGGGTCCCCTTCGGATGCGTGGTCTGCCGCGGCCGCCGCGACGGCGTCGGCGAGGAGGGAGAGGCCGGGGGCCAGTTCCCCGGCGTCCGCCACGATCGGCGGCATGATCTTGAGGACCTGGCCGCGGGCGCCGGACGTCTCCACCAGGAGCCCGCGCGTGAAGGCGGCGCGCGACACCTTGTCGGCGAGCGCCGGGTCGGTGAAGGCGAGGCCGCGGATCAGGCCGCGGCCGACGACGGCGCAGCCGAGGTCGGAGAACGCGGCGGCGAGCTCGGTGAGCCGCTCCTCCAGGGCCGCGGCGTTGCGCAGCACCCGGGCGGCGAACTCCGGGTCCGCCCAGCGGTCCAGGCAGGCCGTGGCGGTGACGAAGGCGAGGTTGTTGCCGCGGAAGGTGCCGCTGTGCTCGCCGGGGCCCAGCTGGTCGAGCTCGGGGCGGACCAGGACGAGGGCCATCGGCAGGCCGAAGCCGCTGATGGACTTGGACAGGCAGATCAGGTCGGGGACGATGCCCGCCTCTTCGAAGCTGAAGAAGGTGCCGGTGCGCCCGCACCCGGCCTGGATGTCGTCGACGATCAGCAGGATGCCGCGCTCGCGCGCCACGTCGGCGAGCCGACGCAGCCACGGCGCGCTCGCCGCCGCGAGGCCGCCCTCGCCCTGCACGGTCTCCACCACGAAGGCGGCGGGCAGGTCGATGCCGCTGCCCGGGTCGTCGAGCATGCGGGTGAGGAGGTCGATGGTGTCGACGCCGTCGCCCGCGTACCCCTCGTAGGGCATGCGCGTGACGTGGCCGAGCGGCACGCCGGCCGCGCCGCGCTTGAAGGAGGTCGCGGACGCGGCGAGCGCGCCGAGCGAGAGGCCGTGGAAGCCGCCGGTGAAGGCGATGATGTCGGTGCGTCCGGTGACCCTGCGGGCCGTCTTGAACGCCGCCTCGACGGCGTTGGTGCCGGTCGGTCCGGTGAACTGCACCCGGTGGTCGAGCCCGCGCGGCGCGAGCACCACCTCGCGGAAGCGGTGCAGGAACGCGGCCTTGGCGCCGGTGTGCAGGTCGAGGCCGTGGACCGGTCCGTCGGCCTGGAGGTAGTCGATGAGCGCGGCGCGGACCTCGGGCGGGTTGTGGCCGTAGTTCAGGGCGCCCGCGCCCGAGAGGAAGTCGATGTACTCGCGGCCGTCCGCGTCCCACATCCGGTGTCCCGACGCGCGGGTGAACACGGCGGGGAAGCGCCGGCAGTAGGTGCGAACGGCCGATTCGAGCTCGTCGAAGACGGCCGTGTCCGATCCGGGGGTCACCTGTGCGGCGGTGACCGGTTCGGCGGTGGTCATGAGGCACTCCAGGGGTCGATGCCGGTGATCTCGGCCGTCTCGCGGGGGGTCAGTGCGGTGCGCGGGGAGAGCGGGAACCAGCCGGCGAGGCTGAGCCGGACCAGCTCGCGCATCCGGTCGGCGATCAGCTCCGGGGTGTAGCGCTCGGCCACCTCGGCGGCGTCGATCACCGGGGTCGGCGGGAAGTAGCGGCCGCCGGGCACGGGGCGTACGACGGCGTCCCACAGGTTGAGGCTCTGGCCGCCCCAGCGGGCCCGGCCGCTGAACACCGAGTACAGCGGCAGGCCTTCGGGGTGCGGCCGGCTCAGGGCCTGGTTCACGGCCTCGCTGACCATCTCGACGATCAGGCCGCAGCCGCCCGCTGACCGGGCCCTGCGGGCCTGCGCGAAGAGGGCGAGCGCGCCGTCGAGGGCGTCGCCGTGCCGGGTCAGGCCGCCGCTCTGCGGGGTGTAGCCGAGGTGGGCGAGGGTCGGGGTGCCGGTCGCGGCCACCGCCTCGATGCAGGCGAACTCGCCCTCGCCCGCCACCTCGATCTTGACCGCGTCCGCGCCGGCCGCGACGAACCGGTCGGCGGCGGTGCGGGCCGTGGCGGTGTCGCGGGTCGCCCCGTCCGGCAGGTCGGCGAGGAGGAACGGCCGCTTCCCGGAGGGGAATGCGGCGTCCAGGGCCTTGCGCACCTCGGCCACCAGGCCGGTGAGGGTGGCAAGGCCCCACTCCTGCTCGTCGGCGCCGGTCAGCGTGGTGCCGGCGCGGCCCAGGTGGGTCATGAAGTAGGAGTCGCCGACCATCACGCATTCGACGGGGGCGTCGTGCAGGTCCGGTGCGCGCAGGGCTTCGGCGAGGCCCTCGATCTCGTAGCCCCGGTACGCGTTGATCTTGAGTCCGAGCTGCGCCGGGCTCGCGTACCGGTGCAGGTACGGGGCCAGCGCGGAAGCCGCGGCCGGACCGGCCACGGTGGTGTCAACGGTCACGGCCGCCCTCCCAGTAGATCTTGTTGATACGGCCGATGGCGTCCTCGACGGCCTCTTCGGGCGCCGCGGTGAAGCAGAGCCGGGCCCAGCCGTCGCAGTGCGCGCCGAACACGCGGCCCGGCGCGAGTCCCACCCCCGCCTCGGCGCAGCGGCGCACGAACTCCTCGCCGTCGCCGTAGCGGGCCAGGTCGAGGAAGGTGTAGAGGCCGCCGGTGACGCGCGTGTGCGGGATCTCCAGGGCGGCGTCCGCGCGGTGCCAGGCGCGCTCCGCCGCCGCCCGGCGCCGCGCGAGCTCGTCGGCGGGTGTGGCGAGCGCCTTGAACGCGGTGTACTGCGCGGCCGTGGACACCGAGTACAGCGTGTGCAGCGACCACTTGGTGAGGATCTCCTCCGCGCCGGGCGGCGAGATCAGATGGCCGACGCGGGCGCCGGGCATCGCGTACGTCTTGCTGCAGCTGTGCACCGAGAAGGTGCGCTCGGCGGCGCCGGGGACGGTCGCCGTGTCGAGGAAGCCGTCGTCGCCGAAGTCGTAGTTCTCGTACGCGTTGTCGGCGATGAGCCACAGGTCGTGCCGCTCGGCCAGCGCGGCGAGCGCGCCCAGGGCCCGCTCGTCGAGGCGGAAACCGGTGGGGTTGTTGGGGTTGTTGAAGTAGATCGCCCGGGTGCGCGGGCCGACGGCCCGCTCGATCGCGGCGATGAAGTCGAAGCCGGGGTCCTCGCTCAGCTCCAGGAAGACCGGCACCTCGCGGGGCGTCCCGCCGGCCGCCCACACCAGGCCGGTGGCGAACAGCCACTGCGGGGAGAGGATGAGGACCTCGTCGCCCGGCGCCAGGATCGCGTGCAGGGTCACCGCGATGGCGTGCGTGGCACCGCTGGTCACCAGGATCTGGCCGGGGTCGACGTCGGTGCCCCGGCGTCGGCCGGCGGCGTCGGCGAACGCCGCGCGCAGCGCGGGCACTCCGGCGGGCGGCGCGTGCTCGTGGGCCGCGATGCCGAACTCGGCGCGCTCCCAGGGGCCGGGCCGTACACACGGCTCGAAGACGGTCTTGCCCTGCTGGAGCGGCACCGGTTCGGCGTGCGCGCCGGAGCGCAGCAGCCGGTCGACCGTCACCAGCGGGGAGGGCGGTATCTCGCTGAGGGTTCTACCGAAGGACGGCATGAGGTGTCCTCACTCCTGGACTTGGAACGGGCCCGTGCCGAGCGGGAGCTCGGCGGCGGCGCCGCGGGCGGGCCGGTCGATGCCGAGGTTTCCGCGCAGGGTGGTGCTCTCGTACTCGGTGCGGAACAGACCCCGGCGCTGCAGTTCGGGCACGACGAGGTCGACGAAGTCGTCCAGGCCCTCGGGGAGCACGGGCGGCATGACGTTGAAGCCGTCGGCGGCCTCCCCGGTGAACCACTCCTCCATGAGGTCGGCGACGTCCTGCGGGGTGCCGATGACGATGCGGTGTCCGCGGCCCCCGGTGAGCGACTGGTACAGCTCCCTGATCGTGAGGCCCTCGCGGCGGGCCTTGTCGTAGACGAGCTGCTGGCGGCTCGTGCTGCCCTGGGTGGGCGGCAGTTCGGGCAGCGGCTCGTCCAGCGGGAAGCCCGAGATGTCGATGTCGCCGAGGAGCTGGGTGAGCAGTCCGAGGCCGACGACGGGGTCGACCAGGTCCTGGAGCACGGCGTACTTGTCCTCGGCCTCGGCGCGCGTGCGGCCGATCACGGGGAAGAGGCCGGGCATCACCTTCATCTGGTCGCCGTCGCGCCCGTAGGCGGCGGCCTGCCGCTTGATGCCGCGGTAGAACGTCCGCGCCTCGTCCAGGGTCTGGGCGGCGGTGAACACCACCTCGGCCCAGCGGGCGGCGAAGTCCTGGCCGTCCGCGGAGGCGCCCGCCTGGATGAGGACGGGGTAACCCTGCGGCGGGCGGGCCACGTTGAGCGGACCGCGCACCGAGAAGTGCTCGCCCTTGTGGTCGAGGACGTGCAGCTTGTCGGGGTCGAAGTAGCGCCCGGACGCCTTGTCGTAGCCGAACGCGTCGTCGTCCCAGCTGTCCCAGAGGCCGGTGACGACCTCCATGAACTCCCTGGCGCGCTGGTAGCGCGAGCCGTGGTCGGGCTGGGCGTCGCGGTTGAAGTTCTTCGCCTCGGCGTCCGTCACCGAGGTGACGATGTTCCAGGCGGCCCGGCCGGCGCTGAGGTGGTCGATCGAGGCGAACTTCCGCGCGATGTGGAACGGTTCGTTGTACGTCGTCGACGCGGTCGCCGCGAGCCCGATGTGCGTGGTGTGCACGGCGAGCGCGGACAGCAGCGTCAGCGGGTCGAACTGGAGGAAGCGGCCCCAGCGGCTCAGGTCGTCGGCATCGCGGTACGGCGTGCGGATGCCGACGCCGTCGGCGACGAAGAACATGTCGAACTTGCCGCGCTCGGCGGTGTGCAGAAGGTCGCGGTAGTGCGCGAAGTCCAGGCCGCCGTCCGCGTGGGCCGTGGGGTGCCGCCAGGAGGCGACGTGGTAGCCGGGAGCCAGCAGGAAGGCCCCCAGACGGAGCGTACGGCGTGTCACGCCCATAGTCAGGTCTCCGGTGTCCTTGCAGGTGAGGAGCTTGGGATCGAGACGGACACTAGATCAGCGGCCGACCGGGGACACGGTTCTGCGTGCACTGTGGCTTTACCGCGGAAAGCCCCTTCTGCTTCTTTTGATTACCAGGCAGTAACGGCCGGATTGCGCCAACGGGACGACACGGGCCCCGCACCCTTCGGGTGCGGGGCCCGGTGGCGCGGGGCGTGCCCGGCACAGGCGCCGGACGTGTCGTCCCGGGTGGGCTCGGCGGCGGCTCAGCGGGAGCGCGCGGACTCGTAGTGGTGCTCGGGGCGTCCGGCACCCCCGTATTTCAGGGCGAGTTGGACGCTGCCGCGCTCCTCGAGGTGCTTGAGGTAGCGCTGCGCGGTGGAGCGGCTCACCCCGGTGAGGTCGGCCACCTCCTGCGCGGACAACGCCCGTCCGGCGCGGAGCAGTTCGTCGCGGATGCGCTCGGTGGTCGCCGCCGAGTAGCCCTTGGGCGGCACCTCCGCCCGGACCGGCGCGTGGAGCGTGCCGAAGATCTCGTCCACCTCGCCCTGGCCCAGCGAGTCGAAGCCGTCGAGACGGTCCCGCATCTGCGCGTACGACGTCAGTTTGGCCCGCAGCGCCGCGAAGGTGAACGGTTTGACCAGGTACTGCAGGACGCCGTTGCGCAGCGCCGAGCGCACGAGCTCGGCCCCGTGGGCCGCCGAGACCATGATGACGTCGGTCTCGTGCCCGAGCCTGCGGAGCCTGCGCACCAGTTGCAGCCCGTCCTCGTCGGGGAGGTAGTGGTCGAGCAGCATCAGGTCGACGCCGCCGCGCTCGACGGCCATCAGCGCCTCGGCGGCCGTGTGGGCCCGGCCCATGACACGGAAGCCCGGAACGCGCGACACATAACCGGAGTTGACCTCGGCGACGTAGAAGTCGTCGTCCACGACCAGCACGTCGATCATGGCGCGGCTCCCGCCGCCACGGGCGGATTGCGGGGCAGCCGGACCGTGAACACGGCCCCGCCGCCGGGCCGTTCAGTCAGCCGGACCGAGCCGCCGTAGCGGCGCGCGACGCCGTCGACGAGCGCGAGGCCGACCCCGCGGCCGCGGTGCGGCGGCGCCTTCTTCGTCGACCAGCCCTCGCGGAAGACCGCCGTGCGCAGGGCGGTCGGGACCCCGGGGCCGTTGTCGGCGACGCTCAGGACCGTGGCGCCGGGCTCCGCCCACATGCCGACCTCGGCGAAGGGCTTCGCCGCCGGGTGTGCGGCCGCCGCGTCGACAGCGTTGTCGATGAGGTTGCCGAGCACGGTCACCAGGTCGCGCGAGGCGACGGCGGGGCGGGCGGGCGGCCGGCTGTCGGCGAGCCGGAGGGTGACGCCGCGCTCGGCGGCGGCCGCGCGCTTGCCGGCCAGGAGGGCGTGCAGGAGCGGCTCGTCGGGCCGTCTCTCGCGCGGCGGGCGGGGGGACGGCGCGCGGTCCCGCTCCGGTACGGGGTGGCCGGAGAGCTCCGCGACGAACTGCCGCGCCCGTGCGTACATTTCCAGATCGAGCAGGCCTGCGAGGGTGTGCAGGTAATTCGCCAGTTCGTGCTCGTGAGCCGATGGCGTTGCATCGAGAATCCGTTGGTTCTTCAACTTCCCCCCAGTACATGCGCAAGATCAAGATCTTGAGTTCACCGTTCTTCCTACACGGTCAGAATGAGCAGAACAATCTTTCCGAGGTAAAGCCGGGGTATCTGCCAGGACGGCCCTGACCTGGGCTCACGCCTCTAGCCTTGATGGCGCGTGCGGCCGGGTGCGCGCTTATCAGGAGTCCTGGGAGGTGCTGGGTGAAATCTGGCGCAGAGCGGCGTGTTCTGGCTTTTGTGGACAGCGACTATGCGGACACTCCGTACGACAAGTGGGGCGCCGATACGGGCGTACGGCCGTATCTCCTGGTCTCCGAGGAAAAATTCCCGCAGTACCGGCACGTGCCGGACGCCGTCCCTGTCGCCGGCTATCGCGAGAGCGGCGCGACGGAACTGGCGGCCCTCGAACTCGCCGATCGTGTACCCTTCGCCGCCGTCATCGCCCGCATGGAGAGCGATCTGCTGCGCGCCGCGCGGCTGCGGGAGCTGCTCGGCGTGCCGGGCCAGGACCACGCCGGCGCCCTCGCGTTCCGCGACAAGATCCATATGAAGACCCTGGTGCGCCGAAGCGGCCTCGAAGTACCCGAATTCGCCCCGATACGCGTGCTCTTCGACCTCCTCGGCTTCGTCCGCGAACACGGCTATCCCGTCGTGGTGAAACCGGCGCTCGGTTCGGGTTCCACCGGCACCCGGGTGCTGCGCGGCCCGGACGATCTGGCCCGGCTCCTCGCCGAGGGACTGCCCGAACATGCCGAAGTGGAAGAATTCGTGGAAGGCCGGATGTACGTCGTGGACGGGCTCGTCGCGGCGGGCGCACCGGTGGCCACCTTCGTCTCGCGCTACCTCAACGACTGCCTGTCCTTCCACGACGGGATCTACCTCGGCTCGGCGCAGCTCACCCGCGACCACCCCCTGACGGACCGGCTCATCGGCTACGCGCGCACGGTCCTCGACGCGCTGCCCACCCCCGAGTGCACCACCTTCCACCTGGAGGTCTTCCACACGCCGGACGACCGTCTGGTGCTGTGCGAGATCGGCAGCAGGACCGGCGGCGCCCTGACCTCCCCCGCCATCCGCGCCGCCACCGGCTTCGGCCTCGACGAGCAGTGGTTCCGCGCCCAGGTCGACCCGCGCGCCCCCGCCGACACCGGCATGCACGGCGTCGCGCCCGGCCGGAGCGCGGGCTGGGTCGTCTTCTATCCCGAACGGGCCACCCTCGCGGCCCTGCCCGAGGATCCCCCGCCCTTCGTGGTGGAGGAACGCCTGCGGGGTACGGTGGGCTCGACGTACCAGGGGGGCGTGAAGTCCGCCCACTACTTGGCTGCCTACGTCCTGACCGGCGCCGACGACCAGGAGGTCGAGCGGCACGCCCAGGAACTCGCCGAGTGGTACGCCGCGGGGGTGCGGTGGACCGGGCGCCGCGGCAGCACCCCGTACGACGCCTGAAGCGGAAAGCCAGGGAGCGGAATGCGCTACATCATCATCGGGTCCGGAGCGGTCGGCGGTTCGATCGGAGGACGGCTGCACGAGAGCGGGCAGTCCGTCGTCCTGGTCGCCCGGGGCGCGCACTTCGAGGCGCTGCGCGCGCACGGCCTGCGGCTGACGGTCCCCACCGGCACGCTCACCCTGGACGTGCCGGTCGTGGCGGGGCCCGAGGACGTCGAACTGCGCGCGGACGACGTGCTCGTGCTCGCCGTCAAGACCCAGGACAGCGTGGCCGCCCTCGACGCCTGGGCCGCGCGGCCGGTGGCGGGCGGCGGCACGGCGGGCCAACGCCTGCCCGTGGTGTGCGCCCAGAACGGCGTGGAGAACGAGCGTCTGGCGCTGCGCCGCTTCCGCGAGGTGTACGGCGTCTGCGTGATCCTGCCCAGCAGCCACCTGAACCCGGGCGAGGTCCTCGCGCCCTGCGGCCCCTGCACCGGCGCCCTGGTCATCGGCCGCTACGGCGCCGGCACGGACGAGACCGCCCGGCGGATCGCGGACGACCTGGAAAAGGCCCGCTTCCTGGCCCCGGCGGTGCCGGACGTGATGCGCTGGAAGTACGGCAAGCTGCTCGGCAATCTCGCCAACGTGGTCGAGGCCGTGTGCGGTTCCGCCGCGGACCCCGCCGCGCAGGACCTGGTCGCCCGCGCGAAGGCCGAGGGCACCGCTGTCCTCGACGCCGCGGGCATCGCCTGCGCGAGCGGCGCCGAGCTCACCGAACTGCGCACCGGCACGGTCGACCCGCAGCCGGTCCCCGGCCAACGCGCCCGCAGCTCGACCTGGCAGAGCCTGGCGCGGGGCGCCGGCTCGATCGAGACGGACTACCTGAACGGCGAGGTGGTCCTGCTCGGCCGCATCCACGGCGTGCCCACGCCGGTGAACGCGGTCCTGCAGCACGCCGCCGCCGAGAGCGTGCGCCTCGGCCGTGAGCCGGGCGGCGTCACGGCCGAGGAACTGGGCGAGCGCATCGCCGGGGCCACCACGGCCTGAGCCCGGCCGCCGCGCGTACCCCTAAGGCGTCTCAGGCGTCAACCGGTCGATCAGGCGGGCGAGTTCGGTGACGTACGGCGGCGTGAACAGGGTCAGATGGTCGCCTTCCAGGACGTGGCGGGTGAGCTGCTCGGGCGCGCAGACGCGGGACCAGGAGCGGGCCGCGGCCTGCCGGACGTCCGGGTCCTGCCGGTCGGCCTGGACGAGGGACACCGGGCCGACGTACGCCGACGGGCGGTAGGCGCGGGCGGCGCGCAGATGGGTGCGGTTGGCGCGGAGACGGAGGTCCAGATCGAGGCGTTCGGCGTCGGTCTCGCCGCCCGCGTCGGCCCCGTCGGCGCCCGCCGCCTCGTCGCTGTCCTCGTCGGAGTCCGGGAGCTGCTCGGACAGGTAGCTCTCGACGAGGAAGAGCATCGCGGTCCGCTCCCCCTGCTGTTCGAGGAGCCGGGCCATCTCGAAGGCCACGAGTCCGCCCATGGACCAGCCGAGGAGCAGATAGGGGCCGGTCGGCGCGACGGTGCGGATGGCCTTCAGATAGCGGGCGGCCAGCGCCTCGACGCTCTGGTCCTCGTGCGGGGCGCCGTCCGCCGAAGCCGTCGGCGGTGTCTGGAGGGCGTAGAGCGGACTGCGGAGTTCCGAGCGGGCGGCGAGATGACGGAAGCCGATGGCCTCGCCGCCTGCGGGGTGGACGCAGAAGAGCGGGGTGCCCTCGCCCCGGGGCCGCAGCGCGACGATGTCCTCCGAGAGGGCGAGGTCGGCGGCGGCGCGCGCCGTCAGGAGACGGGCCAGGTGCCGCGGCGTGGCCGGGCTGTCGGGGTCCACCGCGTCCGGGTCCGGCTCCGTGAACAGGACGGGCACCCGCAGCGCGGTGCCGAACTCCGCGTTCAGCCGGGCGATCAGACGGACGGCCAGCAGGGAGTGACCGCCCAGGTCGAAGAAGTCGTCGTCCGCGGCGACCGGTCCCGCGCCGAGCAGTTCCCCGAAGACGCGGGCCACGGCGGTTTCCACCGGGCCGTGCGGCGGCGTCCCCGTCCGGCCCGCCGCGGGGACCGCCTGCGCCGCGCCGCCGTCGGGGGCGAGAGCCCGTACGGCGGCCTGGTCCACCTTCCCGTTCGGCGTGAGGGGGATCGCCCGGGTCCTCGCGTACGTCGACGGGACCAGCTGGGCGGGCAGCCGCTCGGCGAGGAAGTCGCGCAGGGCTTGGGGGCCGGTGTCGGTGCCGGGGGTGTCGGTGGCTGTGGTTGTGGTTGCTTCTGTTTCCTCTGCGTTCCCTGCGTCCTCCGTGGTGACGACGCAGGCCGTCAGGTGGTCGCCGCGCTCCTCGTCCGTGACCAGGACCACGGCCGCGTCCCGTACCCCGGGATGGCGCAGCAGCGCGGCGCGGATCTCCTCGGGCTCCACCCGTACGCCGTTGACCTTGATCTGGTCGTCCACGCGCCCCAGACAGTGGATCAGGCCGTCCGGGCCGACGCAGGCGAGGTCGCCGGTGCGGTACAGGCGGCGGCCGGGCTCGGGCGAGAAGGGGTGGGGCACGAACCGTTCGGCGGTGGCGTCCGGGGCACCGGCGTAACCGCGGGCGAGACTCGTGCCGCCGATGTGGAGCTCCCCCGGCACGCCCACGGCCACGGGTTCGAGGTCCTCGTCCAGGACCAGGACCTCGGCGTGGTCCATGGGCCGGCCGATGGGGACCGGGCCGGGGCGGGCGTCCTCGGCTCCCACCTCGTGGACGCACACGCCGACGGCGGTCTCGGTCGGACCGTATTCGTTGAACACCCTGGTCCCCGGGGCGCCGGCCAGCCAAGGGGCGACCGCCTCGCCGTGCAGGGTCTCTCCGCCGAGGACGAGCGAGCCCGTGATGTCCGCCAAGTCCGCCGGATCCACCGCGTGGTTGACGACCTTCAGGTGTGACGGGGTCAGCTTGAGCACGTCCAGGCCGGACCGGTCCGCCAGTTCCGTCGAGAGGGCGACGGCGTCCCGCCAGGCGGGGTCGAGGTGCACGGGGCGGCCGGTGACCAAGGGCAGGAACAGGCTCGTCACGGTCAGGTCGAACGCGATCGAGGAGTGCGCCATCGCCCCGCCCGCACCGGCCGCGCCCTCCGCACCGCCCCCGTCGTGGTACGTCCGCGCGCTCCACAGCAGGTAGTCGCAGACGGCCCGGTGCGGGAGCATGACGCCCTTCGGGGCTCCGGTCGAGCCGGAGGTGAACATGATGTACGCGAGGTCGTCGGGCCGCGCCTCGTCCGTGCCCACGCCCGCGTCCGCCTCGTCGGACGGCAGGCCCCGCACGTCGACGCACTCGACGCCCCGCGGCACATCGGCCTCGTCCGGACGGTCGGTGAGCAGCAGCCGGCACCCCGCGCGCTCCATCAACTCCCGTGCTCTCAGGGGCGGGAGCTGCGGATCGAGCGGTACGTACGTCCCGCCGGCCTTGAGCACGGCCAGCAGCGCCACGAGCAGCGGGGCCGAGTGGGCCGCGCTCACCGCCACCGGGGTCTCGACGCCGACACCCCGTGCGCGGAGCGACCGGCTCCACCGGTCGGCCCGGGTACCGAGCTCACGGAAGGTCAGCCGCTCGGCTGCGGCCACGACGGCGAGGGCGTCCGGGGTGCGCCGTATCTGCCGCTCGACGAGATGGTGCAGGCAGAAGCCGTCCGCCGGTTCGGGCGGGCGGTTCTGGAGCGGGGCGGCGGTGGCCGCCGCGGGAAGGCGCATCCGGCGCACCGGGTCGGCGGGCGCGGCCAGGAGCGCGGCGAGCAGCGTCGCGTACTGGTCGGCGAGGACACGTACGTAGGCGTCGTCGAACTGCTCACCGTCGTAGTGCCACGTCGTCCGGCCCTCCGCCGGGCCCAGCGCGCACTGGAGCCGCAGGGCGTGGTGCTCGGTCTCGACGTCGTCCCAGAGCACGGTGAAGGTCACGCCGTCGGTCCCGCCGGCCCGGACGTCCGGCGTCGCGGTGAGGTCCTGGCAGACGAAGCCGATGTCGTGGCCCGCCGGGCCCGTTCCGCCCGCGGACGGGGTCTCGTCGTGGGCCTCCTCGGCGTCGGACAGGGCCCGTTCGGCCCGTGCGGCGAGGGCGTCGAGGACCACGGTGGAGTCGAGCCGGGCGCTCACGTCGGCCCAGTGGGCGAACGGGCCGACGGCGGTAGCCGTTTCCTCGTACTCCCTGCCGGTGAGCAGCGTGCCGACGGTGAGGTCGCGCTGTCCGCTGATCCGGCCGAGCAGCGTCTGCCAGCAGGCCAGCAGCACCGCTCCCGGACGCACGCGCCGCCGCCGCGCGTAGGCGTGCACGGCGGCCGTGACGCCGTCCGGCAGCGGCGCGGTGACGGTGCGGCGCTCGGGGCCGCCGGAGCCCTCGGGTCGGCGCAGCGGCAGGGACAGCCGCCGCGTGGGACTTTCCGCCGACCCCGCCGAGTGCTGCTGCTCCCCGTACTCCTGGTGCTGCCATTCGGCGAACTGGCTGTACTGCAGCACCTCTTCGGCGGGCGGTGCGCCGGCGTAGCGCTGGGCGAGCTCGTCGGCGAGCAGCCGCAGCGCGGGGCCGTCGGCGGCGAGGGCGGTGGTGGTGAGCAGGAGGGCGTGCCGCCCGGTGCCGAGGGCGAACAGGGTGGCCCGCAGGAGCGGCTCGTCCGGTCCGCCGTGCGGCATCCGCCGCTCGTCGCGGGCCGCCTCGTCGATGCGCCGCGACCGCGCCGCCTCGTCCAGGTGCCGCAGGTCCTCGTGGATCCAGTGCGGGCGCAGGTCGTCCGGGTCCCGGACGACGAGCAGCGCGGTCCGTACCCCGGGCACCCGCTGATAGGACGCGCGGAGGATCTCGTGCCGGGCCACCGTGCCGTGCAGCGCGGCCGCGAGGCGCTCCGCGTCCAGGTCGCCGTCGGCGGTGACGAGGAGCTGCGCCCAGGACGGCACGCCGAGTTCGGCGAGCCGCCACAGCCGCTGCTGCTGGAAGGACAGCCGGTACCCCTCCACCTGCCGGGTCCGCTCGGCCGGCGCCGTCACTGATACCTCACCATGTCGCCCATGGCGACGAGGAGTTCGCGCTCGCCGCGGAAGGGGTTGCGGGCGTGGGCGGTGAGGATGTTGTCCAGCAGCATCACGTCGCCGCGCTCCCAGGGGAAGCAGACCTCCAGTTCCTGGTAGACCCGCAGGATCTCCTGGACGGCCTCGTCGGGTATCGGTGTCCCGTCGCCGAAGCGGCAGCTGCGGGGCAGTTCGTCCGGCGCCATCGTGGACAGCAGGGACGCGCGGACGTCCGGGGCGAGGCAGGACGTGTGCCAGTGCTGCGCCTGGTTGAACCAGGACCACTCGCCGGTGCGGGGGTGGCGCAGCACGGCGGGGCGTACGGCGGTGGTGCGCAGCCGGTCGCCGTGCCAGGTGTGGCGCAGTCCCTGCTCGGCGCAGCGGGCCTCGGCCTCGGCCCGGTCCCCGGTGCGGAAGACGTCCCGCCAGTCGAGGCCGAGGCCGGTGCCGTAGTTGCGGACGTACATGACCCCCTTGGCGGTGAACTCCTCGCGCAGCGCCGGGTCGAGGGCGCGGTGGACGGCGCGGCTGTCGACCACGGGGGTCTCGCCGCCGGACTCGGCCGGGCGGGCGCAGCAGAACCAGATGCGGGTCGGGCCCTCGGCGTTGAAGGAGTTCTCGTTGTGCCAGAGGAGTTTCTCCTCCGGCGGGAAGAACACCGGGGTGTAGACGTTGCCGCCGAGCGAGGCGCGCGGGTGCTCGCCGTTCTCGGCGAAGAGGTCGTCGACGAACACGGAGGCGAAGCGCTCCAGTGCGTCGGCGTCGGTCACCGAGAAGCCGCGGAACAGCAGGGCGCCGTGCCGTTCCAGGTCGGCGTCGAGCCGTTCGCGGTGGGCGCGTGCCCAGGCCACCGGGTCGACGTCGGGGCGTACCGGCCGCAGCACGAGGGGCAGGGCGGCGCCTTCCCGCAGGGGCTCCTGGGTGACGGCGTCGCCCGAGGCGAGGGCGACCTTGGTGGGCGTGATGGCGCGCAGCGCCCCGGGGCCGCGCCGTCTGCCGCGGCCCGGTGCGGGCCGTTCCGCGGTGGCGGGCGGCGCGGTGGGCAGGGGCGCGTCGGCTATCGAGGCGTCGGGCCTTGCGGCCATGTCCGCGACCAGGGCGACGTACTGCTCGCGCAGTTCCTCCATGGTGGTGGCGTCGAAGAGCTCCGGGTCGTAGTTGAGGAATCCCGCGATCCCGGAGTCGTCCTCGTCCAGGACGATGGTGATGTCGAAGCGGCTGGTGTCGATGAGGTCCGCGGAGAACGGACTGATCCGCAGACCGCCCATGGAGTCGGCGGCCCGCCGGTTGTTGTTCAGGACCAGCTTGGTCTGGAACAGCGGGCTGTGGTTGCGGGTGCGCGGCGGGCTGAGGGCCTTGACGACCTCCTCGAACGGCAGGTCCTGGTGGGCGTAGGCGTCCAGCGCGAGGGCCTTGGTGCGGTCGAGGAGCTGCCGCCAGGTCGGGGCGCCCGTGAGGTCGGCGCGCAGCACGATCTGGTTGACGAAGAAGCCGATCAGCGGTTCGGTCCTGGTGTCGGAACGGCCCGCGACGTCCGAGCCGACGACGAGGTCGGTCTCCCCGGTCCGCCGGTTCAGCACCGCGTACAGGGCGGCGAGCAGCGCCATGAACAGGGTGCTGTCCTCCTCGCGGCACAGCGCGCGCACCGCGTCCGTGGTCCCGGCGGGGATCCGGAAGCGCAGGCTCTCGCCCCGGTGTTCGGGGTGGGTCGGGCGGCGGCGGTCCAGGGGCAGCCCCGGCAGGTCGAGGATGCCGTCGAGACGCCCGGTCCAGTGCTCCACCAGCCGGTCGAAGTGGCCCGTCTCCGCGAGCCGGTGCTGCCAGAGCGCGTAGTCGGCGTACTGCACCGGAAGGTCGGCGAGCCGGTGCGGCCGTCCCTCGTGGCCCGCGGCGTACAGCTCGGCGAGTTCTTCGAGGAGGACGGCGGACGACCAGCCGTCCACGGTCACGTGGTGGGCCGTGAGCAGCAGGACGTGGTCGGTGGCGTCGAGCCGGAGCAGACCGGCCCGCAGCACGGGCGGGGCGGCCAGGTCGAAGGGCTCCGCGTACTGCTCCCTGGCGAGCCGTCCCGCTTCGCTCTCGCGCCGCTCGGGCGGGTGCGCGGTCAGGTCCGTGACCGGCAGCGCGACCGGCTCGGCGGGCAGCACGGTCTGGTACGCCCGCCCGTCGCGGGCGGTGATCACGGTCCTGAGCGCCTCGTGCCGCCGCACGATCTCCGTCAGCGACCGCCGCAGCAGGCCGACGTCGAGTTCGCCGGTCAGCCGCACGAAGACGGGGTAGTTGTACTGGGCCGTCTCCGGGTCCAGTTGATGGAGGAACCACAGGCGTTCCTGGGCGAAGGAGGCCGCTGCCGTGGCCTCCCGTTCGGCGGGCGCGAGCGCGAGCGGCGCGGGACCGTTCTTCTCCGCGAGCATGCCGTCGACCAGGGCGGACAGGGCGGCGAGCGTGGAGGCGTCGAAGGGCCCGCGGATCGGCACCTCCACCTCGAACTCCTCGCGCAGCCTGAAGACCAGACGGAACGTCAGCAGCGAATGGCCGCCGAGGTCGAAGAAGTCGTTCTGGGGGACGATGCCGTCACGGCCGAGCAGTTCGCTCCAGATGACGGCCATCCGCCGTTCGGTGGGGGTGAGTTCGACGGCCTCCTCCCCCGGGTCCTCCGCGTCGGCCGGAGCGGCCAAGGCGGCCGACGTGGCCAGGAGCGCGGCGAGCGCGGCGCGGTCCACCTTGCCGTGGGCGGTGAGGGGCAGCCGGCGCAGCACGACGTACCGCGAAGGCAGCAGGGGGCCGGGGAGCCGGGTGCGGACGCGGTCCTCGATGCCGGGCAGTGCGGCGAGCGCGGCGGGCCGCCACGCCGGTTCGGTGGCGAGCCGCGGGGGCGCGGCGGTGTCGGCGGGCGGCAGGGGCGGTGCGGGAGCCGTCCCCCTCCGGTGCAGTAGCAGGTCGAAGGATCCGTCGGGACGCCCGTCGGCCCAGCTCGGTTCGGCGTCGTATCCGTGGCGCGCCGCCAGCCGGCACAGCTCCTCGGGGTCGGCCCCCGGGCGGACGGCGTCCGGCGCCCCGCCGGAGAGCCGGGCCAGCAGCCGCAGGTCCGCCGTCAGGCGGGAGTTGGGGATGCCGCGCAGCGCGAGGCGGTCGGGGCGTTCGGAGCCGAGCAGCGCGTCCAGGGCGGCGGGGTCCAGGCCCTCCGCCTGCCAGTCGCGCGACGGCGGCGCCACGGCCGGGACCACGGCGGTGTGCCGAGCGGCGTCCCGGCCGGCGACGGTGATCACGACGTCGTAGCGGTACCGGGTCAGTTCGTTGTCGGCCGTCCCCCGCTTCGGCAGGACCCGGACCGCCTCGACGCGCGGCCGGCTGCGCAGCGCGTCGAACAGCCTTGGGTGGAGGCAGAGTTCGTTCTCGGCCTCCATGCGCCAGTGGGCCTCGGCGCGCAGGACGTCGGCGGGCGTGCCCGGCCGCGCGCGGTGCTCGGCCACGGAGGCGTGGAAGGCCTCCAGGAGGGCGAGGTTGCGCAGGTCGCCGAGGAAGACGTGACCGCCGTCGGGCATCGCCTCGACGGCCCGCTCCAGGACCCCGAACAGATACTCCACGGAGGGGAAGTACTGGACGACGGAGTTGAGGACGACGGTGTCGTAGCGCTCTCCGTCGCGGATCGCGAGGTGGGCAGGAGCGGACCGCAGCGCGATCCGGCCGTCCGCTGCGGCGCCGACCGTGGCCCGCAGCCGGTCGATGACCTGCTCGGACAGGTCGCAGCCCGCGTAGTGGTCGCAGCCGGGGGCGACCCGGGAGAGGATCAGGCCGGTGCCGCAGCCGATCTCGAGGACCCGGCGGGGCCCGAGCGCGCGGATCCGCTCGACCGTGGCGTCCAGCCACTCGCCCATCGCGTCGGCCCCGAGGGGCTCGCCGGTGTAGCTGCTGTTCCACCCGGCCAGGTCGAAGGACGGGTCGGCGGGGCGCTCGGCGGAGCCGTAGGTGTCCTCGTACAGGGTCCGCCAGCGGTCCACCCAGTCGTCCTCGGCCGCCGGGCCGGCGGTGGTCGTCGTGCCCGGACCGACGAAGGCGACCAGGTGCCGGTTCTCCGGAGTGTCGCCGTGGGCGATCACGGCGGCCTCCCGGACCTCGGGGTCCTGAGCCAGCGCGGCGGCCACCTCGTCCGGTTCGATCCGGTGGCCGCGGATCTTGACCTGGTCGTCGAGGCGTCCCAGGTACTCCAGGTCACCGGTGGCCAGGCGCCGCACCCGGTCCCCGGTCCGGTACAGGCGGCCGCCCGGCTCCTCGCCGAAGGGATCGGGGACGAAGCGCTCCGCCGTCAGGCCGGGGCGGTTCCAGTAGCCGTGGCAGACGCCGGCCCCGCCGACGTACAGCTCGCCCGGCGCGCCCACCGGCACGGGGTTGAGCCATGCGTCGAGGACGTGGAGCCGCACGTTGTGCAGGGGCCTGCCGATGGGTACGCGGCCGAAGCCGCCGGCCGGGTGCGCGCTGTCGTACGCGGCGCAGGCCACGGCGGTCTCGGTGGGGCCGTACTCGTTGACGACGCGCGGCCCGCCGGAGGCACCGCGCCATGCCGTGAGCCGTTCCTCCAGGAGTTCCTCGCCGCCGACGACCAGGGTGCGGGTCCACTCCCCGGCGCGTTCCTGCGCGCCCGCGTCCGCGAGCATCCCCAGGTGGGACGGGGTGAGCTTGACGAAGGCGAGGTCCGTGTCGGACCCGGCGGAGGCGCGCAGGGCGTGGCCGGGCGTGCCGTCGTCGTCGGCGAACCGAAGGCACCGGCCCGCGAGGAGCGGTGCGAACAGACTCGTCACGGTCAGGTCGAAGGAGAGCGAGGAGTGCACGGGGACGGCGCCGTCGGCCCCCGGCGGCAGGTACGTCTCGACGGCCCACAGCAGGTAGTTGGCGACCTGGCGGTGGGAGAGCATCGCGCCCTTGGGCCCGCCCGTCGAACCGGACGTGTACATCAGGTACATGAGGTCGTCGGGGCGGACGTCGCCCCGCGGCGGGGCCTCGGCCTCCTCGGGGGCGGCACCGTCCGGGTCCACGGTGACCACCGAAACGCCCTCGTCGGGCGCCAGGTCCCGCAGGCCGGCGTCGGTGACCAGCAGCCGGGTCCCGCTGTCGCGCAGCATGTGGTCGAGCCGGGACTTCGGGTACGCCGGGTCGAGCGCCAGATAGGCGGCACCGCTCTTCAGCACGGCGAGCAGCGCGACGGCCGCCTCGGGCGCGCGCGGCAGCAGCACCGCGACCACGGCGCCCGGCCCCGCGCCGAGACCGTGCAGCCGGTGGGCGAGCCCGTTGGCGCGGCGGTCGAGTTCCCCGTACGTCAGGTCGGGGCGGCCCGCGCCCGACACGGCGACCGCGTCGGGACGCGCCCGCGCGCGCTCGGCGAAGAGCCGCTCCACGCGGACGTCCTCGGGGCGGGCCACCGGGGCACCGGCCGCCTCGCGCAGCGCCTCCCGTGTGTCCTCGGCCGTCAGCAGCGGCAGGGCGCCGACCGGTGCCGTGGGGTCGGCGAGCGCGGCGGAGAGCAGGACGGTCAGGGAGCGGGCGAGGCGTTCGCCGGTGGCGGTGTCGAACACGTCCGCGGAGTGGATGAGCCGGCACTCCAGGCCGTCGTCGGTCTCCCAGATGTTCAGGTCGAGGTCGAAGCGGGCGGCGTCGTGGTCGAGGTGGTCGAGCGGGGTGAGGGCGATCCCGCCCGGGAGGCTTCCGACCTCGCGCGGCGGGGTGTTGTGCAGCGTGAAGTTGACCTGGTAGACGGGGTTGCGGCCGGGGGTGCGCTCCGGGTGCAGCCGCCGGGCGACCAGGTCCAGGGGGACGTCCTGGTTCTCGTACGCCTCCAGGCAGGTCGTGCGGACCTCGGCGAGGAAGTCCTCGAAGGACGCCCCGGGGCGTATCCGGGACCGCAGCGCGACCGAGTTGGCGAAGAATCCGACCAGGTCGTGGAAGCCCCGGTACCGGCGGTTGGCGACGGGCGTGCCGACCACCACGTCGTCGTGGCCGCCGTAGCGGGCGAGCACGATCTGGAACGCGGCGAGCAGCACCATGAACGGCGTGCTGCCGGTGCGCGCCGACAACCGCCGCAGCTCGTCGCGTACTTCGGCGGGCACCGTGAACACCGTGGACGCGGCGCGGCCTCCGGGCCGTTCGGGCCAGGGCCGGTCGGCGGGCAGCGGCATCGGGTCGGGGGCGCCGGTCAAGCGGCGCTCCCAGTAGTCGAGTTGGGCCGTGGCCTCGGCGCCCTCGGCCCATTCGTGCTGCCAGCGGGCGTATTCGGCGTACTCGACCGTGGGGGCGGGCAGTTCGGGTGCCCGGCCGCCGAGGCGGGCGCCGTACGCGGTGCCCAGGTCGCGCAGGAAGACCCCGACCGACCAGCCGTCGATGACCGCGTGGTGGAAGACGGCCACCAGGACCGCGTCGTCCGCGGCGACGCGCAGCAGTTGGAACCGCGCCAACGGCCCCGCGGCCAGGTCGAATCGCTCCCCGGCGGCCACCAGGGCGAGCCGCTCGGCCTCCGGGAGACGGTCGCTCTCGGGCAGCGCGGTCAGGTCGGTGACGGGCAGGTCCAGGTGGCGGTGGGGCAGGACCCGCTGGACGGTGCGGTCCTCCCGCACCGGGAGGACCGTGCGCAGGACGGCGTGGTGCCGCACGAGGTCGTTGAGGGCGGCTTCGAGGGCCGTGTCGTCCAGCGGGCCGCGCAGCCGGTGGACGACGGGGCTGTGGTAGGCGGGGCTGTCCGGGTCGAGCCCGCACAGGAACGCCATCCGGCGCTGGGTGAAGGACGCGGGGGCCTCGCCGTCCCCGTCCAGGGGTGGCAGCCCCGTGGCGGCGCCCTTCTCCCACATGCGCTGGCGCAGCAGGGCCCGCTGTTCGGCGGGGAGGCGTCCGATCCTGTCCCGCAGGTCGGCGTCGACCGCGTCGGCCGTCTTCGTCGTGTACGTCATGTCTCTCCCCCGCTATCCCTCGGCGCGCCGGGTCTCGGCGAGCCGTTCGAGTTCGGCCACCAGGCCGTCGATTCGATCCGCGTCGTCGGCCGATCCGGCCCGGGTCCGCGCGGCCACCGCCTCGCCGCCGGCGCGTTCGACCTCGGCGGCGAGCCCCGCGATGGTGGGCAGATCGAACAGGGTCCGCAACGGCAGGGCGACGCCGAGCCGTTCGCGGACCGCGGTGCGCACCACCGACGCGAGCAGCGAGTGCCCGCCGATCAGGAAGAAGCTGTCGTGCACCCCGAAGGCCCGTACGTTCAGGGCGTCGGCCCAGATGTCCCACAGCGCGCGTTCCGTCGCGGTCCTGGGCGGCACGGTGTCCGCGTCCGCGGGGACGGCGTCGTCCTCGGTGATGCCGGGCAGGGCCCGTGTGTCGGTCTTCCCGCTGGCCGTCGTGGGCAGGGCGTCGAGCAGGACGGCATGGCCGGGGACCATGTGGGAGGGCAGCCGGTCGCGCAGTCCGCCGAGGAGTTCCGCCGCGGACGGCGGGCGTCCGGGCCCCGGGACGACATAGGCGACGAGCCGCCGGTCCCCGGCGACGTCGACGGCCCGCACCACGCATTCGCGCACGTCGCCGCGGTCGAGGAGTGCCGCCTCGATCTCCCCCGGCTCGATCCGGTACCCGCGGATCTTCACCTGCTGGTCGGCCCGGCCGAGGAAGTCGAGCGCCCCGTCCGGCAGCCACCTCACCAGGTCGCCGGTGCGGTACATCGACGCGCCCGGCCGGGCGGCGAAGGGATCGGGCAGGAAGCGTTCGGCCGTGAGGTCCGGGCGGCGCAGATAGCCGCGGGCGACGCCGAGGCCGCCGACGTAGAGCTCGCCCGCCACCCCGATCGGCACCGGACGCAGGTCCTCGTCCAGCACGTGCAGGGTGGTGTTGGTGATGGCGGTGCCGATGGGCACGCTCACCGCGTCGTCGGGCAGCCGGCCGACGAGATGGGTCGTGGAGAACGTGGCGTTCTCGCTGGGGCCGTAGCCGTTGTGGAGGTGCGCGGGCGGTGCGCCGCCGCCCAGCACCGCGCGGGTCCTGCGCGGGTCCATCACCTCGCCGACGACGAACAGGTGGCGCAGCCCGCGAAAGGCCCGCGGGTCGATGTCGGCGACGCGGTTGAAGAGGGTGCCGGTGAGGGAGACGACCGTGGGCCGCAGTTCGCGCAGCGCGGCGAGCACCTCGTCGGGGCCGAGCGGCTCGTCGCCGGGCAGTACGTCGACCCGGGCTCCGTTGCACAGCGCGCCCCACACCTCGAAGGCGGTGATGTCGAAGGCCGGGTCGCCCAGGTGGAGCAGGACGTCGTCGGGCCCGATGGTCACGTAGTCGGTCCCGGTGATCAGCCGCACGACGGCGCGGTGGGGTATGCCGAGGCCTTTGGGGCGTCCGGTCGAGCCAGAGGTGTGGACGACGGTGGCGAGGCTGTCGGGGTGGCTGCGTGGCGGCGGCAGGGCCTCGTCCGGCCCCTTCTCCGCGTCGGCGAGCCGGAGCCGGGGCACGCCGAGGTCGCGCAGCCAGGCGGGCGGGTCGCCGCGGCTCAGTACGGCCGATATGCCGGCGTCCTCGGCCATCAGCCGCAACCGTTCGACGGGGTGGCCGGGGTCGAGGACCAGATGGGCGCCACCGGCCAGGAGGACGCCCAGCATGCCCGCGACGAGATCGGCGGAGCGCTCCATGTGCAGGGCGACCGGGCTGTCGGCGGTGACGCCCGCCCCGGTCAGCGACCGCGCGATGCTCCCGGCCCGGCGGGCGAGCTCAGCGTACGTCCAGCTGCCGGTGCGGTCCGTGAGGGCGACGGCCCGCGGGGTGCGGTCCACGCACGACCTGAACAGGCCGTCCACGGTGGCGGGTTCGGGCAGCGGCCGTTCGGTGGCGTTCCAGGCGTCGATCAGGGCGCGGTCCTCGGGCGGCAGCAGGGGTACGTCGCCGATGCGGCGGTCGGGGGTGTCGGCCAGGGCGGTGAGCAGCATCCGCAGGGCAGCCGCCATGCGATCCACCGACCGGGGCAGCCACAGGCCGGACGGCAGGCGCAGCTCCACGTCGAGGCCGCCGCGCCCGTCGTCGGTGACCGTGCACTGCAGGTCGTACGAGAGGGTGCCGTCGTCCCACTCCAGGGCGGACGTGGTGCATCCGGTAGCGGTGAAGCCCGTGCGAGGCGGCCCTTCGGTACGGAGGACCGCCTGGCAGAGCGGATGACGGCCCAGGTCACGCTCCGGGGCGAGGAGGGAGACGAGCCGTCCGAACGGTACGGCGGCGTGCTGTCCCGCCTCCTCCCGCGTGCGGCCCACCCGGCGCACCACCTCACGGAAGGTGGGGCGGCCCGTCAGGTCGGTCCGCAGGACGAGCAGGTCCTCGTACGGGCCGAACTCCGCGGCCCCCGCCGCGGTGCGGCGGTCCACGGGGACGCCGAAGGCCACGTCGGACCGGCCCGTCCAGCGCGCGAGCAGGACGGCGAGGGCGGCCGCCGGCACGGTCCCGGCGGCGACGTTCTCCTCATGGGCCAGGCGGCGCAGGGACTCGGCGCGGCGGGCATCGACGCGCAGTCGGTGGCCGGTGCCCCGGCGGGTCGCGGGCCTCGGCCGGGGTCTGTCGGCCGGCAGGTCGAGCGGCGGGAGGTCCCGCAGCCGCTCCCGCCAGTACGGCAGGCAGTCGTCCCCGTCCCCCCGCTCCCGGGCGGCCCGGTCCGCGTACGCGAGCGGGGACTTCGCCCGTGCCGCGGCCGGAGCCGCGGGGGACGTCTCCCCCGACTCCCCGTAGAACAGCGCGAGTTCGCTCTCCACGAGGGCGAGCGCGGCCCGGTCGGCGATGACGCGGTGGGCCGTGAGCAGCAGGACGGACCGCTCCTCGCCCGCACGGACTAGAACGGCACGCAGCGCGGGTGCGGTGTCCAGGGCGAACGGGCGGGCGCCCTCCTCGGCGAGAGCGCGGCGCAGCACCGCCTCCGGCACGGGTTCTGGCCCCAAGTCCACCTCGCGCAAAGGCAGTTCGGAACCGGGGTGGACGATGGCGTACGGGCCGTCGTCCCCGGCGTGGAAGGTGCCGCGGAGGAGGTCGTGGCGCGTCGCGCAGATCCGCAGGGCCGATGCCAGGCGCCCGGCGTCGAGCGGGCCTTCGACGAGGGTCGCGGAGGAGAGGTGGTGGGCGGGGTCGCCGGGGGTCAACTGCTCCAGGTACCACAGCCGTTCCTGGCTGTGGGAGAGCGGCTGCCGGACCGTTTCCTCCGACAGGGCCACCGGCTGTGTTTCCAGGTCGTCGTGCACGAGTGCCTTCCCTGGTTCGCGGTACGGCGATGGTTCGCGGTGCGGCGATGTGCGCGGTGTGGCGATGGTGAGCAGTGCAGCGATGGTTCGCGGTGCGGCGATGCGGTGGAGGGCCTGGGGGCTCAGCCCGCGTGTCCGGTGTCCCGGGGCACCGGTCCGGCCTCTTCCCGCGCCAGGCGCCGGCGCAGGCTCAGGGGGCGCATGTCGGTCCACACGTCCTTGATGTGGGCGAGGCAGTCGCTCTTCGGTCCCGTCCTGCCGGCGTCCGACCAGCCGGCCGGGTTGTCCCGGTCGGCCGGCCAGACCGAGTACTGCTCCTCGTGGTTCACCACGACCTTGTACAGCCGGTCGTCCTCGTCAGGCCTCGGCGTCATCCCGTGACTCCTCTCTCGGTGGTGCCGGCTCGGTCCGCGACGGGTTCGCGGGCTGTACGGCGGTACGTTCGGGGTGGCGCTGCCGGATGGGCGTGAAGGCGGCGGCGACGGTCACGGCCAGGAAGACCACGGCCACGCCGATCAGCGGACCGCGCGTGCCGAGGCGCCCGACCAGGGCGGTCAGCACGGCCGCGCCGAGGGGCGCCAGGCTCCCGTGGATCGTCCAGAACGCGGAGGTGACGCGCCCGAGCAGATGGTCGGGGGTGACCTCCTGCCGCAGGGACATCGAGCAGACGCCCGCCAGCGCCATGCCGAACGAGTAGACGAAGATCGTCACGGCCGCCACGGAGACGTACCCGAAGAGGCCGAGTGCCAGCGTCGCCGCCGAGCACAGGGCCATCGAGCCGAGCCAGCAGCGGCCGAACCCCCAGGACCGCCGCAGCCGGGCGGTCGCGGCGGCGGCCACGCAGGTGCCCACACCGGCGAGGGCGAGGACGTAGCCGACCGTGCGCTCGTCCTGCCCCAGGCCGTGCCGCAGGTGGTAGATGAACACGTCGGTCATGCCCAGGCTGAGGAACGTGGTGACCGTGAGCAGCACGGTCAGCGCCCGCAGCACCGGCGTACGCCACAGGAAGGCGGCGCCGGTGCGGAAGCCGGTGCGCAGGTCGTGCGCACGCTTCCTGGCCACGGCCGTGTCGCCCTCCGCCGGCCGCTCGGCGGGCCTGAGCCTGATGAGGAACAGCCCGAGGAAGGAGATCCCGAAGCTGCCCGCGTTGATCGCCACCGCGGCCGTGGGCCCGAAGAACCCGGACACCACACCGGCCAGGGCGGGCCCGGCGATGTACGCGATGGCGTTGGTGGCCTCCAGGCGGCCGTTCGCCTCGACGATCTGGTCCTTGTCGACGAGGTTCGGCACCGCGGTGACGTACGTGATCTTGAACAGCATCTCGAAGACCGAGGCCAGGACCATGACCACGTACAGCAGCCAGATCTGCGGGTTCAGTGCCCAGCAGACGGGGATCGCCCCGTAGAGCACCAGCCGGGCCGCGTCGCAGAGCATCAGCAGCCGCCGCCGGTCGAAGCGGTCGGCCCAGGCGCCGCCCACGAGACCGGTGAGCAGCGCCGCGGCGCCGGCGGCCGCGGTCAGCAGCCCCATCTGCGCCGCCGATCCCGTGGTGTGGAGCACCAGCAGCGGCACGGCCACCAGCGAGAAGGCGTTGCCGACCTCGGACAGCGCCTGCACCGCCCAGAAGATGGAGAAGTCCCGGTTGGACCAGAGCGAACGCGCGGGCATGAAAAGGGTCTTCCGTCCGTGGGGTCATCGAGGTGCTGTGTACGGCTCCGCCATGGCGACCGCTATCCGGCGGGGTCCGGTGAACGGCTCGCGGCCATGGGAGACCAGCATGTTGTCGATCACCAGGACGTCGTCCGCACGGTAGTCGAAGCGGGTCGACGCCGCGCGGTAGCACGCCCGCAGATGGTCCATGACGTCGTCCGGGACCGCTTCGCCGTCGCCGTAGTACGTCTGGCTCGGCAGGTTCTCCTCGCCCAGCATCTCGAGGAGTCCGAGCCGGGCGCTCTCCGGCAGGGTGCTGACGTGGAAGACGGTCGCGTGGTTGAACCACACGGGCTCGCCGGTCACCGGGTGCCGGCGCACGGCATCGCGCACCGCCGTGGTGCGCAGTCCTCCGCCGGGCCGCCACTGCGCCTCGATTCCCTGGTCCCGGCAGTACCGTTCGACCTCGGCGGGGTCGCTGGTGTTGAACGCCTCCTGCCAGGGCAGGCCGAGCAGATCGCCGTAGTTGCGGACCACCATCCAGCCGCGCCGCTCGAACTCCGCGCGCACCGCGTCGTCGATGCCGTCGAGGACGCGCCGGGTGTCGGCCAGCGGGGTGGCGCCGCCGGTCAGCGGCGGCCGGACGCAGTGGAAGAACAGCGTCAGCGGCCAACTCGCCTGGTACGAGTTCTCGTTGTGCAGAAAGATCTCTTCGCCGGGCGGGTAGTCGGTGGACGTGTAGACGTTCCCCTTGATCACGCTGCGCGGCGAGGAGCGCTCGGTGTACGGCAGCGGGTCGCCGGACAGCGCGCGGACGATCTCGGCGAAGCCGTCGGGGCCCCGGACGTCGAAGCCGCGCAGCAGCAGCGCGCCCCTTTCGCGCAGCGCGGTACGCAGCTTCTCCCGGTCGGCGCGCAGCCGCTCGGCCGCCGGAGCGCCGTCCGGCTCGACGAGGACCGGGAACAGCGGGGTCTCGGCGCTCATCGCGGCGCGTCCGTGAGGAGCGGCGCGTCCGAAGGCGAAGTGCCCGGACGGAGCGGCGCGTCCGTGAGGAGCGGAAGCAGCCGCCGGGTGTCGGCCGCGGCGGACTCCTCCTGGGCAAAATCCTCCGCTTCACCGTCCGCCTCGGTGAGCACCAGGCTCATCACGCGGCCGTTCTCCGTGAACAGGAACCGCTGTTCACGCAGGTGATCGAGGCGCCGCCGCAGGTCGTCCGGTCCGTCCGGCCAGTCCTTGGCCAGTTGGTCGGGCTTGGCCGGGGACGACAGGCGGCGCAGCAGCCCGGCGGTCGCCGCGTCGACCGGATGCACCTGGAGGGTCCCGGAGCGGGAGTCCCGGACGGCAAACCCGCCGTCGTCGGTGGCGACCAGGCGCAGTTCGCGACGGGAGCCGCCCGGCTCACCGTCCCAGGCGGCACGCCACTCGGCGACGAGCCGGCTCAACTGGTCGTGCCACTCGATGGCGTTGAGCGTGTACGCGGCGAGGTTCTGGTCGGCGAAGAAGTACGCGAGGTCGGCCAGGGCGTCCGCGCCGAAGGGATAGGTCAGCGCGTAGTAGTCCACCGGCGTGAGGTCGAGGCCGAACTCCTCGCTGCGCTTGAAGTAGGGGCTGAACCGGTCGAAGCGCACCATGTAGACGCCGTGCGGCGGTACGAGGTGAACGAAGTCCCGCAGTTCCTCGACGTACTTGCGGTAGACGGCGGGGTCCTCGCCCGGGAAGCCGATCAGGAGGTTCCACTCGGGCTTGATGCCGAACTCGTCGCAGTGCTTGAGGAACTGCAGGTTCTGGAAGGAGGTGGTGCCCTTGCCCATGAGTTTGAGCGTGGAGGAGGCGAGCGCCTCGATGCCGGGCTGGACGACGGTCACCCCGGCGTCCGTCATGGACCGCAGGGCCTGGCGGCTCAGGGGCAGCTTGACCTCGTAGAAGATCGAGGTGCCGGGCGGCGGGTCGAGCCGCGGAAAGACCTCGCGCGCGTAATTGCGCGGCATGACGTTGTCGGTGCAGAACAGCGAGGTGTACTCGGGCGCGAACTCGAAAAGCCAGTTGAACTGCCGGACGGCGAGATCGGGCGCCATGGCACGGAAGGCCATGCTCTCACCGTTCAGCCCACAAAAGGTGCAATGCGAACGCTGCCCCCACCAGCACCCACGGGACGTCTCGAAGAACAGCATCGGCTCGCTGGTGCCGGTGCGGCGCAGTTCGGGACGCTTTTCCAGGGCATCGAAAAAGCTGTCGTAGTCGGGCAGGAAGAAATCATCGATGTCCCGCTCCGTACCGATTGCCTTGCGGAAACGGGGATCCCGGCAATTGCGGCGGGAGAGGATGCCGGGGACGGTATCGGCACGTTCGATCTCACCGTCGAGCACACACTGGAGGAATTCCGCGAAGGTGTTCAGCGCGGGCCCCGAGAAGACGAAGTCGACGGCCGGGACGTGCTCCGCGATCACCGCCCCCATGGGAGCCTCGCAGTTCGCGCCACCGAGCACGACGAGGGTCTCCGGGTTGCGCTCCTTGATCAGTGCGGCCAGGGCCATACTGGGCACATGCTGGGCGAACATGGAGCTGAAGCCCACGATGTCGGCCTCGTCGAGCCGGTACCGCCCGATCAGCTCCTCGCAGAACGCCCGCAGCCCTTCGCGGGCCCGCAGGATCTCCGCACGGAAGCCCTCCCAGCGGGCACCCCGGTAGTACCGCTGAAAGTATTCATCGGTGGTGTCGGGCATGTCCGGAAAAGCGATGTGCCGGAAGAGCCAGTCCCCGATGCCGGTGTCGACATGATCGTGACTCACCGAGAGCGCTTCGTAGAGCCGCGTCCCGAAATACTCGGCCATGTCCTGGTTGAAGTAGCACACTTGCGCTTGCGCCCGGCCGTTGAACTCCCGGTGTACAAGAGTCGACAACTGACCCAAGGCGAATGATGGACGGTTCCAGTCGGCAAAAGGCATGTTCACCAGCGCGACACGCACCAACGACCTCCCGCGAGAATTCACTGAAGCCTAAACTGAAATCCGCGCGCCCGGCAGAGCAGTTCTGGCCAACGGAAAACCCCGCATCGCCCCAGACAAAGCCCTGTAGCTCATACACATCT
>NZ_LIRJ01000095.1 GCF_001419745.1 Streptomyces silaceus | reverse complement strand
CCCCCGCCCCCAAGCCCCTGCCCGAGGAGCGGAGCCTGACGATCGCGACGGGCACCCTGTCCGCCGAGTACGTCGCGCCGCTCCAGATGGCCGTGGCGAAGGGCGAGTTCAAGAAGGAGGGCCTGGACGTCCGGCTGAAGGTGCTGCCCACGCCCGACGCGCTCCCCCTCCTCGCCAAGGGCGACATCGACGCCCAGTGGGCGGCGCCGGAGGCCGCCGTGATGAACGGCATCACCAGCGGCTTCGACATCAAGTGGACGGCCGGCAACTTCTCCCCCGACCCCAGGTCCAAGAGCGGCCTGTGGGTGAAGCTGAAGAAGGACGAGACGGCCTCCCACGTGCCGATGGCCGGCCGCAAGCTCGGCACGATGATCGGCAAGGGGTCCGTCATCGCGTACCCCATGAACAAGGCCCTGAAGAAGCACGGCGGCGGCCTCGACGAAATCCGGTTCCAGCAGCTGGGCTCGGCCGACGTGCTCACCGCCCTGCAGAACGGCGGCACCGACTCGGCCTGGCTGCTCGACCCGGTCTGGCGCAAGGTCGACGGCGACAAGCGGTACGCGTTCCTCGGCGGCCAGCCGCAGGCGGAACCGCTCGGCGGCCTCCTTTTCGGCCCGAACCTCCTGCGCAAGGACCCGGACGCGGGGGTCGCGCTGCTGCGCGCGTACATCAGGACGGTGAACACGTACTTCGCCGGCGACTACAAGGCCGACAAGGCCTTCGCGACGGAGCTCGCCAAGCTGCTCAAGACGGACGAGAAGGTCCTGCTGTCCACGCCGTCGCTGCGGATGGACTGGGAGATCCGCGCGGGCACGACGGACCGGCTCCAGGACGCGTACCGCGCGGCGGGCGTCTCGAAGGGCGACAAGGTCCCGGAGAACAAGGCCGTGGACCGCACGCTGTACGAGGAGGCGGTGGGCCACAAGCCGTGACGCGCGCCGGGTCCGGCAGGCGTCCCCGAACAACACCGAGGGCCGGGAAGCTGATGCTTCCCGGCCCTCGGCCTTCAGTAGCGGGGACAGGATTTGAACCTGCGACCTCTGGGTTATGAGCCCAGCGAGCTACCGAGCTGCTCCACCCCGCGTCGGTGAACACAACCTTACGTCAGGCTCTCGACCAGCGCAAATCGCTTCTCCCCACCCCCACGGGCACCGGTGGCGCGGCCCGGCTGTCCCGGCCGCGCACCACCGTCGTGCCCTAGGCGGAGAGCTCCTGCTGGAGCGCCTCGCGCAGCCGCCCGGCCCGCTCGGCGACCTCCGCGGGCCCCAGCTCGACCGCCCGCGCGGCCCACCGCTGTCCCTGCGCCAGCTGGCCGTGCCGCGCGTAGAGCAGCGCGAGGCGCAGCGCCGCCCGCCCGTGCCCCGCGTCGGCGGCCCGTGTCCACCACAGCGCGGCCTCCGGCTCGCTGCCCTCCCGCGCCAGCAGCAGACCGAGATTGAACGCGCCGTTCCGGCTCCCGGCCTCCGCCGCCAGGCGATACCACCGCGCGGCCTCGACCACGTCACCCCGACCCGCGGCCAGCATGCCGACCCTGACCTGGGCGCGCCGGTGGCCCTGCTGGGCGGCCCGCTCGTACCACTCCTCGCACTCGGTCTTCTCCGCGGCGGGCTCGCCGAGCACCGGCGGCCCCGCCGGGGGGCGCCGCGCGTCGAGCACCGTCCCGAGGCGGTACGCCGCCTCGGCGCTGCCTCCGCCCGCCGCGCACCGCAGATGCCGCTCGGCGTCCTGCTCGTCGCCCTCGCGCAGCCGCGCGGTGCCGACCTGGAGCGCCGCGTCGGTGTGCCCGGCGGCGGCCGCGCGCTCGTACCACCGCAGGGCGGCGGCCTCGTCGCCCCGGCTCGCGTACAGGATCCCGAGGTTGAACGCGGCGTCGACGCTGCCGGCCTCGGCGGCCTTGGAGAACCACGGCTCGGCGCCCGCCGCGTCGCCGCCCTGGAGCAGCAGCACGGCGAGCGCGTTGGCGGCCTCGCGGTGTCCGGCGTACGCGGCCCGGCGGTACCACTGGTCGGCCTGCGCGGTGCGGCCCTGCTCGGCGCAGAGCAGCCCGAGGTTGTACGCGCCGTTCACGTCGCCCGCGTCCATGGCGGCGCGGTACCAGCGCTCGGCGGTCTGGGTCTCGCCGCGCTCGGCGTGCAGCGCGCCCAGCGCGTTCGCGGCGTTGCCGTCGCCGTCCTGGGCGGCCTTGAGCCACCACACGGCGGCGCTCTCCTCGTCGCCCGCGTCCCGCAGCAGGAACCCCAGCGCGCAGGCCGCGCGGGGCTCGCCGTCCTTGGCGGAGTTGAGGTACCAGCGGCCGGCCTCCTTCAGCTCGCCGCGCCGCTCCAGGATCGCGCCGAGGTGCAGCGCGGCACGCCGGTGACCGCGCGCGGCCGCCTGGCGGTACCACTGCTCGGCCTCGTCGGCGGGGGAACGCGCCCCCTCCTCCTCGGCGTCGACGGGTGGTGCCGGGCGCTCGCCGCGCTCGGCGGTGGCGCGTCGGTCCAGCGCACGGGCGAGCCGGTACGCGGCCTCGCGGTGGCCGCGCTCGGCGGCGATCCGCATCCAGCGCTCGGCCCCGACGTCACCGCGGTGCTCAAGGAGATCGGCGAGCGCGTACGCCCCCAGCGTGTGGTCCTGTTCGGCGGACTGCCGCAGCCAGTACTCGGCGGCGGGCTCGTCGCCGCGCTCCCTGTGGTGGCGGCCCAGGGCGTGCGCGGCCGCGGCGGAACCGGCGACGGCGGCGACGCGCCACCACCCCGCGGCCTCGTCGACGTACCCGCGCTGGTGGAGGAGGACGCCCAGGTTGTTGGCCGCGGCACGGTCGCCCTCGGCGGTCGCCACGCGCAGCAGGGACTCGGCCCCGTCGAGGTCACCGCGGCGCAGCAGAAGGCTTCCCAGAACACTCATCGACGCCACGTCGCCGGCTTCGGCGGCCAGCCGGTGGCGCATCTCCTCGGCGGCCGCCCCGGGATCCTCCCGGTCGGCCGGCTGCACAAACCGCCCTGTCTCCAACAGAGTTGCCTTGTCCCCCATAACGTCCATCGTCGCACCACCTGCAACCTGGGTACATCTGGTATACCGCAGCCAGTGAGGTCACTTCAGCGTTTTGTCGACATGCCCACAGAGAGATAAGTGAAACACAGATCCCCCAACTCTCTTCCGTGCGCGCGCCGTTCACCTGGGTTGGCATAGGACACCCGCACACGACGGGACCCGTCACGCACGACGAAGGCCCGGATCCGTAAGGATCCGGGCCTTCACCTTGCAGTAGCGGGGACAGGATTTGAACCTGCGACCTCTGGGTTATGAGCCCAGCGAGCTACCGAGCTGCTCCACCCCGCGCCGTTGTGACGAAACCGTACCACGGCGCGGGAGGGAGCCTTGACCACTCGGTCAGCTGCCCTGGTCCTTGTCCTGGTCACCGCCCTTGTCGGCGTTCTTGTCGGCGTTCTTGTCGGTGCTCTTCTCGGCGGCCTTGTTCGAGGCCTCCTCGGCCCGCTCCAGCGCCTTCTGGAGGCGCTCCTGCGCCTCGCCGTAGGACTTCCAGTCGCCGTCCTTCATGGCCTTCTCGCCGTCGTCGAACGCCTTCTGGGCGTCGTCGAGCGCGGCCTTGACCGTCGGGTCGTTCGTCTTCGGCGGCTTGGTCGGCTCGTCGCCTCCCTGGTCCTCGCCCGGCGGCTTGGTACTGCCCTCGGCCCCGAAGACCTGGTTGAGGCCGTCGCTGAGCGAGTCCGCGAAGGCGGTCTCCGTGCCGTACGACACAGCGACCTTCTTCAGCAGCGGATACGCCGACTTGCGTCCCTGTACGTAGACGGGCTCGACGTAAAGGAAGCCGTCGTCCAGCGGCACCGTCAGCAGATTGCCGTAGAGGATGTCGGAGTCGGCACCCTTCATGTCGCGGACGAAGTTGCCGACCTCCGTCATGGAGTTCAGCTTGTTCTGCACCTGCTCCGGTCCGTCGACGTCGCCCCTGACTCTCAGCAGCTGCATCTTGCCGTAGTTCTCGCTTCTGGCATCGGCGTCGACCGACATGAAGGCCCTCAGATTGGGCCGCTCACTGGGGGTGAACGTCGTCGTCAGGGAGAACTGCTGCTGCGACTGGCCCGGCGCCTTCATGGACAGGTAGTACGGCGGGACCGCACTGTCGTCCTTCTTCGTCGGGTCATTGGGGACCTGCCAGGCGTCACTCGCGTTGTAGAACTGGCCGGCGTCCGTGACGTGGTACTTCGTCAGCAGCTCGCGCTGGACCTTGAACATGTCCTGCGGGTAGCGCAGGTGGTCCATCAGCCGCGGCGGGATCTCGCTCTTGTCCTTGACCGTGCCCGGGAACGCCTTCTTCCAGGTCTTCAGGACCGGGTCCTTGTCGTCCCAGGTGTAGAGCTTGACCTCACCGGTGTACGCGTCGACGGTCGCCTTCACCGAGTTGCGGATGTAGTTGACCTGGTTCTGCTGCGCGATCACCGTGCGCTGGCTGTCGGCCTGCGACAGCGAGTCCGCCGTGGAGTCGCCGAGCGTGGTCCGCGAGGCGTACGGATAGCCGTTGCTGGTGGTGTAGGCGTCCACGATCCACTGGATGCGGCCGTCGACCACCGTCGGGTAGACGTCGCCGTCGATGGTCAGCCAGGGCGCCACCGCCTCGACGCGCTCCTTGGGCGTGCGGTTGTAGAGGATCCGCGAGCCGTCGCCGATCGCGCCCGAGTACAGGATCTGCGGCTCCCCGAAGGAGACCGCGTACGCCGCGCGGTTGATCGGGTTGGAGAGGTTGACCCCGCTGTCGCCCTTGTAGCTGTAGGTCTTCTGACCGCCGCCGTCCTCTTCGTAGTCGAGCTCCTTCTGGGGCCCGCCCACGATCGAGTACTGGGTGGTCTTCTCGCCGTAGTAGATCCGCTGCTCGTACTCACCGAGGTTGCCGCTGGTCGGCAGGCCGGACTCGGTGAACGCCGGGGCGCCCTTGGAGCCCTTCTTCGTCTCCGTGCCCTTGGCGGCGACCATGCCGTAGCCGTGCGTATAGGCGAAGTGGTCGTTGATCCAGTTGCGCTTGTCGAGCTTGTTCACGTCGATCTCGCGCAGGCCGACGATGGTGTCCTGGCCGTTGTAGCGGTCCACGTCCAGCGTCTTCGGGAACTGGTAGTAGCTGCGCTCCTGCTCCAGCTGCTGGAACGTCGGCGAGACGATGTTCGGGTCGTTCAGCCGGTAGTTGGCCGCCGTGTCCGCGTTCTCTCGCTTCTGCTTGGAGTTCTCGTCGACCTTGCCGGCGCCCTTGTAGTCCTCCGCCTTCACCCCGCTGATGCCGTAGGCGTCACGGGTGGCCGCGATGTTCTTCTCGATGTAGGGCGCTTCCTTGGCCTGCTCGTTCGGCTGGACCTGGAACTTCTGGACGATCGCGGGGTAGAGCCCGCCGATGAGGATCGCCGAGAGCACCATCAGACCGAAGCCGATGACCGGCAGCTGCCAGGTGCGCCGCCACAGCGTCGCGAAGAAGAGCACGGCACAGATGACGGCGATGCAGAACAGGATCGTCTTCGCCGGCAGGTACGCGTTCGCGTCGACGTACCGCAGTCCCGTCCAGTTGCCCGTCGCCTTGAAGTCACTGGACTTCACCGCGAGGCCGTACCGGTCGAGCCAGTACGCGATGGCCTTGAGCGACACGAAGACACCGAGCAGCACCGAGAGGTGGCCGGTGGCCGCCGCGGTCGCCCGCGCGCCGGGGCTGGTGATCCGCAGCCCGCCGTACAGGTAGTGCGTCAGCGCGGCGGCGACCAGGGAGAGCACCGTGGCCGCGAAGCCGAAGCCGAGCAGGAAGCGGTACCAGGGCAGGTCGAACGCGAAGAAGGACACGTCCAGGTGGAACTGGGGGTCCTTCTGGCCGAAGGGCACGCCGTTGACCCACATCAGCCAGGTGCGCCACTGCCCCGCGGCGGACGCGCCCGCGATCAGGCCCACCAGGGCCGTGATCCCGATGAGCAGCCACTTCTTGTAGGGAGCGATGCCCATGCGGTACCGGTCGAGGCTCTGCTGCTCCATCGACATGGCACTCAGCGGCGGGCGCAGCCGGTGCGCCAGCCAGATGTTCACCCCGACCGCGGCCGCCATGAGGAGGCCGAAGACGAAGAACAGACCGATCTTGGTCCACAGGGTCGTCGTGAAGACGGAGGAGTAATTGACCGAGCGGTACCACAGCCAGTCCGTCCAGAACCCCGAGAACATGACGAAGGCCATGGCCAGGACGGCCAGCACCCCCAGTGTCATGAGCAGGGTCCGGACGCGCCGGGAGGGTCGGCCCACTCTGATCCGTGGCCCCGTCGGGCCTCCGCCGCGGTCCGGCATCTGGAAAGCCAAGGTGCGCACCTCGAAGTTCGCTGTTGATTCTCTGTTGGTCCGTCAGGCCCCCGAGATCGCGGACCCACACCTATGCAACTTACCTACGCTTTACTCGGTTCCCGTTTCTCGGGACGAACGAGGCAGGATTGTGACCATGTCCAACACTCCCATGGCAGCGAGCCCCCTCACCCGGGCCGTGCTCGAGATCGACGAGTACGTCTCCGGCCTCGGCTGGGACCGGCCCGCCCGCCTCTTCGCGCTCGTCGACACGGCGCGACTGCGTACCCAGGAACCCGGCCTCGCCTCCCAGCTCGGCCTCGACGACGGTGTGGAACACACCGGCTTCACCCCCATCGAGCAGGAGGAGATCCCCGCCGGCAAGCCGCTGGACGAGTTCCTCGGCACCATCGCCTGGCCGGACGCGGTGGCCGGCTGCGCCCTCACGGTGGAGCGCCTGATGCTGCCGCCGTCCGCCGAGACGTCCGTCCCCGAAGGCCTCAGCGACGCGCAGCTCGCGAAGTGGGTGGCCAAGCACCCGGACCGCCAGGAGGTCCGCATGACGGTCGCGGTGCTCCGTGACGGCGCCCGCGAGTCGGCGCTGCGGCTGCGCGAGAAGGACTCGCCGACCGAGGTCCTCACGGGCTCTGATCTGGTGCCCGGGCTCGCCGAGGCGCTCGCGGCGACGTTCGCGTAGCGGCACGGCGGTACGCCTTTCGATTCCGTACGCGGGTGGGGTCCACCCCGCCCGCGTACGCCCGTCCGCGTGGTGCTCCGTCAGCCCGTGGTGCACTTCGGCAGGTCGTCGGTGTCGCCCTTGCGGATCTTCTCCAGGGACTTCACGGCGTCGCCGATGGTGTTGACCTTGACGAGCGTGAGCCCGCTCGGGACGTCGCTCGCGGCGGACGCGCAGTTGTCCTTCGGCGTGAGGAAGTACTCCGCGCCCTTGGCGCGCGCGCCGACGGTCTTCATCTCGATGCCGCCGATCGGGCCGACCTTGCCCTCGTCGGTGATGGTGCCGGTGCCGGCCACGAACGTGCCGCCGGTGAGGTCCTGCGGCGTCAGCTTGTCGACGATGCCGAGCGCGAACATGAGACCGGCGCTGGGCCCGCCCACGTCGGCGAGCTTGATGTCGATCGTGAACGGGAAGGTGTGGTCGGTGCCCGCCTGGATCCCGACGATCGCGCGCTCCTTCCCGGTCTTCTCGTCCTTGGCCGCCTTCGTCGTCATCTTGACGTCCTCGGTCGCGGTCGGCTCCTTGCCCGCCTTCTCGGCGGCGGCGGCCTCCTTGACCGGGACGATCGTGAACGTGACGGGCTC
This sequence comes from Streptomyces silaceus, assembly GCF_001419745.1. GTDB lineage: Bacteria > Actinomycetota > Actinomycetes > Streptomycetales > Streptomycetaceae > Streptomyces > Streptomyces silaceus. The sequence goes on along the minus strand of NZ_LIRJ01000095.1, from coordinate 7,460 downwards.
CCCGGGCTCGCGCTTGGTCACCAGCTCGGCGACGTCCGTCATCTCCTTGACCCGGGTGCCGTCGACGGCCTTGATGACGTCGCCCGCGTGCAGCTTGCCCTCCGCGGGGTCGCCCTTGACGACGGTGGAGACGATGACCTGCGACTTCACGGGGAGGTCCAGCTGCCTGAGCGCGGCGACCTTGGCGCTCTCCTGGGACTGGCTGAACTCCTCGGCGTTCTCCTGGGAGGACTGCTGCTCGGTCTTGCCGTCCGGGTAGAGCGTGTCGTGCGGCACCACGATGTTGTCGTGGGCCAGCCAGCCGTAGACGGCCTCCGCGAGGTTCATGTTGTAGTCGGCGCTGGTGACCCTGACCGTCGTCATGTTGAGGTTGCCGGTCGTGGGATACGTCTTGTGCCCGGAGATCTGCAGCACGGGCTCACCGTCGTGGTCGCCGAGGGTGTTCACCGTGGGGCCGGGAGACATCTCCGAGTAGGGCACTTTGATGAGTACTCCGGCACAGAGCAGCGCGATCAGCATCAAGGTGGAGGCGAGCATCGTCCCGGTGCGGCGTGGCATGGAACGACAGTACGGGACAGACCTGTGGGCCCACCTGTGGGGCCGGTCCGTCCGGGGAACTCACGTACCGGAGGGGGACTTCTCCAGTGCCACCGGCTGGGGCCGATCCACCGCCGCGGAGTGCGACTTCTCCATCGCCTCGCGGAAGGCCGCGTAGCCGTTGAGCTCCGTGACGTCACCGGTCTTGCCGGACTTGCGGTTGCGCGCGGCCCAGCTGCCCCACAGTCCCGCACCGACGGCTGTGAGAACCGGAACCAGCAACCAGGCAAGTGATGCCATGTCGACCTCCCGACCCCATGAGCCATCGCAACTGACTGATCAGCAGATTAACCATCTGCTTGGTCAACGCTCACCGCAGGGGTCGGGTTACGCAACCGGAGCCACACGGGTCAATCGGCGCTCAGAGGTCTCGCCTTGTCCCGTCCGGCACAACGGAGGTGCTCAACAGGCACCCACCCACTCCTCCTTGCCGTCGGAGAAACGCTGGTGCTTCCAGATCGGCACCTCGTGCTTGAGGTCGTCGATCAGCTTGCGGCAGGCGTCGAAGGCCTCGGCGCGGTGCGGACAGGAGACCGCCACGACCACCGCGAGGTCGCCGACGGCGAGGTCACCGACGCGGTGCACGGCCGCCAGGGCGCGCACCGGGTACGCGGCGACGACCTTCTCGGCCACCCGGCGCATCTCGGCCTCGGCGGTGGGGTGCGTCGAGTACCCGAGCTCGTCGACGTCCGCGCCGCCGTCGTGGTTGCGCACGGTCCCCACGAAGAGCGCCGTGCCGCCCGCCGCGTCGTCGCCGACGGCCCGGAAGACCTCGTCCAGGGAGAGCGGGGTGTCGCGGATCGCGAGGAGGCGGATCGGGTCCTGGGCGGCCTGCTCGCCGGGGTGGTCCATCGTGGTGCGTGCCATGCGGCCATGGTGCCGCACGGCACGGACATCACGGAATAGACCTTTCGCCCGGCACGCGCGCGTGGCGCCTTGGAGTTCCCTACAGGGCGGTGCCTTCCGGGAGCCTCCGATCCGCGCTTCCCGGAAACCTCAGATCCGCCGCCGCGCCTTGCGCGCCCTGCGCACCACGGCCGCCGCGCCCAGCAGCGCGACCGTCGCACCGGCGGCACCCGCGGCCGTCGCGTCCTTGCGGCCGAGCCGGCGTCCGGCCACGGTCCGCCGCCCGGACACCTCCTCCAGGAGCTCCGCGAGCACTTCCTCGTTGGTCCACTGCGGCCGCCAGCCGGCGTCGTGCAGCCTGCTGACGCTGACCACCCAGGGGTACATCGTGTACGCGAGGTCACCGGCCGGGGACGGAGTGAGACCGATGCGGTGCAGCCGGGCGGCGGCGCCGAGCGCCACCGCGGAGGGCAGCTCCATGCGCCGGATCCCGCTGAGCTCCTCGACCTCCTCCTGCTCCAGCCAGCCGTCGCAGCCGACGGCCAGCTCGCCGTCGACCTTCTCCAGGACGGCGTACTCCAGGGCGCTGCACAGGTCCTCGACGTGGCAGAACTGCCAGGCGGGCCGCGAGCCGGCCACGACCAGGAGGCGCGGCGACTCGAAGTAGCGGGTCAGGGCCGTGTCCGTGCCGCCCACCAGGGTCGCGGGGCGCACCACGGTGACGTTGAGGCCGGGGTGCGCGCGGGGCGCCCGGCGGGCGAGCCGCTCGACCTCCAGGAGGTCGCCGACGCCGGTGGCCTCGGCGGTCGCGCGCAGTTCGGCGTCTTCGGAGAGGGGCAGTTCGTTGTCGGACAGCGCTCCGTAGACCATCGCCGAGGTGCACAGCACGACACGGTGCACGCCCGCGGCGGCGGCAGCGGTCAGGACGGTCTGGGTGCCGCGCACGTTGTAGGCGGTGCGGGCGGCGCCGTCGGTCTCCAGGTCGAGATCGAGCGCCAGGTGCACCACGACGTCCGCGCCGCGCAGCTTCTCGGCGATGGCCGGGTCCCGCACGTCCAGGATGTGCCACTGGGCCTGCGAGCACTCGCCGCGGCGCTCGTCGATGGCGATGACCTGCTTGATCGCCTCCGACGCGGCGAGGCGCTCGGTCAGCAGCGCGCCCACGCCAGTGGCGGCGCCGGTGACGGCGACGACGGGCCCACGGACGGGCGCCGGGGTTGAGGGGTTTCGCGCTGCGCGAACCTGTGGATCTGGGGAACTCACCGGGCGTCTCCAGCGGTTGTCTTCAGTACGTAAGCGCATGACGCGTACGTACCAGGTGGCATCCATCCTGCCGCAGGCCATGAGTCGGCGAAGCACCGAGGCCCGATCCCGTCACGGTGTCTACGCTGGGTGGTGTTGTAGCGCCGCCGCCGGAACGATACCGGCGGCCTGACGAGCCGAGGAATCCCGTGAGTGACACCCCATTCGGATTCGGCCTTCCGCCGGAGGAGCCGGAAGACGGCGACGAGGGCAAGAAGAAGGAATCCCCTGGAGGGGCCCAGGGCGGGGGACAGGGCGCCGGCGGCCCCGCGAACCCGTTCGGTTTCGGGTTCCCCGGAGCCGGCGGCCCCGGCGGCGGTGACAATCCGTTCGCCGCGATGTTCGGTTCGATGAACCCGAACGACCTGGGGGCAGCCTTCCAGCAGCTCGGCCAGATGCTCTCCTACGAGGGCGGCCCGGTGAACTGGGACATGGCCAAGGACATCGCCCGCCAGACCGTCTCGCAGGGCACGTCGGACGGCGTCAAGGACGCCAGCATCGGCCCCGCCGAGCGCTCCGCCGTCGAGGAGGCCGTGCGCCTGGCCGACCTGTGGCTGGACGACGCGACGTCGCTGCCCTCCGGGTCCGGCACCGCCGTGGCCTGGAGCCGCGCCGAGTGGGTCGAGGCGACCCTGCCGGTGTGGAAGGAGCTCGTCGACCCGGTCGCCGAGCGCGTGGGCCTGGCCATGGGCGATGTGCTGCCCGAGGAGATGCAGGCCATGGCGGGCCCGCTGATCGGCATGATGCGCTCCATGGGCGGCGCCATGTTCGGCCAGCAGATCGGCCAGGCCGTGGGCGTGCTCGCGGGCGAGGTCGTCGGCTCCACCGACATCGGCCTGCCGCTCGGCCCGTCCGGCAAGGCCGCGCTGCTCCCGGTGAACATCGAGGCCTTCGGCAAGGACCTGGGCGTCGACAAGGACGAGGTGCGGCTGTACCTGGCGCTGCGCGAGGCCGCCCACCAGCGGCTCTTCGCCCACGTCCCGTGGCTGCGCTCACACCTGTTCGGCGCCGTCGAGGGGTACGCGCGCGGGATCAAGGTCGACACCTCCAAGCTGGAGGACGTCGTCGGCCAGCTCGACCCGCAGAACCCGGAGCAGCTGCAGGAGGCCCTCCAGCAGGGCATGTTCCAGCCGGAGGACACCCCGGCCCAGAAGGCCGCCCTGGCCCGTCTGGAGACCGCTCTGGCGCTCGTCGAGGGCTGGGTGGACGCCGTGGTGCACGCCGCCGCCAAGCCGCGTCTGTCGTCGGCGGACGCCCTGCGGGAGACGCTGCGCCGCCGCCGCGCGACGGGCGGCCCCGCGGAGCAGACGTTCGCCACGCTGATCGGCCTCGAACTGCGCCCGCGCCGGCTGCGCGACGCCTCGCGCCTGTGGGCCTCGCTCACGGACGCGCGCGGTGTCGACGGCCGCGACGGCCTGTGGGAGCACCCGGACATGCTGCCGACGGCGTCCGACCTGGACGACCCGGACGGCTTCGTCCACCGCGAGCAGCTGGACTTCTCCGAGCTCGACAAGATGCTCGGCGAGGCGGCCAAGGGCGGCGAGACCAAGAGCGACGACGAGGGCGACAAGGGCACCGAGGACGGCGGCAAGTGAGCCTGTACGACGACGCCGTTCTCGTCCTCAAGGGGTACGAGGGCCAGCCCGAGCTGCGCCAGGCCTATCTGGACCACCTGTCGGAGCACGGCGAGGCCGGCATGTGGAAGCCCTGCACCGCGGGGCACGTGACGGCGAGCGCCCTGGTGGTCGACCCCTCGCGCGGGCGCGTACTGCTGACGCTGCACAAGAAGCTGCGGATGTGGCTCCAGATGGGCGGCCACTGCGAGCCGGGCGACGCGTCGCTGGCCGCGGCCGCGCTGCGCGAGGCCACCGAGGAGTCCGGTGTGCCGGGCCTGACGCTGCTCGCGGGCGGCCCCGTCCGCCTGGACCGGCACCCGATCCCGGGGCCCTGCACCCAGCACCTCGACGTGCAGTACGCCGCGCTCGCCCCGGCCGACGCGGTCGAGGCGATCAGCGACGAGTCTCTGGACCTGCGCTGGTTCGCGTACGACGAGGTGGCGGGGGTGGCGGACGAGTCGGTCGTACGCCTCGTGGAGGCGACGAGGGCACGCCTGTAGCCGCGCCTTCAGGAAGCGGCCCCCAAGAGGGGCGCGGGGAACTGCGCGACCGGCCACGGCCGGCCCGCGGTTCCCCGCGACCTGTTTGCCTGTTCTCCGAGCGGAGCGCTCAGCTCCAGACGTTGCCCTGGTTCTGCCCCCGGGCCCCTTGCTGGCCCATCCCGAACTGGGCCCTGGCGCCCTGCCCGATGGTGGCGTTCTGCGGCGGCAGCATCTCGCTGGGCTGGACGAGGGCGTAGCCCTGGCCCATGAAGCTGAGCTCCCAGCCCTCACCGGTGTTGCCGCGGCGCCGCCAGACGCCCGAGGAGTGGGTCTGGGCCTGCATCTGGACCCGCAGGCCGTTGGACCACGCGACGATCGCGTCGGCGTCCGCGTTCACGTAACGGTCCGGGGTGACCTGCATCATCAGCGGCTGGCCCGACGTCATCAGGGCGACCTTGCCGCGCCCGGTGATGTTGAGCTGGTACTTGCCGGAGCCGGAGATGCCGTACTGGCTGTCCACGGCGATGACCTGGTGGGTCAGCGACGAGTCCATGGCGAGGACGTAGCTGCTGTCCACCGTCAGGCCGTCCTGGTCGACGTCCACGACGTGGATGTACTGGGCGAGGTTGGCGAAGTAGACCGTGCCCTGGCCGTGGCAGCGCATCAGGTCCAGGCCCTCACCGGTGTGCGCGCGGGCGCGCTGGTTGCCCTGGCTCTGGTACTCGGCGTCGAACTCGATCAGCCCCTGGTAGGCGACCATGGCGCCCTTGCGGGCGAGGACGTCGTCGTGCCCCTCCAGGGCGACCCGCAGCATCTGCGGGTTCTGGACGCAGTAGCGCTCCTGGGTCTGCTGCTCTGCGTGCGCGAAAAGCGGGCTCTGCATGGTGTGTCGCTCCCCCTCAGCCCCGTGCTCGGAGTCGGTCGGTGCTGTCCTCGCTGGGCTGTACGACGACGATGCCCTCTCCGGAGAAGCCCATCTGGTAGGCCTCGCCGCTGCCGCGCCCGATGAGGGAGCCGGCCTTGAAGCTGCGCTTGCCCTTCACCTTGAGGTTCGGGGACCAGGCGATCAGGGCGTCCGGGTCGACGTACGTCTCGTCCTCGCCGCGGCCGCAGTCGACGACGATCGGGGTGCCGCGGGAGGTCAGCGCGACCCAGCCCTGGCCGGAGAGCTTGATGTTCCACAGGCCCTGTCCGGCGAACTTGGCCATGCCCTTGACCCGCTCGACGCCCCACTGGAGGGACGCGTCGAAGGCGAGCAGGTTGGTGCCGTTCACCGAGAGGGCGTCGCCGGCGAGGTTGATGACGACGACGTCCGCCCCGTAGTCGGCGAGGTAGAGCAGGCCGTCTCCGGAGCACTTCATCAGGGGTGCGCCCTCGCCGGTCATCCACTCGCGCGCGACCTGACGGACGGCGGGCGGGTTCGGCTCGTACTGCACGAACCCTTCGTAGGCGACCATCGAGCCCACGCGCGCGAAGAGGTCGTTTCCGGTCTGCATGGCCACCTTGACCATGTGGTGCCCGTGGTTCTCCATGCGGGCGGCGACAGGTGCGGGAGCAAAGCCCGCGAGCTGCTGATTCATGACGGGCTCCCTCAGACCTCGTACGGCTGGACGACGATGAAATTGCCGGGCGCGCCACGGAACTGGAGGTTCACGCTCTCCCCCGTGGAGCCCGCGTACGCGTTGCTGCGGAGCCGGACCTGGCTGGAAACGATCGCCTGGGCGGCGGCCGACCAGGCGACCACGGCGTGGCAGTCGGCGAACGTCGTCGGCGTGACCGGCAGCACGACGGGCACGCCGTGGGTCTTCACGATGATCGTGCCGGTGCCCTGGAACTGCATCACGAACAGCGCGCCGCCGGGGATGCCGTGGCCCTCGATCCTGCGGACCTCGTGCTGCAGCGTCTCGTCGAAGGCGAGGACGTTCTCCGCGGAGACGCAGATCGCGTCGCCCTGGAGCTCGATGGGGTGCAGGTGGGTGCCCTCCTCGGCGAGGAAGACCTGGCCACGGCCGGAACAGCGCATGAGCTGCATCTCCTGGCCGGTGGCGTTGCCCACGATGCGGCCCGCGAAGCCCGCGCCCTTGTAGCTGAACTCGACCTTGCCCTGGTAGAGCACCATGCTGCCCTGGCGGGCGAGGATCGGCTGGTCGGCGACGCCCAGGTCGACGCGGACCAGCTTCTCGTTCTGCTGCGTCCAGCGCTGTCCCGTGGGGGCCTCGCGGTACTTCTGGAGGGCTGCGGCCACACCGGCACCTTGGGGAGCGGCGCCCTGCGGTGCACCCTGCGGGGCCGGGGGCTGGCCGGGGAACTGCCCGCCCGGAGGCTGCTGGCCGTAACCGGGCGGCATCGGCGCGGCGGGCTGCTGGCCGTACCCCGGAGGCATCGGGGCCTGCGGCTGCTGGGCGTAACCGGGCGGCAGGGGCGCGCCCTGGCCCGGAGCCTGCTGCTGGCCGGGGACCTGGCCGAACTGCGGCTGCTGCTGCGGCGGCTGCTGGCCGTAGGGCGCGGGGGCCGGCGGGGGCGGCACGGTGCCGCCGGGCGGCTGGTGCAGCGGGGCCACGACGGTCTGCGCGGCGTGCACCGACGGGTCCGCGGGAGCGGGTGCCGGGGGCGGGGT
>NZ_LIRJ01000094.1 GCF_001419745.1 Streptomyces silaceus | reverse complement strand
CGTGCCGTGCAGGCACGGCACTCCACCGGCTTCCCCTGGGGGACCTTCTCGGTCAACGCCGTCGGCTGCCTGGTCCTCGGCGCGCTCACCGGTGCGGTCACGGTCGGCGCCGCGTCCTCGCACACCCAGCTGTTCCTGGGGACCGGGCTGTGCGGGGCGCTGACCACGTACTCGACGTTCTCGTACGAGACACTGCGGCTCGCCGAGCGCGGCGCGCCGCGCTCCGCCGTGGGCAACGCCCTGGGCAGCGTCGCCCTGGGCCTCGGCGCGGCCTTCGCCGGAGTGGCGGGCGCCGAGGCGCTGTGGGGGTGAGGCCGGCCCGGACGCGCGGTCGAATCGCCGGCGAGCCGGCCGCTTCGGCGCCGTGTCAGCGCATGAGCTCGTAGCGGAGGAGGACGACGCCGTTGCCGAAGGCGTGGGTCTCGGCGAGGCTGAGGTCCGCCCGTACGTCCGCCGCCCGGAACATGCGCTGTCCGCGGCCGATGACGACCGGATGGACGTACACGTGGATCTCGTCGATCAGCCCGAGCCGCAGGAAGGACGCGGCGAGATCGGCGCCGCCGACGGCGAGATCACCGTCCGCCGACTTCCTGAGCGCCTCGATCTCCTCGGGCACCACGTCCCGCAGGATCGTGGTGCCCCAGCCCGCCCGCTCCAGCGTCCGCGAGAACACATACTTCGGCATGTCGCGCCAGATGCCGGCGAACTCCCGCATCGGCTCGCTGTTCGCCGGGTCCTCGTCGGCGGTCGGCCAGTCCTCGGCCATCAGCTCCCAGGACACACGCCCGTCGAGGAACGCGCCCATGGCCGCGAAGGTCGCGTTGAAGTGGCGGTGCAGCTCGTCGTCCACCAGGTGCCAGTCGAGCGAGCCGTCCGGCCCCGCCATGAAGCCGTCCACGGACGCCGACATCGCCCAGATGATCTTCCGCATGGTGCCGTCCCCGTCATCGTCGTAGCCGTCCCGAGGGTCACGGTCGCGACGATACGCCCGCCCACCGTCAGGCGGCCCGCGTCGGCCTCAGCCGCACCAGCACGGCCCGCACACGCCGCCGCGCCGCCCCGGCCAGGGTCCGGCACCACCGCAGGGCCCGGCCGGCCGCGCGCCGCCACGCCCGTCCGCGCCGCGTCGCCGCCAGTTCGGCGAAGAGGTCCTCGTGGCGGCGCACGATCGGGTCCGGGTCGTACCGCCGGGCGCTCTCCCGTGCCGCGTCGCCCATCTTGCGGCGCAGCGGGGCGTCCTCGATCAGACCCAGGAGCGCCTGCGCGAGCGCGTGGCCGTCGCCGCGCGGCACGAGCAGCCCGTCGTGCCCGTCCCGGATGATCTCCGCGGGGCCCAGCGGGCAGTCGGTGCTCACCACCGGCACGCCGCACCGCATCGCCTCGACGAGCGTCATGCCGAACGACTCGGCGTCGGACGCGGACGCGACCAGCGACGCCTTCGCGAACTCCGCCTCGATCGGCGAACGCACGCCCATCAGCCGCACGTGCCCGCCGAGCCCGAGCCCGTCGATCATGTCCTGGAGCCCCGCCTTGCCCGGCCCGCCGCCGTAGATCCGCAGCCGCCAGTCCGGGTGCCGCGCGGCCACGGCGGAGAACGCCTCCACGAGCAGGTCGAAGCGCTTGCCGGGCACCAGGCGCCCCGCGGCGGCGACCACCTTGGCCGACCCGTCGGACGGCGGCACCTCGGGGGCGGGCACGATGTTGGGCACCGCGAGGACCCGCACGCCGGGCAGCGACATCCGCCTGCGGTAGACGGCCGCGTCCGCCTCCGTGGTCGTGACCACGGCATCCAGTTCCCGGTAGTGCCGGGCCAGTTCGGCGCGCAGACGCTTGCTGTGCGCGTCGTGCCGCAGGTGCTCCTGCGCGATGCGCAGGGCGCCGCGCGGGGCGAACCGGGCGAGGTAGACGTTGAGGCCGGGCCGGGTGCCGATGACGACGTCCGCGTCGCAGCCGCGCAGGAACCCCTCGGCGCGTACGTCGTGCAGGCGCGTGTACTGGTGGTGGCGCCGGTCGGCCGAGGGGAAGTCCCGCGCGGGCTCGGCGAGCAACGGATCCCCCGTGTCGACGCTGCCCACCCGGGTGTCCACCAGCGGCACCAGCGCGACCCGCGGGTCCACCGCGAAACGCGGCGCCTCGCGGTGGCGCGTCAGCGACACGACCCGTACGTCGTGCCGGTCGGCCAGCGCCGCCGCCAGGTTGAAGGTGGTGCGGATGGTGCCGCCGACGCCGTAGGCGTTGTGCAGCAGGAACACGACCTTCATGCGGTGCTTTCCCCCAGCTCTCATGCGGTGCTTTCCCTCGGTGGAGCGCGGCGGCGCCGCGCGGTCCCGCCGGTCGTGGCCGCGTGGTCCCGCGGGCCGCCCCGGCGGGCGGAGGGCAACCCTCGCGCCCCGGGGTAAGCCGAAGGCCCGTGGTGGGTGAGGGATGGGTGAGAGCCAAGGTGAGAGCAGGGTAAGAAGACGGCCCGCCGGCCACCCGGCGGCCGAGTCGCCCGCGGTGGCTTGGCAGACTGGGCGGATGCCCCACACCGTGCTGCTCGCCGAGGACGACCGCGCCATCCGGCATGCCGTCGCCCGTGCGCTGACTCTGGAGGGGTACGAGGTCACGGCGGTCGCGGACGGCATCCAGGCGCTCGCCACCGCGCACCGGCAGCCGCCGGACATCCTCGTCCTGGACGTGATGATGCCGGGCATCGACGGCCTCCAGGTCTGCCAGGTGCTGCGCGCCCAGGGCGACCGCACGCCGATCCTGATGCTGACGGCCCGGGTGGAGACCGCCGACCGGATAGCCGGCCTCGACGCGGGCGCCGACGACTACGTGGCCAAGCCCTTCGAGATCGAGGAGGTCTTCGCCCGGCTGCGGGCGCTGCTGCGCAGGGCC
>NZ_LIRJ01000093.1:1862-2116 GCF_001419745.1 Streptomyces silaceus | reverse complement strand
CGGAGGTAGTTGGTCTTGTTGCCGTGGGACGGGCCCCACACGTCGAGCAGCAGCTGGCGCTGGGTGATGAGGCGTCCCGGGTGGCATATGAGTATTTCGAGCAGCTGCCACTCGGTGGGGGTCAGGCGTACGTCGCGGCCGGCGCGGGTGACGCGCTTGGCGACCAGGTCGACGGTGAACTCGTCGGTGGTGACCACGACGGTCTCGTGGGCGGCCGGGGCGGCCTCGGTGCGGCGGACGGCGGCGCGCAGCCG
>NZ_LIRJ01000093.1:521-1816 GCF_001419745.1 Streptomyces silaceus | reverse complement strand
ACGCGGGTCCAGCCGCGCAGGGCCTTCAGTACGTCGACGCCGTCCATGTCGGGCAGGCCGAGGTCGAGGAGGATGACGTCGGGCTGCCGGGCTGCGGCCAGGCGCAGCGCGGTGGCTCCGTCGGGCGCCGCGTCCACGCCGTACTTGCGCGCCTGCAGATTGATCACGAGCGCCCGGACGAGCTGTGCGTCGTCCTCCACCACCAGCACCCGGGTCATCGGTGCGCGGCCTTCCTTGTCGTCGTGTCCGCGGGAGCCGGCGGGCCCGGTCGTGTCCCGGGGCCGCCGGCTCCCGCCGGTCGTGGTTAAGCCCATCAGCCCTTCTCGGTCAGTTCCTTGAGGGCGACGTTGAGCTGGAGGACGTTGACGCGGGGCTCGCCGATGAAGCCGAGGATCCGCCCGTCGGTGTGCTCGTCGACCAGCTTCCGGACCTGCGCCACGCCCAGGTGGTTCTTCTCCGCGACGCGGCGGACCTGGAGGTCGGCGTACGCGGGAGAGATGTGCGGGTCGAGGCCGGACCCGGAGGAGGTGACGGCCTCGGCGGGCACCTCGGAGGGCTTCACCGGGTGGCCCGGGGTGGAGTTGTCCTTGATGACGGCCGCCTTGGCGTCCTTCACCTGCCGGATGAGGTCCTTGTTGTCCCCCGCGAGGTTGGTGGCGCCGGACAGGAGCAGCTTGTACTGGGTGTTGACGCTGTTCTCGCCCAGGCCGTTGGAGGGGCGCGGCTGGAACCACTTGAGGTCGGGCTCGGCGGTCTCCTGGCCCTTCTGCAGCGGCAGGTCGTAGCGCTGGCCGATGAGTTCGGAGCCGACGACCCTGCCGTCCGCCGTCACCTCGGAGCCGTTGGCCTTGTCGTGGAAGAGGGCCTGGGCGACGCCGGTCACCGCGAGCGGGTAGAGGACGCCGCAGATCACGGTGAGGACGAGCAGGGCGCGCAGGCCCGCGCCGATCAACCGGGCCGAGTTGCCTACGGAGTTGTTCATGGCGGATCAACCGATTCCGGGGATGAGGGAGAGGAGTACGTCGATGATCTTGATGCCGATGAACGGGGCGACGAGCCCGCCCAGGCCGTAGATGCCGAGGTTGCGCCGGAGCATCCGGTCGGCGCTCATCGGCCGGTACCGCACGCCCTTCAGGGCCAGCGGCACGAGCGCGACGATGATCAGCGCGTTGAAGACGACCGCGGAGAGGATCGCGGACTCGGGCGACGACAGGCCCATGATGTTGAGCTTGTCCAGCGACGGATAGGCGACCGCGAACATCGCCGGGATGATCGCGAAGTACTTCGCGACGTCG
>NZ_LIRJ01000093.1:164-470 GCF_001419745.1 Streptomyces silaceus | reverse complement strand
CTCGATGAGCTTGGTCGGGTTGGAGTCCAGGTCCACCATGTTCCCGGCCTCCTTGGCGGCCGAGGTGCCGGTGTTCATGGCCACGCCGACGTCCGCCTGGGCCAGCGCGGGCGCGTCGTTCGTGCCGTCGCCCGTCATCGCGACCAGCTTGCCGCCGGCCTGCTCGCGCTTGATCAGCGCCATCTTGTCCTCGGGCGTGGCCTCGGCGAGGAAGTCGTCCACGCCCGCCTCGTCCGCGATCGCCTTGGCGGTCAGCGGGTTGTCGCCCGTGATCATGACGGTCTTGATGCCCATGCGGCGCAGTTC
>NZ_LIRJ01000093.1:0-145 GCF_001419745.1 Streptomyces silaceus | reverse complement strand
TCCTCGGCGACCTCGCCGCCGCGCTCCTTGACCCAGGCGATCACCGAACCGGTGGCGCCCTTGCGGACCTTGCGGCCGTCCACGTCCACGCCGGACATGCGGGTCTGCGCGGTGAACGGCACCCACTCGGCGCCGGTCAGCTCGC
>NZ_LIRJ01000092.1 GCF_001419745.1 Streptomyces silaceus | reverse complement strand
CAGCACCGCGCCCGCCGCGAGGGCCGCGAACGCCGCCCAGAGCAGGGGGTGCACGGCCCGCGGCCGGGCGGGGCGGGACGCGCTGTCCGTCCGAGCTGTCCGATCCACCCGCATCGAGCCCCCTGGGACACGTTGTCGGTCACGCCGGTGACGCCGGTCCGGTCGTCGGTCTGTCCATGTCAGCCGATGGCTTGCACTATGCCTTCTGGAAGCTGACCCTGAAAGCTCCGGGCGCCGATGGCCCGGACCGACACCCGGTGGTGAGCCAGATGGTTCTCGGGAGCAGCCCCAGGCGGGGGACGACGCACGGGCGGGGAAGGGTGCGGAGCGCGGTGCTGGCGGCCGCCGCGGTCCTGCTGATCGCACCGGCCGCCGCGGCCTGCGGGGACGACAGCGGCGGCGGGGACGGCGCGAAGCCGCCCGAGCCGTCCATGGAGAAGACGACCGAACCGGCGAAGGACGACGCGACCGCGCCCGCCGATGCGGCCGCCGCGCAGAAGGAGGTCCGCGCGAACTGGGAGAAGTTCTTCGACCCCGACGTGTCCCTGAAGGACAAGGAAGCCGTCCTGGAGAACGGCTCCAGGATGCGGGAGGTCCTGGAGAGCTTCAGCGGGGACGAGCGCGGCAAGCAGGTCGCCGCCAAGGTGTCGAAGGTCGAGTTCACCTCGGCGACCGAGGCGGACGTGACGTACGCGCTGACCCTGAAGGGCGCCACCGCGCTGCCCGACGCCTCCGGGACCTCCGTCAACCAGGACGACACCTGGAAGGTGTCCGTCAAGACCCTCTGCGCCCTGGTGAAGCTGAGCGGGAATGCGTCGCCCGGTCCGGGCTGCTGAGGCACTGCTCGCGGTCGCCCTCCTGACGGCGAGCGCGGCCTGCGGGAGCCGGCTGCCCGAGAGCGACTTCGAGCGGCGCGGCACCGCGTCCGCCCCCGCCGACGGGGGCGAGCCGGTCCGGGTCGGCATCATCACGAGCGCGACCAGCCCGGTCGGCGGCACCGCCTTCACCGGGCCGCGCGACGGTGCCAAGGCCTACTTCGAGCGGCTGAACGCCCGCGGCGGCATCCAGGGCCGCGAGGTCGAGGTGCACACCTGCGACGACGGCGGCAGCGGCGTCGGCAACAACGACTGCGTGCACAAGCTCGTCGAGGAAGAGGAGGTCGTCGCGCTCGTGGCGACGACCTCCCTGGACTACGCGGGCGCGGCCCGCGTCTCCCGCGCGCGCGTGCCCGACGTCGGGGGCCAGCCCATCGGGTCCGCGTACGAGACGTATCCGCATCTGTACGGGATCTACGGCAGCCTCGCCCCGCGCGAGGGCGAGCCGGGCTGGGACGGCAAGCTGTACGGCGGGACGGAGGTCTACCGCTACTTCAAGCGTGAGCAGGGCGCACGGACCGCCGCCGTCGTCTCCTACAACCAGGCCGCCTCCGCCGCGTACGCCCGGCTCGTCACCCGGGGCCTGAAGGCCGAGGGGTACAAGGTCGTCACCGAGCAGGTCGACTTCGCGCTGCCCAACTTCCGCGCCGCCGCGGCCGACCTGAAGGAGCAGGGCGCCGACCTCGTCTTCGACGCGATGGACACCCACGGCAACGCCCAGTTGTGCGCGGCGATGGACGACGTGGGCGCGGAGGTCACCGCCAAGGTCACCAACGTGCAGAACTGGACCTCGACCGTCGCGTCGGACTACAAGGACGCGCCGCGCTGCCGCAACGCCCTGTGGGCCACCGGGTCGAGCCGCAACTACGAGGACACCGGCCACCCGGCCGTGCGCGAGTTCCGCGCCGCCATGAAGGGGCACGAGGACCTGTCCCAGTGGCAGCTGGAGGGCTGGGCCGCCGCCATGTGGTTCACGGACGCCGCGACGTCCTGCGCCGAGGGAGGCGGCGGCATCACGCGCGCGTGCGTCGACCGCTTCATGAACCGCGGCGAGCCGTACGACGCGCGCGGGCTGCTGCTGCCGGTGACCTTCGAGCACCGGGCGAAGCCGCCCGCCACCCGCAGGACGTGTGTGTCGGTGGCACGCTGGCAGGACGGCAAGGGCTGGGTCACCCGGGGCGGGGACATGGACGACAACTGCTTCGTCGTCCCCCAGCTCTCCTACCGGCCTTGATGCGCGGGAGCGCGAAAAGGTTCCCCTTCGCTGCTACCGATCAGGCATCCGTTGTGGAACAGGATGATGATGAAACCCAACCCTTGGCCAGGAATCCCCGTCTAACCCATCGGTAGGCGGACGAGGGGGACTGTCCGCACGGAAGCGCGGAATACGGGGACGCATGCACATCTCTTTCCTGATTCACAACGCGTACGGAATCGGAGGGACGATCCGGACGACGTACAACCTGGCGAACACGCTGGCCCAGCAGCATGACGTCGAGGTCGTCTCGGTCTTCCGGCACCGTGACGAGCCCGTGTTCGCGCCCGACCCGCGCGTCCGGCTCAGCCACCTCGTCGACCTGCGCAAGGGGACCGCGGGATACGAGGGCGAGGACCCCGACCACCTCCGCCCCGCCCGCACCTTCCCCGACGCCGAGGGCCGCTACGACCAGTACAGCGCCCTGACCGACCGGCGCATCGCCGACCACCTCGCGGCCCTGGACGCGGACGTCGTCGTCGGCACCCGCCCCGGTCTCAACGTGCACATCGCCCGCCAGACCCGGCGCGGCCCCCTGCGGGTGGGCCAGGAACACCTCACGCTCGACAGCCACTCCAGGGAACTGCGCCGCCAGCTGCGCAGCGTCTACCCCCGCCTCGACGTCCTGACCACGACGACCGAGGCCGACGCCCGCGCCTACCAACGCAAGATGCGGTTGCCCGGCGTACACGTACAAGCCGTGCCCAACCCCGTGCCCGCGCCCGGCATCGAGCCGGCCGACGGCTCCCACAAGTGGGTCGTGGCGGCCGGCAGGCTCGCCCCCGTCAAGCGGTACGACCTGCTGATCAGGGCCTTCGACAAGGTGCGGCGCGAGCGCCCCGACTGGCGGCTGCGGATCTACGGCGGCGGCAAGCAGAAGGACAAGCTGCGCGCGCTGATCGACGAGCTCGGCCTCTACAACCACGTCTTCCTGATGGGCCCGGCCCACCCCATCGAGCCCGAGTGGGCCAAGGGCTCCATCGCCGCCGTCACCTCCAGCCTGGAGTCCTTCGGCATGACGATCGTCGAGGCGATGCGCTGCGGTCTCCCGGTGGTCGCCACCGACTGCCCGCACGGGCCCGGCGAGATCATCGACAACGGTGTCGACGGGCGCCTCGTCGAGGTGGGCAACCCCGACGCCATCGCCGGCGGGCTGCTCGAACTGATCAACAACGACTCGCTCCGGCAGCGGATGGCGGGCGCGGCGCTCCAGGACTCCGAGCGCTTCGACCCGGAACGCATCGCCGAGCGCTACGACGCGATGTTCTCCGGGATGCTCGCCCGCGGGACCTCGCTGGGGGGCAGGATGCGCGGCTCCCTCCACCGCACGCGCGGCGCGCTGCTCGGGGGCGCGTACGCCGTGCGGGACCTCGGCCGCGTCCAGACGAAGGGATCGACCGCATGACGGCCTTGGCCACCTCGCAGGCGGCGTCGCACGCCGGGGACGACCAGGAGACGGCGACGGCGCCACGCGCCGACTGCATCGCCGACTCCGCAGGCGGACTCACCTTCGACGTCACCGACACGGGGGAGCCGGGCCTGCGGGACGCGGCCTATCTGCTGCTGCGCCGGCGCGAGTCCGACGACGAGGTGCGCCTGCCGCTGTCCCCGTCGGCGGACGGCCGGCTGCGCGCCGCGCTGCCCAGCAGCGTCGAGCTCGCCGAGGGCCGCTGGAACGCCTACGTCCAGGTCGCGGGCGGCGAGCCGCACCGCCTGATGCCGGGCGTGAACGACCTGCGCTCGCTGGTCGACCGCGCCCCCAGCGGCAGCCGCGGCCATGTCGCGGTGCGCATTCCGTACGCGACGAAGCAGGGCAACCTCTCCGTGCGCAGCTGGCTGCGCGCGCCGCACGCCGAGGCCGGGCAGATCGAGCTCGCCGACGCCGCCATGACCGTGCACGGCCGCCTCTACGGCACCGCGCTCACCGACGCCGCGTACGCCGAGGCCGTCCGGCGCGCCGAGCCGGACCTCGTCCACCGGTCCGACGTCATCGTCGAGGGGCCGCGGTTCACCTTCGGGGTGCGGCACGGACTGCTCGCCGACAGCGGCCCCGGGCCCTGGGACCTGTGGCTGCGCCCGGCGGGGGAGAACGGGCCGCGGGTGCGCCTGGCCCGCCTCCTGGACGACATCCCGGACAAGAAGACGATCTTCACCTACCCGGCGGCGCGGTTCGTGACGGCCGCCCATGGCGCGGTCGAGGCGGGCCCGTACTACACCAACGACAACGACCTGGCCGTCCGCGTCCGCGAGGCGCGCGCCGAGCGGGAGTCCGCGGCGTCCGGGGCCGAGGAGGAGTCCGACGGGGCGGGGTCCGGCATACAGAGCTGACACCGAGGACAGTGGCTGTCCTCGATCACCGGCACAATCACGTCCATGTTGGAGACATCGGCACGACTGCTCCGCCTGCTCTCCCTGTTGCAGGCCCACCGCGACTGGTCCGGCGCGGACCTCGCCGAGCGGCTCGGCGTCACCCCGCGCACGGTCCGCCGCGACGTGGACCGGCTGCGTGAGCTCGGCTATCCCGTCAACGCGAGCCCCGGTACCGGGGGCGGCTACCAGCTCGGCGCGGGGGCCGAGCTGCCGCCGCTGCTCCTGGACGACGACGAGGCGGTCGCCGTCGCCGTCGGCCTGCGCACCGCCGCGGGGCAGGGCGTCGAGGGCATCGGCGAGTCCTCGGTCCGCGCCCTGACCAAGCTCGAACAGGTGCTGCCCGGCCGGCTGCGGCGCCGCGTCGGCGCCCTGAACGCCTTCACCGTGCCGATGCTGCGCACCCCGCGCCGCGAGGGCGTCGACGCCGCGGTGCTCACCGAACTGGCCCACCTGTGCCGTGACGCGGAGCGGCTGCGCTTCGACTACCGGGACCACGAGGGCAGTTCGACCCGCAGGACCGTCGAGCCGCACCGCCTGGTGTGCACCGAGCGCCGCTGGTACCTCGTGGCCTGGGACCTGGACCGCGACGACTGGCGCACGTTCCGCGCGGACCGCATCGAACCCCGGCCGCCGCACGGACCGCGCTTCGCGCCGCGCACCCCGCCCGCCGAGGATCTCGCCGCGTACGTCTCCCGGGGCGTCTCCACCCGCGCGTACGCCGCCCAGGCCGTGGTCCGCCTGCTGGTGCCGCTGGAGGAGGCGGCCGAGCGGATCACCCCGTCCGACGGCACCCTGGACGCCGAGAGCGCCGGGACCTGTCTGCTGCGCACGGGGGCGGCGACGCTGGACGTGATGGTCTTCCACGTGATGTTCATGGGCTTCGAGTTCGAGATCGTCGAGCCCGCGGAGCTCGCCGACCGGATCAGGTCGGCGCGGGACCTCCTCAGCCGGGCCCTGGACCGGGGTGTTCGGTCTGCGGATCCGGCGGAACCGGTTGCCCGGCCCGCGCCGCGTACGCCGCGTACTCGGGATGGTGCAGGTCGAACGCCGGGGACTCCGAGCGGATCCGGGGCAGCGTGACGAAGTTGTGCCGGGGCGGCGGGCAGGAGGTGGCCCACTCCAGGGAGCGGCCGAAGCCCCAGGGGTCGTCGACGTCGACCTTCTCGCCGTACTTCGCGGTCTTCCAGATGTTGTAGAGGAACGGCAGCGTGGACAGGCCGAGCAGGAACGCCCCGATGGTCGAGATGGTGTTGAGGACCGTGAAGCCGTCGGCCGCCAGGTAGTCGGCGTAGCGGCGCGGCATGCCCTCGGCGCCCAGCCAGTGCTGGACGAGGAAGGTGGTGTGGAAGCCCACGAAGAGCGTCCAGAACTGGATCTTGCCGAGCCGCTCGTCGAGCATCTTGCCCGTCAGCTTCGGCCACCAGAAGGAGAAGCCGCCGAAGGTCGCGAAGACGACGGTGCCGAACACGACGTAGTGGAAGTGCGCGACGACGAAGTACGTGTCGGTGACGTGGAAGTCGAGCGGTGGCGAGGCCAGGATGACGCCGGTCAGGCCGCCGAAGAGGAAGCTCACCAGGAAGCCGACCGCCCACAGCATGGGGGTCTCGAAGGACAGCGAGCCCCTGAGCATCGTGCCCGTCCAGTTGAAGAACTTCACGCCCGTGGGGACCGCGATGAGGAAGGACACGAAGGAGAAGAAGGGCAGCAGCACCGCGCCCGTGGCGAACATGTGGTGCGCCCACACGACCACGGACAGGCCGGTGATGGCCATCGTCGCGCCGACCAGCGGCATGTAGCCGAAGATCGGCTTCCGGCTGAAGACCGGGATGATCTCCGTGATGATGCCGAAGAACGGCAGAGCGATGATGTAGACCTCGGGATGCCCGAAGAACCAGAAGAGGTGCTGCCACAAGAGCGCCCCGCCGAACTCCGCCTCGAAGACCACCGAGCCGAACCGCCGGTCCGCCTCCAGGACCAGCAGCGCCGCCGCCAGCACGGGGAAGGCGATCAGCACGAGGATCGAGGTGAACAGCACGTTCCAGGTGAAGATCGGCATCCGGAACATCGTCATGCCGGGCGCGCGCATCCCGATGATGGTCGTCAGGAAGTTCACCGAGCCGAGGATCGTGCCGAAGCCGGAGAGCGCGAGCCCCATGATCCACAGGTCGGCGCCGATGCCCGGCGACCGGTCGATGCTGTTGAGCGGCGCGTACGCGAACCAGCCGAAGGCGGCGGGCCCGCTCGGCACGAGCAGCGAGCCGAGCACCATCAGGCCGCCGAAGAGGAACAGCCAATACGACAGCATGTTCAGCCGCGGGAAGGCCACGTCGGGCGAGCCGATCTGCAGCGGCATGATCTCGTTGGCGAACCCGGCGAACGTCGGCGTCGCGAAGAGCAGCAGCATGATCGTGCCGTGCATGGTGAAGGCCTGGTTGAACTGCTCGTTGGTCAGCAGCTGGAGCCCGGGGCGGGCCAGCTCGGCGCGCATCATCAGGGCCATCAGGCCGGCCGCGAGGAAGAAGAGGAACGACGTGATCAGGTAGAGGTGACCGATCTTCTTGTGGTCCGTGGTGGTCAGCCAGTCCACGAGCACCCGGCCGGGCCGCCGCTCGTGCGCCGGTCGCTCCGTCGCCCGCACCGTCTCGGTCCCCATCGCTTGCCCCTTCGCCATCGCGTCCTGGGCGTGCCCGAAGCCTGCTCGAAGCTCACGCCATGATGCTCGCGTCGCCCCGACTCCGACAGGGGGCGTACGCGGCTCCGCGCCGCGCGGCACGGAGCCGCCGTGCCGGAACCATGAATTCCCTATGCGGCGTCACATCCCCCGGAGCCGCCGGGATTCGGAAATGCGGAGGGTTCGTAAAGAGGTCGCTCCGATATTCGGAGAGCGGTATTGCGGTGAGCGCGGAGACCCCTGTGAAGTGCTGTTCAGGCACCTCTGAATTACGTCATCACAAGTACGGAACCGCCCGTACGTGTGACGGAGTTCGGCCGAAACGCACGTCGTGATCCTGTGACAAAAGCGTGACCCGAGAGGTATCAGTGACGCATGGTGTGCGGCCCCGGCCTTCCCCGCCGCTGCCGCGCCGCCTAACGTGGCGGCCATGGCACCTATTCCCACCCCTCCCACCGAGCCCCAGGACAGCCCCGAAGGCTATGTCGGCCTGCGCGCCGAGGGCGCCGAACAGCGGGCGCACGAGCGCGGCTGGTCCACCGTCAGGTCGCTGCCGCCGGGCGCGATCATCACCATGGAGTACCTCGCGGGGCGGCTCAACTTCGAGGTCGACGAAGGCGTCGTGAAGCGCTGCTGGAAGGGCTGAGCGGCGTCCGTCCGGCCCATGACCATGACGAAGGCCCCGGCTTCCGATGAGGAGCCGGGGCCTTCGGGGTGCGGGGGATGGGCTGTGCGTACCGGCCCCCGCCGTTCGTGGGTCAGCCGCCCGCCACCGGGCGGGCCGACGTGGTGCCGCGCGGCACGCGGTCGGAGTGCGGCGGCCTGCGGCTGCCGGCCGGGGTGACCGGGCTCCGCTCGGAGCGGGCCGTGTGCGGACCCGGCGCGAGACGGGCGCCGGGGCGCGTGGCGCGGGTGACGCCGACCGGCTCGCGGGCGGGCGCGTCGCCCTCCCCGGCCGGGCGCTGCTGGACCATCGCGGGGGCGCCGAGCGGAGCCGGGACCGCGACCGGCTCGGGCGCCGGGACGATGCCGGTGCGGCGGGCGCGCCAGGCCTCGCGGAGGCTGAAGATCGTGGCCTCGACGCGGGCGATCAGCGGCTCGAACCAGGGCAGCGCGAGCAGGATGAGCAGCCCCGCGGCCCAGCCGAGGAAGACGTCGCTCAGCCAGTGCGTGCCGAGGTAGACCGTGGTGAGGCCGACGCTGAGGGAGACCACCGCGGACAGCGCCGACAGATAGCGGCGGGTGCGCGGGGTCGAGGCGAGGTAGGCCAGGATTCCCCAGGTCACGACGGCGTTGGCAGTGTGGCCGGAGGGGAATATATCGCCGCCCAGCCACATCTCGTTCGAGCCGATCGTGGTGGCGTAGTGCGGGCCGAGGCGGCCCATGCCGAGCTTGGCGGCGCCGACGGTCACGTTGAGGAGCAGCAGCGCCGCGCCGAACATCAGGAGCGGGCGCAGCGTGTGCTGCCGCCAGGAGCGCCAGCCGAGCCAGGCCGCGACCATGACGGCCGTGGGGCCGCGCTGGCCGAGGACGACCCAGTAGTCGAGGAAGGCGTGGATCTCCGGCCACTGCTGATAGGGCCGGAAGAACATGACCTGCCAGTCGAACCGGACCAGCCACGACGTGACCAGCACGGCGACGACAATGGCCAGGTAGAAGGCCAGGGTCGCGCTGAAGAGCACGACTCTGTGCCGGCTCATCCTCGGCACATCGAGGTGGGCCGGTCGTTCCGGCTCACGGTCCAGCCGGGCGAAGACCCGGTCAAGACGGGTGAGGTTTCGTTCGGTACGCACCCAATCGACGTTACAGCGAGTGAGTGCGGCACTAGGCCGAATCAGTGGCTTTGTGATGACGATGTGATGTGGGATTGATCTCAACCCGGAGTTTATTCCCCGGGATTCCCTATTTCGCGGTCCGCTCCTTACTCAATTCGTTGATCATTTCCGATGGCGTTTTATGGCCCTTATCAATTCGTTCACCGGGGCCTGGTGCGGAATTTCCCGCCCGATCACCGGGGGCGCAGAAATGATCATGACGTGATCACGGTGGGCCCGAGCCGTGCAGCCAGAACGCCCCGTACACCGCGCTCACCACGGCCACACCCCCCAGGACCAGCGCCGACCTGGACGTACGCAGCCGGGCGAGCGCCACCGCGAGGGGCAGCAGGAGCGGGAAGGCGGGCAGCAGGAGCCGTGGCTTCGAGCCGAAGTAGCCGGCCGCGCAGAGCGCGAGCGCGACGACGATCCCGCAGTAGACGAGCAGTGACAGCGGCTGCTTCTGCCGTACGCCGAGCACGTACAGCCAGATGACCAGGGCGACGCCGACGATGAGCCCGAGGCCCGCCAGGGCACCGGGGAGGGAGGTGAACTTCTCCCCGATGAACCGCACGAAGGCATAGCCGAAGTCGAAGCCGTTGCCCCAGCCCGCCTGGACGTCGAGATAGCCGAACAGGCCGCCGCCGGTGCGGTGGCCCACCCAGAGCACATAGCCCGCGGCGCCGAGCGGGGCCAGCACCACCCCGAGGAGCATGCGCGGGTCGGCCCGCCGGTCGCGGTGCATCCGCACGGCCGCCGTCACCCAGATCGCGGCGACCACCGCGGCGCCGACCGGCCGCGTCAGCCCGGCGAAGGAGGCGAGCAGACCCGCCGTCACCCAGCGCTCCCGCAGCACCGCGTACAGCGACCAGGCCGCCAGCGCCGTGAACAGCGACTCGCTGTACGCCATCGACTGCACGATGCCGACCGGCAGCACCGCCCACAGCGCGACCGCGCAGACCCCGGCCCGGCGCCCGTACACGTGGTCGGCGACCGCGAAGATCCCCGCCGCCGCGCACAGCGACGCCAGCCAGCTCACCACCAGACCCGCGTCCGCGTACGACAGCGGACTGACGGCCGAGACGAGCCGCTCCAGCCAGGGCAGCAACGGGAAGAAGGCGAGGTTCGAGTGGACGCTGCCGTCCGGCAGCGTCACTTCCCAGCCGTAGCCGTGCTCGGCGACGCGGGTGTACCAGAGCGAGTCCCAGCGGGCGGACAGCAGCGTGTGCGGGCTCTTGCCCGCCACCGCGCCCCACACCGCGAGCACGGCGAGGCCCAGCGCGCGCACCCCGGCGTACACGAGGAGCGCGGGCGCCGCGCGGCGCAGCGCGTGAGCCGCCCGGCCCGGCGGGAGATGTTGATCAAGATCGGTCACGCACTCGATTATCGGGCGTCGGGGGAACCGGACGCCCGCCCGGGGCGTGGACGAAGGACGGGGGCGTGGCATACACCACACCGCATCCGCGCAACCATGAGAGGTCCGCCACGCGCCCCAGGCGTGAACTCGCGTACTCTGACGGCTCACTCGCCTTGTCTGCGCCGCCCGAGCAGGGAGTTCACATCCCGCAGGCCGCCGATGCGAGGGATCACTGGGAGGTACGCACATGTCCGGGACGACCACGGCCGCAGCATCGCAGGGCCGTCGGGGATCCGGGGCCGGTGCCGGGGCCAACCGCTGGGTCGTGCTCGTCGTCCTCTGCGTCAGCCTGCTGCTCGTCGCCGTCGACGCCACCGTGCTGCACGTCGCGGTGCCCGCGGTCACCGAGGACCTGAGGCCCGGCGCGATCGAACTGCTGTGGATCGTCGACATCTATCCACTGGTCTGCGCCTCGCTCCTCATCCTCTTCGGCACGCTCGGCGACCGCGTCGGCCGCCGCCGCGTCCTCCTCCTCGGCTACGCCCTCTTCGGCGTCGCCTCGGCCGTCGCGGCCCTCGCGGACAACGCGCAGGTCCTGATCGCGGCCCGCGCGCTGCTCGGCGTCGGCGGCGCGATGATCATGCCCGCGACGCTGTCGATCCTGCGCCAGGTCTTCCCCGACCGGCGCGAGCGGGCGCTGGCCATCGGCATCTGGAGCGCGGTGGCCGCCGTGGGCGCCGCGGTCGGGCCGCTGCTCGGCGGGTTCCTCCTGGAGCACTTCTGGTGGGGCTCGGTCTTCCTCATAAACATCCCGCTGATGCTGGTCAGCCTGCCCGTCGGGCGCTGGCTGCTGCCCGAGTCGACCGGCGAGCGCGACGGACCGTGGGACGTCGTCGGCGCGCTCATGGCGGCCGCCGGACTCTTCGGACTCGTGCTCGGCGTGAAGCGGCTCGGCGGCGGCGAGGCGCCGCTCGGCCCCACGACCCTGATCTCGCTGGCCGTGGGCGGCGCCCTGCTCGTCGGCTTCGTCCGCAGGCAGCGGCGGCGCGCGCACCCCCTGGTCGACCTGTCGATGTTCGCGCGGCCCGCGTTCAGCACGTCGGTCGGCTGCATCGTCCTCGCCATGCTCGCCCTGGTGGGCCTGGAGCTGATCGCCGCGCAGTACCTCCAGCTCGTCCTCGGCCTCTCCCCGCTGGAGACGGGCCTGCGCCTGCTGCCCCTCACCATCGCCGCGATGGCCGCCGGCCTCGCCGGGTCGAAGATGCTGAGCCGCTTCGGCCCGCGCGCGATGGTCTGCGCCGGCTTCTGCGTGACCGCCGCCGCCGTGGTGCTGCTCACCGGCATGGGCGGGCACGCCAACGACACGCTGCTCCTCGTCGGCTTCGTGCTGCTCGGCTTCGGCCTGGAGACCACGCTCTTCGGCGCGTACGAGTCGATGCTCAGCGAGGCGCCGCAGGCGCAGGCGGGCGGCGCCGCCGCGATCGGCGAGACCTCCTACCAGCTGGGCGCCGGCATCGGCATCGCGCTGCTCGGCAGCGTCATGAACGCGGCGTACGCGCCGGGGCTCTCCTCGGTGCGGGGTGTCCCCGCGGCGGACAGCGCCGCGGCGAGCCACTCGCTCGGCGAGGCGTACGGGGTCGCCTCGCGGCTCGGCGGGGAGGCGGGCGACGCCCTGCGGGCCGCGGCGCGGAACGCCTTCGTGCACGGGCTGCACGTGACCCTGCTGGTCAGCGCGGGGCTGCTGCTCATCGGGGCCCTCGCGGCGCTGCGGCTGCCGCGGGCCATGGAGTGCGGGGCGCCCGCGGCGCGGGCCGAGACGGGGGTGCCCGCCCCCAGGGACCCGGCCGGGGTCGGTGCCGCCTCGTCCGCCGACGTCTGAGCCTTCGGCGGCCGCGTCCTTCGGGGACGGGCGCTCGGTGGCCGGTCGCGCGATTCCCGCACCGCTGACGGGGCCCGAGCCGCTCTGGACGTGCGGGACACTGCGTCGTAACGTCAGCGCGAGCCGTAGCTAACTACCACTGCTAGTTTTGCGTCGCCGGAGGCCCCGCATGTCCGCAAGCGCCCGCACACCGCTCCCGCCCTTCGACCCCGCCGACCCCCTCGGCATCGACGACCTCCTCGACCCCGAGGACCTCGCGATCCGCGACACCGTCCGCACCTGGGCCACGGACCGGGTCCTGCCGCACATCGCCGACTGGTACGAGAAGGGCGAGCTGCCCGGCATCCGCGAGCTGGCCCGCGAGCTCGGCTCCCTCGGGGCGCTCGGCATGTCCCTGGAGGGCTACGGCTGCGCCGGCGCCAGCTCCGTGCAGTACGGCCTCGCCTGCCTGGAGCTGGAGGCCGCCGACTCCGGCATCCGCTCGCTCGTCTCCGTGCAGGGCTCCCTGGCCATGTACGCGATCTGGAGGTTCGGCTCCGAGGAGCAGAAGCAGCGGTGGCTGCCCGGCATGGCCGCCGGCGAGATCATCGGCTGCTTCGGCCTCACCGAGCCCGACCACGGCTCCGACCCCGCGTCCATGCGCACGCACGCCAAGAAGGACGGCACCGACTGGGTGCTCACCGGGCGCAAGATGTGGATCACCAACGGCTCGGTGGCCGGTGTCGCCGTCGTCTGGGCGCAGACCGACGAGGGGATCCGCGGCTTCGTCGTGCCGACGGACGGCCCCGGCTTCTCCGCGCCCGAGATCAGGCACAAGTGGTCGCTGCGCGCGAGCGTCACCAGCGAACTGGTGATGGACGAGGTGCGGCTGCCCGCGGACGCGGTGCTGCCCGGGGTCGTCGGCCTCAAGGGCCCGCTCAGCTGTCTCTCCCACGCCCGCTACGGCATCGTCTGGGGTGCCATGGGCGCGGCCCGGTCCTCCTTCGAGGCGGCCGTGGAGTACGCGAAGACCCGTGAGCAGTTCGGCCGGCCCATCGGCGGCTTCCAGCTCACCCAGGCCAAGCTCGCCGACATGGCGGTCGAGCTGCACAAGGGCATCCTGCTCGCCCACCACCTCGGGCGGCGCCTGGACGCGGGCAGGCTCCGTCCCGAGCAGGTCAGCTTCGGCAAGCTCAACAACGTACGAGAGGCGATCGAGATCTGCCGCACGTCCAGGACCATCCTGGGCGCCAACGGGATCTCGCTGGAGTACCCCGTCATGCGGCACGCGACGAACCTCGAGTCGGTGCTCACCTACGAGGGCACCGTCGAGATGCATCAGCTCGTACTGGGCAAGGCGCTCACCGGTCTCGACGCCTTCCGGTGACCGGTCCGGGGGCGACCCCGGAGCCGGCCGGCTCCGGTGAGCGGCCCTGCCCCTAGCTCTGGTTGAAGAAGCCGTCCGCCGGCCGGCTCGCGGCCTCGCCGTTGACGATCTGCGTGTCGGCGGGCGTGAGCAGGAAGACCCGCGTCGCCACGCGCTCGATCGAGCCGCGCAGGCCGAAGGTCAGGCCGGCCGCGAAGTCGACCACGCGCTTGGCGTCGGTGGGCTCCATGGACGTGAGGTTCATGATGACCGGGACACCGTCCCGGAAGAGCTCGCCGATGCCGCGCGCGTCCCGGAAGCTGTCCGGGGTCACGGTCCCGATCCGCTGGCCCTGCTCCTCGGCCGCCTCGGTCGCCACCCGCACACGCGGGTCGGTGACCCAGGCCTCCGGCTGGTCGGGCCCCTCGGTCCGGTCGTCGTCGTAGCCGTCGTCGTAGTAACGCTCGTCATTGTTGTCGTCGACGAGGCCAAGCCAGGCACTCGCCTTGCGCACCGATCCCATGGACGCCTCCTCTCACCGCGGTTTCCCTGAGTTCCGCATCCCTATCGTCGTCCATGATGCGGATGGTGCGCCAAGTGGATAGTCGCCGCGCGGGGTTTTCGTGACGGTACTGGTGCAGAGTCAACACGCCGACGCACGTTGCGCTTCAAGGGTCTTGCCGTGTACGGCTGCTGACGGAGAGTGAAATATGATTCTTCACGGCGTATGGGTGACGGTCGGTGCGTCCGGGTGAACGGGGCCCTCGCTACGATGCCCGGGTTGATCGCTTCGGGCTTCTCGGGGGAGTCGTCTTGTTCGGAATCGTCAGGCCCTGCAGCCATCGTCTCGGGGAGGGCCTCAAGACGCAGTGGATGGCCCATCTGTGCGGGCTCTGTCTCGCGCTGCGCGGTGACCACGGGCAGTTCGCCCGGGTCGTCACCAACTACGACGGGCTCATCATCTCGGTTCTGACGGAGGCTCAGGCCGAGCGCTCGACCGGCTGGCGGCGCACCGCGGGGCCCTGTCCGCTGCGCGGGATGCGGACGGCGTCCGTGGCGCGGGGCGAGGGCGCGCGGCTCGCCGCGGCCGTCTCGCTGGTCCTCGCCTCGGCGAAGGTCCGCGACCATGTCGTCGACGGGGACGGGCTCCTGGCGCGCAGGCCAGTGGCCGTCGCGGCCCGGCGGGTGGCCCGCAGCTGGGACAAGGCGGGCGCGCGGACCGGCGCCGATGTGGGCTTCGACACGGCGGTCCTGGTCGACGCCGTCGAACGGCAGGCCGGCATCGAGGCCTTGGCGGGCCCCGGCACCTCGCTGCTCGCGGTCACCGAGCCGACCGAGACCGCGACCGCCGCGGCCTTCGCGCACACCGCCGTGCTCGCCGGCCGCCCCGGCAACGCGCAGCCGCTCGCCGAGGCCGGCCGGCTCTTCGGCCGCCTCGCGCACCTGCTCGACGCCGTGGAGGACAAGGAGGCCGACGCCGCGTCGGGCGCGTGGAACCCGCTCACCGCGACCGGCACGTCCCTGACCGAGGCGCGGCGCCTCGCCGACGACGCGCTGCACGGCATCCGCCTCGCACTGCGGGACGCCGAGTTCACCGACGGCAAGCTGGCCCACATGCTGCTCGCGCACGAGCTGGGCCGGTCGGTCGACCGGGCCTTCGGGACCGACGGCTGCGGGCACACACATCAGGTGACGGCGCATCAGGACGGCTCCTTCGGACCGCCGCAGCAGGGCGGCGCGTACGGCGCCCCGCAGCAGGGCGGGCCGTACGGACACCCCTCCAGTGGTCCGTACGGCCCGCAGAATCCGTACGGAGGCGGCAATCCGTACGGAGGCGGTGTGCCCGGTGGTCCGGCCGGGCCCCAGGGGCCCGGCGGTCCGGGCGGCTCCGGTGGCTCCGGGGGGCCCGGCGGCTTCGGCGGCGGTCCCGACTTCGGGCCGCAGCCGCCGAAGCCCGGCAAGCGCGGCTTCTGGGCCGGGTGCGCCGTCGCCATCGGCCTGTGCTGCACCTGCAAGATGTGCTGCGCCGACCACTACGAGGGCCCCTGGTCCCGCAAGAAGCGCGAGGGCTGCTGCACGAACTGCGACTGCGACTGCGGCTGCTGCGGCATCTGCGAGTGCTGCTCCTGCTGCGACTGCGGCCTCTAGCGGTCCGGGGGCGCGCGGGGCGTCGGCCGGGGTGACGCGGGGTCAGTCCTTGATCTCCGGCGGGGAGATCTGCGACTTCTCGATCGCCGAACCCTGCGTCCCCCACTTCTTCAGGATGCGGTCGTACGTCCCGTCCTTGATCAGCTGGTCGACCGCGGCCCGGAAGGCGGGGGCCAGCTTCGTGCCCTTCTTGAAGGCGAAGCCGACGTCGAGCCGGTGGTACTCGCCGAGGAACTTCAGGCCCTCCTGCTGCTTCACGGCGTAGCGAAGGCCGTTGATCGTGGACATCACCGCGTCCGCGCGGCCCTGCTGCAGCGCGGCCCAGATCGCGCCCTGCTCGGCGTACGTCTTCACGCTGTAGGGCTTCTTGCCCGCCTCCTCGCAGACGTGCTTGTTGTCCTCCAGCGTGACCTCGAAGGTGGTGCCCGCGCCGGTCGCCACGTTCAGTCCGCACAGCTGCTCGAAGTCGGTGACCTTCTTCAGCTTGCTGTCCTTGCGGACGGCGAAGCCCTGGCCGTCGTTGATGTACGTCACGAAGTCGATGGTCCTGCGGCGCTCGTCGGTCACCCCGAAGTTGCCCGTGCCCAGGTCGTACTTGCCGCTGCCCAGGGCCGGCAGGATCGCCTCGAAGCTCGCGGCCTCCCGCTTCAGCTTCAGGCCGAGGACCTTGGCCACGGCGTCCGCGAAGTCGATGTCCTGGCCGACGATCGTCCTGCCGTCCTCCAGGTAGAGCGCGCCGGGCGGGGTGCCGCCGACGGAGGCGGCGACGTCGAGGGTGCCGCGCTCGCGCACGTCCGCGGGCAGCAGGCCGGCCGCGGCCGGGCTCTTCTTGACGGAGGACACCACGTCGGCGGTCGGGATCCTGGCGCTCTTGCCGGCGGGGGCCGCACCGCCCGCGGTGCCCGCGGCGCCACCGGAGCCGCACGCGGTCAGCGCGAGGGTGGCGGCGGTGATCAGGGCGAAGGCCGCCGGGATACGGCGGGACTGCGAGGGCGTGCTCATGGCGTGACGTTCTCCAGCTCGGCAGGGCAGGGCGAAGCGGACGTGCGAGGGGAGGGGTGTGCCACCGCTCGCGACGGGGGAGCGGTGGCGTACGCGTGTGAAGGCGGGGTCGCCGCCCGCGCGGGGGCGATGGCGGCGAGAACACAGGAAGGCGCGCAGAAGCCGAATCCCCCAGGGGGCCCGACGGGGCTCAGGGCACGGCGATCGCAGGGGGTCGGCTCAGGAGGACATCAACAAGACGCCGACCACACTCGACCGAAGTCGATGTGGGAGCGCGTGACCAGCCACTGCTGCGGATGCATGGGCCAAGTGGAGCAGGCATCCGTTTCCGCGTCAACTGCCGTGAGACGTAACGCTCATATCCTGGACACCCTTGACAGTTCAGGTGAAGCGCCCCGTAATCTCGGGGGCGGATCGTGCTGAGGGGCTCGGTCCATGTGAAGGCACCACCCGTGTTCGAGCTTCTGCATCCACGGAGCCTTCCGCATGTCCTCCGACACCCTCGCCAAAGTCGAGACCTCTCCGCCGTCCCCGGATCCCGCCGGCCCCGCCGCGCCCGACGACACCCCGCGCATTGTGCCCCGGCCGCGCCTGGGCCAGTGGACGGCGGCCGCCGTCGTCCTGGTGCTGCTCGCGCTGGCCGCCACGTCCGTCGTCCGCAACGGGGCGTTCCAGTGGGACGTCGTCGCCGACTACTTCACCACGGCGTCCGTCCTGCGCGGCCTGTGGCTCACGCTCTGGCTGACCGCCGTCGTCATGGCGCTCGGCTTCGCGCTCGGTGCGCTGCTCGCCATCGGCCGCCTGTCCGCCAACCCCGTTCTGAGAGCGGTCAGTTGGGGATACATCTGGTTCTTCAGGTCGATGCCGATCCTGGTGCAGCTGCTGTTCTGGTTCAACATCGGGGCGCTCTACCCGCAGCTGTTCGGCGTGAAGACGGTCGATCTGCTCGGACCCGTCACCATCGCCGTCATCGGCCTCACGCTGCACGAGGCCGCGTACGCCGCCGAGGTGGTGCGCGGCGGAATCCTCTCCGTCGACCGCGGGCAGATCGAGGCCGCGCAGTCGCTCGGCCTCGGACGGTGGCGCAGGTGGCGGCGGATCGTGCTGCCGCAGGCCATGCGGTCCATCGTGCCGCCGGCCGGGAACATGCTCATCGGCACGCTCAAGGGCACCTCGATCGTCTCCGTCATCGCCGTGCAGGACCTGCTCTACTCCGTGCAGCTCGTCTACCACCGCACCTACCAGGTCATCCCGCTGCTGATGGTCGCCACCATCTGGTACGTCGTGGTCACCTCGGTGCTCAGCGTCGGCCAGTACTACGTCGAGCGGCACTACGCCCGCGGTTCGGAGCGTGCCCGATGAGGCGCTCCCTGGTGTTCGTGGGAGCGGGCCCGCGCGGCACCGGCATCCTGGAACGCATCGCCGCCAACGCGCCCGAGCTGTACGAGGGTTCGGACGTCGACGGCCTCGACATCCACCTCGTCGACCCGCACCCGCCGGGCGGCGGGCGCGTCTGGCGGGCCGACCAGTCGCCGCTGCTCTGGATGAACTCGCAGGCCCAGGACGTCACCATGTTCACCGACGAGACGGTGGAGCTGACGGGCCCGGTCGTGCCGGGCCCCGCGCTGCACGAGTGGAGCGGACGCGACGGCCGGGACTTCCTCAGCCGCCACGAGCAGAGCGCCTACATGCGCTGGGTGTACGAACAGGCCGTGGCCGCCCTGCCCGAGGGCATCACCGTCCACCACCACCCGCGCAGGGCGCTGCGCGTCACCGGTGGGCACGACACCCGTCAGGACGTGTTCGTCGAAGGCCTCGACGAACCGATAGCCGCCGACCTCGTCCTCCTGCTCCAGGGGCACCTGGACGCCGAACTCGACGACGAGCAGACCGAGTTGGCCGCGTACGCCGAGCGCAACGGGCTGGTGCACCTGCCGCCGGACTTCACCGCCGACAGCGACCTCTCGCGCCTCGCGCCCGGCGAACCCGTCCTCGTGCGCGGCTTCGGCCTCGCCTTCGTCGACCTGATGGTGCTGCTCACCGAGGGCCGCGGCGGACGGTATGAGGGCGACACCTACCACCCCTCGGGGCGCGAGCCCGTCCTCCACGTCGGCTCGCGGCGCGGCGTCCCCTACCACTCGAAGATCGGCTACGACTGGACGGGCGAACGGCCGCCGCTGCCCCGCTACCTGGGCCCCGCCGAGGTCGACGCGCTCCTCGCCCGGCCCGGCGGACACGACTTCCGGCGCGACGTGTGGCCGCTCATCGAGAAGGAACTCGGCTTCGCCCACTACCACCGTCTCTTCACCGCCCACCCCGGGCGCACCCGCATCGCCTGGGCGGACTTCGACGAGAAGTACGAGGCCTGCGCGCCCGGCAGCCCCGAACTGGACGCCCTCGTCGCCTCCGCCGTGCCCGACCCCGCCGACCGGCTCGACCTCACCGCCCTCGACCACCCCCTCTCCGGGGTGGGCCACACCTCCTACGAGGCGCTGCAGGACGGGCTGCGCGGCTACATCACCGACGACCTCGCCCGCCGCCACGACCCCGGGCACAGCCCCGACCTCGCCGTGTTCCTCGGACTCCTCTCCGTCTACGGCCAGTTGGTGCGGCTCGGCGACCCGGGCGACTGGTGGCACGGCTTCTTCAGCTACCTCGCGTCCGGCCCGCCCGGCCCCCGGCTGCGGCAGCTCCTCGCCCTCTCGCGCGCCGGGATCGTGCGGTTCCTCGGCGCGGACGTCCGGGTGAGCGCCGAGGACGGGGTGTTCCGCGCCCAGAGCCCCACCCTGCCCGGCCACGTCACCGAGGCCCGCGCGCTCGTCGAGGCCCGGCTGCCGCAGCCCACCCTGGCCCGCGCCCGCGACCCGCTGCTGCGCGCCCTGCATGCCGAGGGCGTCGGCGAGACGCCGGCCGGACTCCTCGCCGTCGACCCCGCCGACGGACGGATCCTCGACCGGGCGGGCGTGCCGCATCCGCGCCGCTTCGCGCTCGGCCCGCACACCGACGCGCGCGGCGCCGGTGCGTTCACCCGGCCGCGGACCAACAGCCCCACCTTCCGGCAGAACGACGCCACCGCACGCGCCGTCCTCGACTTCCTGCGCACCTCCACGACCCGAGGAACCCATGTCCCTGACCAGTGATCCGCCCGTCAGCAAGGGCGACCGGGCCGCGCCGCCGGCGGCCGACGACCTCGACGGGTTCACGGTCGTACCCGTACGCCACCCCTGGCGGTGGGCCGCCGTCGCCGCGACCGCCGTCCTGATCGCGCAGTTCGCGCACGGACTCGTCACCAACCCCGCCTGGGAGTGGGAGGTGTTCGCGGAGTTCTTCACCGCCGACGTCATCCTCAAGGCGGTCTGGATCACCCTCCAGCTCACCTTCTACGGCACGGCGCTCGGCTTCGCGCTCGGTGTCGTCCTCGCCTTCATGCGGCTCTCGGCGAGCCCGTTCCTGAAGTCGGTGGCCTTCGCCTACATCTGGGCGTTCCGCTCGATCCCGCTCATCGTGCAGCTGCTGTTCTGGTTCAACCTCGCCTACCTCTACAAGGAGCTGCAGTTCGGCATCCCGTTCGGGCCCGGCTTCTTCTCCTTCGACACCATGGGGCTCGTCGGCGCGATGAGCGCGGCCGTCCTCGGTCTGGCACTGCACCAGGCCGCGTACGCCGCGGAGATCGTGCGCGCCGGTGTCGCGGCCGTCGACAGCGGGCAGCTGGAGGCCGCCGCCGCGCTCGGCATCCCCAAACTGCGGCAGGTGCGCAGGATCGTGCTCCCGCAGGCGATGCGGTCGATCCTGCCCAACGCGGCCAACGAGATCATCTCCCTCTTCAAGGGCACCTCGATCGTCTCCGTCATGGCGATCGGCGAACTCTTCTACCAAGTGCAGGTCATCTACGGCCGCAACGGCCGGGTCGTGCCGCTCCTGATGGTCGCCACCGTCTGGTACATCCTCCTGACCAGCGCGCTCTCCGTCCTCCAGCACTACGTCGAACGTCACTTCTCCAAGGGGGCCACGCGATGAGCGCCATGGTCGAACTCCGTTCCGTCCGCAAGTCCTTCGGCTCCCTGGAGGTGCTGAAGGGAGTCGACCTGGAGGTCGCCGCGGGCGAGGTCACCGTCGTCCTCGGCCCCTCCGGCTCCGGCAAGTCCACGCTGCTGCGCACCATCAACCACCTGGAGAAGGTCGACGGGGGCTGGGTCAGCGTCGACGGCGAGCTCGTCGGCTACCGGCGTGGAGACAAGGCGTCGGCCCGAAGGGCCCCCGGCAAGGGCGGTGGTGGGGGACGGGCGGGCAAGCTGTACGAGCTGCGCGAGCGGGACGTCCTCAAGCAGCGCACCCACATCGGCTTCGTCTTCCAGAACTTCAACCTCTTCCCGCATCTGACGGTCCTGGAGAACATCGTCGAGGCGCCGGTCTCCGCGCTGAAGCGGCCCCGCAGGCAGGCCGTGGCGAGCGCCGAGGCGCTGCTCGCGAGGGTCGGGCTCGCCGACAAGGCCGACGCCTACCCCAAGCAGCTCTCCGGCGGACAGCAGCAGCGCGTCGCCATCGCCCGCGCCCTCGCCCTGGAGCCGAAGCTGCTCCTCTTCGACGAGCCGACCTCCGCGCTCGACCCGGAGCTGGTCGGCGAGGTCCTCGACGTCATCAAGGACCTGGCGCGCCAGGGCACCACGATGATCGTCGTCACCCATGAGATCGGCTTCGCCCGCGAGGTGGCCGACACCGTCGTCTTCATGGACGACGGCCGCGTCGTCGAGCGGGGCGCCCCCGCCGACGTACTCGACGCCCCCCGGCACGAGCGCACCCGCGCCTTCCTCTCCAAGGTCCTCTAGGAGCCCCCGCATGCCATCCCGACGCACCGCCCTCACCTTCGCCGTCGCCGCCCTGGCCGCCGCGCCCCTGCTCAGCGCCTGCGGCGGCGACAGCGACGCCGCGACCGGCGGCGGCCGCCCCGGCGTCAAGAAGGTCGGCTCCATCAACATCGGACCCGACCAGAACCGCGTGCGCGGCAAGAAGGTCGACTCGATCGCCGCCCTCGTGCCCGAGGACGTGAGAAAGCGCGGCACGCTGCGGCTCGGCGGCGGCGCCGACTCGACCGCGCCGCTCGGCTTCTACGCCACCGACGACAAGACCCGCATCGGCTCCGAGGTCGACCTCGCGGTCCTCGTCGCCGACACCCTCGGCCTCAAGCCGGTGTTCGAGGAGGTCTCCTGGGAGAACCTCTTCGTCGGCCTGGACAGCGGGAAGTTCGACGGTGTCTTCGGCAACGTCACGGTGACCGAGGAGCGCAAGGAGAAGTACGACTTCGCGACCTACCGGCTCGACAACATCGCCTTCGAGGTGAAGAAGGGCGCCGGCTGGACGGTGAAGGGGCCGAAGGACGTGGCCGGCAAGGCCGTCGCGGTCTCCTCCGGCACCAACCAGGAGAAGATCCTCGTCGACTGGAGCAGGCGCAACGAGAAGGCCGGGCGCGAGCCGGTCGACATCAAGTACTTCCAGAAGGACTCCGACTACTACCTCGCCCTCCAGTCCGGGCGCATCGACGCCTACCTCGGGCCGAGCCCCGCGGTCTCGTACCACGTGGCCTCCGCGGGCCAGAGCGAGGTCGCGGGATCGCTCTCGGGCGGGGGCGACTCGCTCCAGGGGGAGATCGCCGCGACCACGAAGAAGGGGAGCGGGCTCGTCGACGCCTACGCCGCGGCGATCGACCACGCGATCAAGGACGGCAGTTACGCGAAGGTCCTCAAGCGGTGGGGGCTGTCCGGCGAGGCCGTGAAGAAGTCCGAGATCAATCCGCCGGGCCTGCCCAAGCCGTAGCCGTGCCCTCAGCAGAAAGGTTCAGCCGATGACCACCGCACCCACCGGGCGCGGCCCGCTCCACCTCGCCGCCGCCATCGACCTGCCCGAGACCTACGAAGCCGCTCCCTACGCCGAGCTCGCGCTCCTCGCCGAGCAGGGGGCCCTGGACTTCGTGACGCTGGGCGACTCCTTCGCGCGGGCCGGGCTCGACGCGCTCGGCGTGGCCGCGCGGATCGCGCCCCGCACCGGCCGCGTCGGCCTCGTGCCGACCGTCACGACCACGCACACCGAGCCGTTCCACGTGCAGGCCTCCCTGGCGACCCTCGACTGGGTCAGCCACGGCCGGGCCGGCTGGGGCGTCGACGTGTCCGCGACCGAGGCCGAGGCCCGGCTCTTCGGGCGGCGCCGCGCGGCGCCCCGCGAGGAGCTGTGGCGCGAGGCCGGCGAGGTCGCCGACGTGGCCCGGCGGCTGTGGGACAGCTGGGAGGACGACGCGGAGATACGGGACGTGGCGACCGGCCGCTTCATCGACCGGGACAAGCTGCACTACGTCGACTTCCAGGGGCGTGACTTCTCGGTGCGCGGGCCCTCCATCGTGCCCCGGCCGCCGCAGGGCCACCCCGTGGTCGTCGTCGACGCGACCGCCCCGCAGGCCCGCGAGACCGCCGCCCGGTACGCGGACGTCGCCCTGGTGCGCGTCGCCTCCGCCGACCGGGCCGACGCCGCGCGCGCCGAACTGCGGGGCCTCGCCGCGCGGTACGGGCGCGACCCGCGGACGCTGCGGGTGTTCGCCGCCCTCGTCGTCGACCTCGGCGGCGGCGAGTGCGCCGCCGAACCGGGGCACGGCGGGGGACCGCTGCCCACCGCCGAGGGGCCCTCCTACCGGGGCGGGCCCGTCGACCTGGCCGAACTGATCGCCGCCTGGCACGGCGCGGGAGCCGTCGACGGCTTCCACCTCACGCCCGTCGAACCGCGCCGCGACCTGGAGCGGCTCGTCAACGGCACCGTCGCGCTGCTCCAGCACCGCGGGCTGTTCCGCACCTTCTACCCGGGCAGCACGCTCAGGGAGCACCTGGGGCTCGCCCGGCCCGTCAACCGATACGCCGCGCTCGCGGGGGAGTCCTCATGACACAGCGACCCAAACAGGTGCACCTGGCCGCCCACTTCCCCGGCGTCAACAACACCACCGTCTGGTCCGACCCGGGGTCCGGCTCCCACATCGACTTCGCGTCCTTCACGCACCTCGCCCGCACCGCCGAACGCGGCCTGTTCGACTTCTTCTTCCTCGCCGAGGGGCTGCGGCTGCGCGAGCACAAGGGCCGCATCCACGACCTGGACGTCGTCGGGCGGCCCGAGTCGCTCACCGTCCTGACCGCGCTCGCCGCCGTGACCGAGCGGCTCGGCCTCGCGGGCACCGTCAACGCGACCTTCAACGAACCCTTCGAGCTGGCCCGCAGGTTCGCCTCGCTCGACCACCTCAGCGCGGGCCGCGCCGCCTGGAACGTCGTCACCACCTCCGACGCCTTCACCGGCGAGAACTTCCGGCGCGGCGGCTACCTCGACCGCGCCGACCGTTACACCCGCGCCGCCGAGTTCCTCGCCACCGCGCGCGAGCTGTGGGACTCCTGGACGCCCGACGGACGGCAGCGCGGCTTCACGCACCACGGCGAGCACTTCGCGATCGAGGGCGAGTTCCCCGTGCCGCGTTCCCCGCAGGGCCACCCCGTCGTGATCCAGGCGGGGGACTCCTCGGAGGGCCGGGAGTTCGCCGCGTCGGCCGCCGACGTCATCTTCACCCGGCACGGCACGCCCGAGGCGGGCCGCGCCTTCTACGCCGACGTCAAGGGCCGCCTCGCCGCGTACGGGCGGTCCGCCGACGACCTGAAGATCATGCCCGGGGTCACCTACGTCCTCGGCGACACCGCGGCCGAGGCCCAGGAGAAGGCCGCCGGGATCCGCCGCGCGCAGGTGTCCCCGCAGAACGCGCTCCTCGCCCTGGAGCAGGTGTGGGGCGTGGACCTGTCCGCGTACGACCCGGACGGGCCGCTGCCCGACATCGACCCGGTCCCGGACTCGGAGCTGGTCCAGGGCCGGGTCCGGATCGCCGACCCCTTCGCCGTCGCCGCCAAGTGGCGCGCGCTGTCCGAGGCCAAGGGGCTCTCCATCCGCCAGACCGTCGTCGAGACCACGGCCCGCCAGTCCTTCGTCGGCACCCCGGACGCGGTCGCCGCCGAACTCGCGGAGTCCGTGCGCACCGAGGCCGCCGACGGCTTCATCCTCGTGCCGCACCTGACCCCCGGCGGGCTCGACGAGTTCGTCGAGAAGGTGGTGCCGCTGCTCCAGGAGCGCGGCGTGTACCGCACGGAATACGAGGGCACGACGCTGCGCTCACATCTCGGGCTGCGTGAGCCCGCAGGGAAGGACTGATCACCATGAGCACCGAGAACGACGGCGCCGGCCCGGACACCGACGCCGCGCAGGACTGGAAGCAGTGGCACGAGGAGCGCACGGCGACGGAGTCGGCGCCCTACGGCTCACTCGCCCTCAAGGGCACCCACTGGCTCGCCGACCACCCGGACGGGCACCTTCCGGGGATTCCCGGGCGGTGGACGGCGACCCCCGACGCGGTCGTCCTCACCGCGGAGCCCGCCGACGGCCTGACCGTCGACGGCCTGCCCCTGACCGGAGAGGTCCGCCTCGGCCCGGACACCCTCCTCGTCGAGGAGGCCCGCGTCGTCCTCGGCGCGCGCCGGCTCGTCGTCATCCGGCGCGAAGGCCTGTGGGCGGTGCGCGACTTCGACCCGGACTCCGCCGCGCGTCGCGCCTTCAAGGGCATCGAGGCCACCGCGTACGACGAGCGCTGGGCGGTGCCCGGACGCTTCACCCCGTACGACGAGAAGCGCACCGTCACCGTCGGCAACGCGGACGGCAAGGAGCGCGGCCTCGGCCTCGGCGGTGAACTCTCCTTCCGGCTCGGGGGAGTCGAGCACACGCTCCAGGCGGCCGTCGAGGCGGACGGTTCGCTGTGGGCCGTCTTCGCCGACGGCACCAGTGGCGTCTCCAGTCACCGGTTCCGCTTCCTGCGGCCCGCCGCGCCCGACGCCGAGGGCCGCACCGCGGTCGACTTCAACCGCGCGCTGCTGCCGCCCTGCGCCTTCGCCGACCACTTCCTCTGCCCCTTCCCGCCGCCCGGCAACACGCTGGCGACGGAGATCGCGGCGGGAGAACGGAACCTTCTCGACCGCTGATTCGTCAGACGGTCGGACCTCGGCACCACAGCCGAAAACCCGAGCCCCGGTGGCGTACGACAGGTACGGAACCCACCGGGGCCGGTCGACGTGTATTCGGTCGACGGCCGAAAGGTGCTCTTGTGCGGCTCGTACTCGCCCCCTAATACTCCCGAGCAGCGCTTGTCAGGAGCACGGCGTATCCGGAATCCTGCCTGCTCTTTGGCTGCGCCTCACGGGCCCTCAACCCACAAGGGTCCACTGACTTCCCTCGGGAGGAACAAACGTGAGGATCAAGCGCACCATCCCCCACAGCGACACCGCGAGACGCACCCGACTGCTCGCCGTGGCCACTGGTCTCGTCGCCGCCGGAGCGCTCGTCGTGCCCGCGGCGAACGCGCAGGACAGCGTGGCGACGTTCAGCGCGGCCCAGCTGCGGCAGGCCGACGACGCCGTGCTCGGCGCCGATGTCGCGGGCACCGCCTGGGGCATCGACCCGAAGACCAAGCGACTCGTCGTCACCGCCGACAGCACGGTCTCCAAGGCCGAGATCGCCAAGCTCAAGAAGGCGGCGGGGGCCAACGCCGGCGCACTGAAGATCCAGCGCACGCCCGGGAAGTTCCAGAAGTACATCTCCGGCGGCGACGCCATCTACGCCGACAGCTGGCGCTGTTCCCTCGGCTTCAACGTCCGCAACAGCGCGGGCGCCTACTACTTCCTGACCGCGGGCCACTGCACCGACGGCGCGGGCACCTGGTGGTCCAACTCGGCGAAGACCACCGTGCTCGGCACCACGTCGGGCTCCAGCTTCCCGACCAACGACTACGGCATCGTGCGCTACACGAACAACTCCGTCACCAAGTCCGGCACCGTGGGCAGCCAGGACATCACGGGCGCCGCCGACCCCACCGTCGGGCAGAACGTGACCCGGCGCGGCTCGACGACCGGTACGCACAGCGGCCGGGTCACCGCGCTCAACCAGACCGTCAACTACGGCGGCGGCGACGTCGTCTACGGCATGATCAAGACCACGGTCTGCGCCGAGCCCGGCGACAGCGGCGGCCCGCTGTACTCCGGTTCCACGGCGCTCGGCCTGACCTCCGGCGGCAGCGGCAACTGCTCGTCGGGCGGCACGACGTTCTTCCAGCCGGTCACCGAGGCGCTGCGCGCGTACAACGTCAGCGTCTACTGAGACACCGCACGCCGGCCGGGTCCCGGCCGGCACAGCGGCATGAGCCCCCGCCCGGCTTCCGGGCGGGGGCTCGCGCTGTCCAGGGCGGGCGACTACCTTCGAAGTGGACGCCCAACACGCCCAATTCGGACCCTGGGGGGCCGGCATGGTCGAGGAGCTGGTGACGGCGGGACTGGTCGTCGGGTCCGTCGGAGCGGTCTATGTGATGGCGGCGGCGCGCGTCATCAAGCAGTACGAGCGGGGTGTGATCCTGCGCCTCGGGCGGCTGCAACGCGCGGTGCGCGGGCCGGGGTTCACGATGATCGTGCCCATGGTCGACCGGCTCCGCAAAGTGAACATGCAGATCGTGACGATGCCCGTGCCCGCACAGGACGGCATCACGCGCGACAACGTCACCGTGCGGGTGGACGCCGTCATCTACTTCAAGGTGATCGATCCGGCCGACGCGGTGATGCAGGTCGAGGACTACCGCTTCGCGGTCTCGCAGATGGCGCAGACGTCGCTGCGCTCGATCATCGGCAAGAGCGACCTGGACGATCTGCTGTCCAACCGGGAGAAGCTGAACCAGGGCCTGGAGCTGATGATCGACAGCCCGGCCATCGGCTGGGGCGTGCAGATCGACCGGGTCGAGATCAAGGACGTCTCGCTGCCGGAGACCATGAAGCGCTCGATGGCGCGGCAGGCCGAGGCCGACCGGGAGCGCCGGGCCCGGGTCATCAACGCCGACGCCGAACTCCAGGCCTCCAAGAAGCTCGCGGAGGCCGCCAAGGGCATGGCGGAGGAACCGGCGGCGCTCCAGCTCCGTCTTCTGCAGACGGTGGTGGCCGTCGCCGCCGAGAAGAACTCCACCCTCGTGCTGCCCTTCCCCGTGGAGCTGCTCCGCTTCCTGGAGCGGGCGCAGCAGGCCCTGCCGCAGCAGCCGGACGGGGCGGTTCCGGGGCCCGCGAAGCTGCCGGATTCCGGAGCGGCGAACGCGGAAGTCGGAGAGAACAACGCCCACGGAGGGTCGAGAACCGGACAGGACTAGTCCTCACCCGCCGGCGACCGTCCCCTTGCACGCGGTGTTTGCACCGGGAACCGACGTGGCCAGATCCTGCTCGCCCAACGCGCCGGGGGCGTACGGCCGTTGCCGTGCGCACGTCCTGAAGTAGACCTTGTGTGCGACCGGAAGGCATCGGGATAGTGGGCGAGGCCAATTGGCATGGACGCGGCTTTTTCAGCGTGGCAACTCCGTGCCGCGCAAGCCCTGCGGCCCGTCGGGACCCCACACCGGACGGGTCGATCCCCCCACAGGAGGTCGTGAGTTTTGAAGCACCGACGCATACCCAAGCGGCGTGCCGCCGTGGCAGGCGCGGGCATCGCCGCGCTGGTCGCCGCGGGAATCACCTTCCAGACTGCGAACGCGAGCGAGAACTCCCCCGAGCCCACGCCGGACACCCTCTCGGTGGCCAAGGCCGGAAAGCTCGCCTCGTCCCTGGGCAAGGAGCTGGGCGCGGACGCCGCGGGCACGTACTACGACGCCAAGGCGAAGAGCCTCGTCGTGAACGTGCTGAACCAGAGTGCCGCGGAAGCCGTCGAGTCGGCGGGCGGCAAGGCCAGAATCGTCGAGAACTCCCTGGCGGAGCTGAAGACCGCCCGCGCGACGCTGGACGACAAGGCGGCCGTCCCCGGCACCTCGTGGGCCATGGACCCCGCCTCCAACAAGGTCGTCGTGACGGCCGACCGCACGGTCAAGGGCGCGAAGCTCGACAAGGTCGCCTCGATCGTGAAGAGCCTCGGCGGCAAGGCCGAGCTCAAGCGGAGCAAGGGCGAGTACAAGGCCTTCATCGCCGGCGGCGACGCGATCTGGGGGAGCGGCTCGCGCTGCTCGCTCGGCTTCAACGTCGTCAAGGGCGGCGAGCCGTACTTCCTGACGGCGGGCCACTGCGGCAACGCGGTCAAGAGCTGGTCCGACGCGCAGGGCGGCCAGGAGATCGGCGCCACGGAGGAGTCGAGCTTCCCGGGCAACGACTACGCCATCGTGAAGTACACGGCCGACACCCCGCACCCCAGCGAGGTCAACCTCTACGGCGGCACCCAGGCGATCAGCAAGGCCGGGGACGCCACGGTCGGCCAGAAGGTCACGCGCAGCGGCAGCACCACGCAGGTCCACGACGGTGAGGTCACCGCGCTCGACGCCACGGTGAACTACCAGGAGGGCCAGGTCGACGGTCTGATCCAGACCACGGTCTGCGCGGAGCCCGGCGACAGCGGCGGCGCGCTCTTCGCCGACGACACGGCGCTGGGTCTCACCTCGGGCGGCAGCGGCGACTGCTCGTCCGGCGGCGAGACGTTCTTCCAGCCGGTGCCGGAGGCCCTGTCGGCCTACGGCGCGGAAATCGGCTGACCTCGTCCTGAGGGTTTGGGCCCCGCCCCCTGAAATGGGGGCGGGGCTTTTTCCGGATTCCTTGTGAAAACTTTCACAAGCGCGCAAGGGTCCAAAGTCCCTTCAGGTTTGCGCAGGTCGGAATGGGTTTCCCTGAGGGGGGAGATGCTTCGGCGGGACCTTTTACCCGGAGGTTGGGGTCCTTTTCGGCCGGGCGGGAGCGGCGTAAAGGTGTGGAATCGGAGGTGTAGAGAAAAGGTCTCGGAGAAGGAGTACCTGCCATGCAGGCCAAGGAGATGGTGGACGGACTCGTGCGGGGGGCCCTCGCGGCGCTCGAGCGGTTCCAGTCGTACGACCAGGAGCAGGTCGACCACATCGTCAAGAAGGCCTCCCTCGCCGCGCTGAGCCACCACGGTGAGCTCGCGCGGCAGGCGGTCGAGGAGACCGGGCGCGGCCTCTTCGAGGACAAGGCCGTCAAGAACCTCTTCGCGTGCGAGCACGTCGTCAACTCGATGCGCGGCCTGAAGACCGCGGGCGTCATCTCCCGCGACGAGCTGAACGGCATCACCGAGATCGCCGAACCGGTCGGCGTCGTCTGCGCGATGACCCCGGTGACCAACCCGACCTCGACCACGATCTTCAAGGCGCTCATCGCCCTGAAGACCCGCAACCCGATCGTCTTCGCCTTCCACCCGAGCGCCCAGAAGTGCTCGGCCGAGGCCGCCCGGATCGTCCGGGACGCCGCGATCGAGGCCGGCGCACCCGAGAACTGCGTGCAGTGGGTCGAGGAGCCCTCGATGGAGGCGACCGGCCTCCTCATGAACCACGAGGGCGTCTCCACGATCCTCGCCACCGGCGGCAACGCGATGGTGAAGGCCGCCTACTCCTGCGGCAAGCCCGCGCTCGGCGTCGGCGCGGGCAACGTGCCCGCCTACGTCACCCGCAGCGGCAAGCTGAAGCGGGCCGTGCACGACATCGTGCTCTCCAAGGCCTTCGACAACGGCATGATCTGCGCCTCCGAGCAGGCCGTCATCCTCGACGAGGAGATCTACGAGGAGGCGCTCGAGGAGTTCCAGCGGCTCGGCGCGTACGTCGTCACGGCGGCCGAGAAGACCAAGCTGGAGGAGTTCGTCTTCGGCACGACCGCCTTCGCCAACAACTGCGCGGGCGCCAAGCTGAACGCCGCCGTCGTCGGCAAGTCGCCCCGGTGGATCGCCGAGGAGGCCGGCTTCGAGGTCCCCGAGGGCACCTCGGTCATCGTCGCCGAGTGCGCGGAGGTCGGCGTGGGCGAGCCGCTCACCGGCGAGAAGCTCTCCCCGATCCTGGCCGCCCTGAAGGCCGACAGCACCGAGCGGGGCCTCGAACTGGCCGCGCAGATGGTCGAGTTCCACGGACTCGGGCACAGTGCCGCCATCCACACCGAGGACGAGGAGCTCGCCGAGGAGTTCGGCAGGCGCGTCAAGGCGGTCCGGGTCATCGTCAACGCCCCGTCCACCTTCGGCGGCATCGGCGACGTCTACAACTCCTTCCTCCCCTCGCTCACCCTCGGCTGCGGCTCGTACGGACACAACTCGGTGTCGAAC
The DNA here is from genome assembly GCF_001419745.1 of Streptomyces silaceus. GTDB lineage: Bacteria > Actinomycetota > Actinomycetes > Streptomycetales > Streptomycetaceae > Streptomyces > Streptomyces silaceus. Next base: position 34,834 of record NZ_LIRJ01000092.1, on the reverse strand, counting down.
AACGTCTCCGCGGTCAACCTGGTCAACATCAAGCGGATCGGACGGCGCAACAACAACATGCAGTGGTTCAAGGTCCCGCCGAAGATCTACTTCGAGCGCAACTCGCTGCGCTACCTCGGCGAGATGGACGGCATCAAGCGGGTCTCGATCGTGACGGACAAGACGATGTCGGAGCTCGGGTTCGTCGCCCGCGTCACCGACATCCTCGCGGCCCGCCCCGAGGCCGTCACCGTCCAGGTCATCGACGACGTCGAGCCCAACCCGGAGCTCGCCACCGTCCGTGCCGGCGCGGCGCGGATGCGGGACTTCCGGCCGGACACGATCATCGGCCTCGGCGGCGGCTCGCCGATGGACGCGGCCAAGATCATGTGGCTGATGTACGAGCACCCGGAGGTCGAGTTCGCCGACACCAAGGAGAAGTTCTTCGACATCCGCAAGCGGGCCTTCACGTTCCCCGGGCTCGGCAAGAAGGCGCAGATGGTGGCCGTCCCGACCACCTCGGGCACCGGCTCGGAGGTCACCCCCTTCGCCGTCATCTCCGACCCGGAGGCCGCGCAGAAGTACCCCCTCGCCGACTACGCGCTCACCCCGAACGTCGCGATCGTCGACCCGGTCCTGCCGATGGGGCTGCCGGCGACCGTCACCGCCGACTCCGGCTTCGACGCGCTGACCCACGCCACCGAGGCGTATGTCTCCGCCTACGCGAACGACTACACCGACGGGCTCTGCCTCCAGGCCATCAAGCTCATCTTCGAGAACCTGGAGCGGTGCGTCGTGAACGGCGCGAAGGACCCCGAGGCGCGCGAGAAGATGCACAACGCCTCGACGGTCGCGGGCATGGCCTTCGCCAACGCCTTCCTCGGCCTGGTGCACGCCATGGCGCACACCCTCGGCAACACGTTCCACGTCGCCCACGGCCGCACCAACGCGCTGCTCCTGCCGCACGTCATCCGGCACAACGGCACGGTCTCCGGCAAGGCGACGCCGTGGCCGAAGGCCGAGGTCTACCGGGCGCCGGAGCGGTTCCAGGAGATCGCCCGCATGCTGGGCCTGCCGGCCGCGACGCCCGAGGAGGGAGTGGAGTCCTATGCCCGTGCGGTGGAGGAGCTGCGCGCCAAGTGCGGGATTCCCGCGTCCTTCCAGGAGGAGGGCGTCGACGAGGCGGCCTTCCTGGAGGCTCTGCCGCAGCAGGCGATGAACGCGTACGCCGACCAGTGCGCGCCGGCCAACCCCCGTATGCCGATGATCGACGAGATGCAGCAGCTCATGCGGCAGGCGTACTACGGCGAGCCCCGGAAGGACGCGGGGCAGTGACCTGAGCGGCTCCGCCGCGTGAGCGCGACCGGCCACTGACGAGCCGCGGGTCCGGACTCACCGCTTGGGCCAGTACCAGAGCGGTTCGTCCAGGAGGCTCTCCCGGCCCGCCACCGTCGTCCGACCCGACTCCTTGAGCAGTTCTATGGAGTTGACGTCGACACGGTGGCGGGCCGCTCCCTTGGCCACGGCCTCGGCGAGCGGGTGGGCGTGGGTCACCAGGACGACCTGCGTGTCCTTCGTCGCCGTGACGATCAGGTCCGCCAGCGGGCGCAGGAGGTCGGGGTGCAGGCTCGTCTCCGGCTCGTTCAGGACCAGGAGGGACGGCGGGCGCGGGGTGAGCAGCGCGGCCGTCCACAGCAGATAGCGCAGCGTCCCGTCGGACAGCTCGGCCGGGCCGAGGGGGCGCAGCAGACCGCGCTGGTGCAGCTGGAGCTCGAACCGCCCGCCGTTGTCGACGACGCGGACGCGGCTGCCCGGGAAGGCGTCCGCCACGGCCTCGTCGAGCGCCTGGTCGTCACCGATCTCGCGGATGGTCTGCAGGGCCGCCGCCAGGTCGGCGCCGTCGTGGGCGAGGACCGGGGTGCGGGTGCCGATGCGGGCGGCGCGGGCGGGCGCGTCGGCGTCGGTGCGCACGTGGTCGTAGAACCGCCAGGAGCGGATCAGCTCGCGCAGCCGCAGCAGGTCGGGGGCGAGCTGGGGGTCGGCGAACTCGCTGAGCATGCTGTCGTACGGACGGATGCCCTGGGAGCGGTGCCAGCCGCCGTCGGCCGTGCGGGTGCGCACGGCGGGGCCCGCGCGGTCGCAGAGCAGCGCGGCGGTCCGCAGCACGGGCCCGGCCCAGGTGGACTCGCGCTTGATCTCGGGGTCGAGGGCGAACATGGAGCGGGCGCCGCCGGGGCCCGCGCCGCTGCTCTGGGGGACGCCGAAGTCCACCGCGTACCCGAACTCGTCCCCGGCGAAGCCCAGCTTGAGGCCGGCCGGCTCCGCCGTGCGCTCGCCCGCCCACATCGCGGACGGCAGGCCGCCCTCGCGGGCCAGTGCCGCGACCGCGCCGCCCGTGGCGGAGTCGGCGAGCAGGCGCAGGGCGCGGTACAGGCTGGACTTGCCCGTGCCGTTCGCGCCCGTGACCACGTTCAGCCGGTCCAGGGGGACGATCAGTTTGCGCAGGGAGCGGTAGTTCTCGACGGCGAGTGTGCGGATCATGCGTTTCAGCCTCGCACCCGGGTCTGACAATCGACCGCGTACCGTCCGGCGCCGATGTCCTCGGCGCTCACGTCTCCGGCTGGACGTCCGGCGCGTCCGGCGCGAGGAAGCGGCCCATCGGCAGGACCGGGCGGCCCCACGTGGACGCCATCACCTGGCCGGCGAGCAGGTAGAGCGCCCCGGCGGTCGCGCCGAGCCCGAACCAGCCGGCGACGCGGTTCCAGCCGACCGCGCCCGTGAAGCCGTTGCAGGTCATCGCCACGAACACGACGAGTACGCAGGTGAAGGTCAGCAGCAGCGCCAGATGGATGCGGAAGCTCGCCAGCCACAGCACGAAGACCACGAACACCCAGGGCAGGGTGAACAGGCCCATCGTGTCGCCGCGCAGCGACGGATCGAGGCCGGGCAGCACCCACAGCAGCATCAGCGCCTTCGCCATCCAGAAGAGCCCGAAGCCGCCGAAGACCGTCGCGTGCCAGGTGTCGCCGCGCTGCGCCTGGAAGAGCCCGGCGAGCAGTTGCGCGAGCCCGCCGATGAAGAAGCCGACCAGGGGCACGACCGAGTGCAGGAGCTTCTCGGGGAAGACGCCCGCGTCGATGCCGGTGGCGATCATCGTGACGACGATGAAGCCGGTGAGTCCGAGCGGACCCAGCTGGGCCTGCGCCGTGGGCTCCATCCGTTTGACGGAGACCGCCTGGGCCGCCGGCCCGGAGCGGTGCGGGAAGTTCACGCGATGCCCTTGCCGAAGCCGCCGGCGGTCAGGTCGATCGAGCCGCTGTTGTTCTTGTTCCTGTGCCGGGCCGACAGGGCGATGGTGACGGCGACGCCGAGGACCGCCCAGCCGGCCAGGACCAGCAGCGGCCCGGTGACCGCGTTCCCCTCGAAGTACGCGATGGAGCGGGCGACCCAGGTGCCCGCGCCCGGCGGCAGCCAGGGCCCGATGGCCTCCCAGAAGGGCGGCAGCATCGGCAGCGGGAAGGCGCCGCCCGCGCTCGGGTTGCCGCCGATGACGATGAGGAGGACGGCCAGGCCGATGCCCACGATGCCGGTGAGGGCCTGCAGGGCGAGCGTGATCGCGCCGACCCCGAAGATCACCAGGGCGCCGAGCCCCCACAGGCCCATGATGCTGCCGGGCAGGGCGCCGAGGATCGGCCCGATGATGACCGCGCCGCCGAGTCCGCCGACGATCGAGTAGAGCGCCATGGTGCCGAGCCTGATCACCGCGCGCGGCACGTTGGCGGCCCGGGAGCCCGCGCTGATCGCGAGGATCGATGCGCACAGGTAGCCGCCGACGCACCAGCCGACGACCAGGTAGAACGACGAGAGGCCGTTGAAGTCCTGCTTCGAGGCCGGGGCCACGTCGACGGTCTTCACCGCGCGCTTCTCGGCCCCCTCGACCTTGGCGGTGAGCTCCACCAGGGTCCGGGAGAGGGCGGTGCCGCCGCCGGAGGCGACCAGGAGGGTGTCGGTCGTGCCCTGCGGGTCGACGACCAGGGCGCCGTCGATGTCCCTGGTCATGATCTTGTGGCGGGCGACGCCCTCGTTCTCGATCACCCGGGGGTCGAGCGGTTCGCCGGGGAGCTTCTTGAGCCGGTCGGCGGTCTGCTCGGCCGCGGGTCCGGGGGCGACCACTCCGAAGGCCACGTCCCTCGGCTTCGGGTTGTGCAGGGCCCCTACGTAGGAGGCGATGAACAACAGCTGCAGGGCGAGTACGCCGATGACGAGCAGGGCTGCTCGCGGGGTGACGGCGCTCTTCAATTCGTCGGCGAACCTCATGCCCCCCACGCTCCGGGGCCCGGGGCGTTTCCGCAGGTGGGATGGGCCGAACGGACGACAGGGGAGGGGTGAGGGCGCCCCCGGCCAGTTAATCGAACATTCGTGTCGTACGTAAGTTCGAAACTGGTCTATGGTGGAGGGCAGGGGGATACGAGGTCGGATCGGTTCAGGGTTACAGGAGGTGCGTGTGCCCGGGTTCACGCATCTGCACACCGTCTCCGGGTTCTCCCTGCGGTACGGCGCCTCGCACCCGGAGCGGCTCGCCGAGCGCGCCGCCGAACGGGGCATGGACGCCCTCGCGCTCACCGACCGGGACACCCTCGCGGGCGCCGTCCGCTTCGCCAAGGCCTGCGCGAAGGCGGGGGTGCGGCCGCTGTTCGGGGCCGAGCTCGCGGTGGGGGAGCCCGCCCCGGCCCCGGGCGAGCGGCGCCGCGCCCCCGTGCGCGGCGGTGCCTTCATCGACGAGTCGACCCCGCGCGTGACCTTCCTCGCCCGGGACGGCGCCACCGGCTGGGCCACGCTCTGCCGCCTGGTCACCGCCGCCCACCGCACCGGCGAGGGGCAGCCCGTCCTGCCGTGGGAGGAGAGCCACGGCGAGGGTCTGACCGTGCTGCTCGGCCCCGCCTCCGACGTGGGCCGCGCGCTCGCCGCGGGCCGCCCCGACCGGGCCGCCCGCCTCCTCGCCCCCTGGCGCGAACGCTACGGTGACGCGCTGCGCCTGGAGTCCGTCTGGCACGGCCGCGCGGGCACCGGCCCCGGCTCGCTGCGCCTGGCCGCGCGCACCGTCGGCTTCGCCGCCGAGCAGGGCGTACGTCCCGTCCTGAGCAACGCCGTGCGCTACGCCGACCCCGGCCAGGGGCCCGTCGCCGACGTCCTGGACGCCGCCCGCCGCCTCGTCCCCGTCGACCCGACCAAGGAACTCGACGGCGGCGAACGGTGGTTGAAGGGCGCGGACGACATGCTCCGCGTCGCCGAGCGCGTCGTGGAGTCCGCGGGCTTCCGCCGCGACACCGCCCACCGGCTGCTCGAACAGACCCGGACGGCCGCCGAGGAGTGCCTCGTCGACGCCGAGGACGACATCGGCATCGGGACCGTGCACTTCCCCGAGCCGCGCCTGGTCGGCGCCGGGCGCCGCACCGCGCAGCGCGTGCTCGCCTCGCGGGCGGCGGCGGGCATGGTGCTGCGCGGCTACGACCGCGCGCCCGGGGCCCGCGCGTACTGGGAGCGCATGCACCGCGAGCTGGACATCATCGCGCACCACGGATTCGCCTCCTACTTCCTCACCGTGGCCCAAGTGGTCGACGACGTACGCGACCTGGGCATCCGGGTCGCGGCGCGCGGCTCCGGCGCGGGGTCGCTCGTCAACCACCTCATCGGCATCGCGCACGCCGACCCCGTCGAGCACGGGCTGCTCATGGAGCGGTTCCTGTCCAAGCGGCGGTCCGTGCTCCCCGACATCGACGTCGACGTCGAGTCGGCCCGCCGTCTCGAGGTCTACCGCGCGATCATCGGCCGCTTCGGCACCGAGCGGGTCGCCACGGTCGCCATGCCCGAGACCTACCGGGTCCGCCACGCCGTGCGCGACGTCGGCGCCGCCCTGTCCATGGACCCGGCCGACATCGACCGGATCGCCAAGGCCTTCCCGCACATCCGCGCGCGCGACGCCCGCGCGGCGATGGAGGAGCTGCCCGAACTGCGTTCCATCGCCGAGGAGCTGGGGGACCGCGACCGGCTGTGGGAGCTGGTCGAGGCGCTCGACGCGCTGCCGCGCGGCGTCGCCATGCACCCGTGCGGGGTGCTGCTCTCCGACGCCTCGCTGCTCGCCCGTACGCCCGTGATGCCGACCAGCGGCGAGGGCTTCCCCATGTCGCAGTTCGACAAGGAGGACGTCGAGGACCTCGGTCTGCTCAAGCTGGACGTGCTCGGCGTGCGGATGCAGTCGGCGATGGCGCACGCGGTGGCGGAGGTCGAGCGGGCCACGGGCACCGCCGTGGACCTCGACGACCCGCGCCAGGTGCCGCCGGGCGATCCGGCGACGTACCGGCTGATCAAGTCCGCCGAGACGCTGGGCTGTTTCCAGATCGAGTCGCCCGGGCAGCGGGACCTGGTCGGGCGGCTCCAGCCGGCGACCTTCCACGACCTGGTGGTCGACATCTCGCTGTTCCGCCCCGGGCCCGTGGCCGCCGACATGGTGCGCCCCTTCATCGAGGCCCGGCACGGCCGCGCGCCCGTCCGCTACCCGCACCCCGACCTCGCGGAGCCGCTGAAGGACACCTACGGAGTCGTCGTCTTCCACGAGCAGATCATCGAGATCGTGGACATCATGACCGGCTGCGGACGCGACGAGGCCGACCGGGTGCGGCGCGGGCTCTCCGACCCCGAGTCGCAGGGGCGGATCCGCTTCTGGTTCGCGCAGCACGCGGCGGCCCGCGGGTACGACGCGGAGACGATCGCCCGCACCTGGGAGATCGTCGAGGCCTTCGGCTCGTACGGCTTCTGCAAGGCGCACGCGGTGGCCTTCGCCGTCCCGACGTACCAGTCGGCGTGGCTGAAGGCCCATCACCCGGCCGCCTTCTACGCCGGGTTGCTCACGCACGACCCCGGGATGTACCCGAAGCGGCTGCTGCTCGCGGACGCGCGGCGGCGCGGGGTGCCGATCCTGCCGCTGGACGTGAACCGGTCGGCGGTCGCTCACCGTATCGAACTGGTGTCTGGTTCTGGGGGTGCTCCGGACCGGTGGGGGCTGCGGCTCGCGCTCTGCGACGTGCACGGCGTCAGCGAGGCCGAGTCCGCGCGGATCGCCGACGGGCAGCCCTACGCCTCGCTCGTCGACTTCTGGGAGCGGGCCAGGCCCTCGAAGCCGGTCGCGCAGCGGCTCGCGCAGGTCGGCGCGCTCGACGCGTTCGGCGCCAACCGCCGCGACCTCCAGCTGCACCTGGCCGAGCTGCGGCGCGGGGCGCGCGGCGCGGCCGGCGGACAGCTGCCGCTGGCGGGCGGGCGGCGGACGGCGCCCGCCGGGCTGCCCGACCTCGACGACGCGGAGCGGCTCAGCGCCGAACTCGGCGTCCTCGGCATGGACTCCTCCCGCCATCTCATGGGCGACCACGAGGAGTTCCTCGCGGAGCTCGGCGTGCTCGGCGCGCGGCGCCTGCGCGAGGCCGAGCACGGCGCGACCGTCCTGGTGGCGGGCGCCAAGGCCGCCACGCAGACCCCGCCGATCCGCTCCGGCAAGCGCGTCATCTTCACCACCCTGGACGACGGCACCGGCCTGGTCGACCTGGCCTTCTTCGACGACGCCCACGAGCGGTGCGCGCACACCGTCTTCCACTCCTGGCTGCTGCTCGTACGCGGCGTGGTGCAGCGCCGCGGGCCGCGCAGCCTCAGCGTGGTCGGCGCGGCGGCGTGGAACCTCGCGGAGCTGGTGGAGCTGCGCAAGGAGGGCGGCCTCGACGCGGTGGCGCGGCGCCTGGCCGAACCGGAGCCGGGTCCCGCCCCCGAGGCGGAGCGGGACCCGGCGGGCGGGCGGCGCATCCGCATGTCCACGGGGTACGAGATGCACCCCTGGGCGGATCTGCGTCCGGCGGGCGAAGGCGCGTCGGCGACACGGAAGTTGTGGCATCAGAGCCCGGGGAGTGCGGGATGAGCGAGGCGACCGAGGGCAGCGGGGCGGCCGACGCCCGTGGGGCGGACACGCTCTACGTACGGTTCCTGCTGCCCCCCATGTACGAGGCGCTCCTGCCCCGGCTGATCGGGCTGCTCCAGGAGTTCAGCCCGACGGTCGAGGCGCTGCCGCCCGACGCGGCGCTCGTCGACGTGCGCGGCGCGCGGCGGTACTTCGGGCGCGGCGCCGTCGAGCTGGCCGCGCTGATCCGGGTGCGGGCGCTCGCCCGGTACGGCGTGGACTGCGCGATCGGCGCGGGACCCGGACCGATGCTCGCCCGGATGGCCGCGCGCGGCGCCGCCCCGGGCGTGACCCGCGCGGTGCCCGAAGGCCCGGACGGCGCACGGGAGTTCCTCGCCGGGCGGCCCGTCGGCGAGCTGCCCGGCATCGGCCGCGCCACCGCCCGCACCCTGTGCGCGTACGGCCTCGACTCCCTGGACAAGGTCGCCGCCGCCCCGCTGTCCACCCTCCAGCGGCTCGTCGGCGCCCGCGCGGGCCGCGAGCTGAGCGAGAAGGCGCGGGGCGTCGACCGCGCCCGGGTCGCACCGAACGCCGCCGCGCGCTCCCTCTCCGCCGAACAGTCCTTCCCCCGCGACGAACTGGACCCCTTCCGGCACCGCCGCGCCCTGCTCTCCTGCGCCGAGGAACTGGGTGCCGGGATGCGCGGCCAGGGCCAGGTGTGCCGCTCGCTGACCCTGACCGTGCGCTACGCGGACCGCAGCACGACCACCCGGACCCGGGCGCTGCCCGAGCCGACCGCGCACTCCACCGCCCTGACCGCGGCCGCGTACCGCATGTACGAGGCGCTCGGGCTGCAGCGGGCCCGGGTGCGCGCTCTCGCCCTGCGCGCCGAGGGGCTCGGCCCCGCCGGACGCGCCGCCCACCAGCTGACGTTCGATCCGGCGGACGACAAGGCCCGCCGGATCGAGGAGGTCGCCGACCGGGCGCGGGCGAAGTTCGGGCCCGGCGCGATCGTGCCGGGGACGCTGGCGGCGTGACGCGCTGGCGACGGGCCGGGAGCGCCGGCTACGACCGTGCCAGTGATCGCTGGAAGTTTTTCCTGACGCGCAACTTCACTCCTCTACTACTGGCGCGTAATTTGGCGTGAGCGCAACATCCTGGTGATCCGGATCACGGGCTGTCGTCATCGCAACTCCCTTGAGCCGCAAGGAGATCACACGATGCTGCCCTGGAGACGAGCGCTGCACGCGCTCGCCGCCGCCCTGCTCGTCACGGGCGCGCTCACCCTCACCCCCACGGCCACGGCCGCGACACCGGCCTCGACGTCGAGGGGCTGGAACGACTACGACTGCAAGCCGTCCGCCGCCCACCCCCGCCCGGTCGTCCTCGTGCACGGCACGTTCGGGAACTCCGTCGACAACTGGCTGGTCCTCGCGCCCTATCTGGTCGCGCGCGGCTACTGCGTCTACTCCCTGGACTACGGGCAGCTGGACGGCGTGCCGTTCTTCCACGGGCTCGGCCCCATCGACAAGTCGGCCGAGCAGCTCGACGGCTTCGTCGACAAGGTGCTCGCCGCGTCGGGCGCCAAGGAGGTCGACCTCGTCGGCCACTCCCAGGGCGGCATGATGCCCCGCCACTACCTCAAGTTCCTCGGCGGCGCCGCCAAGGTGAACGCCCTCGTCGGCCTCGCGCCCGACAACCACGGCACCACGCTGCTCGGCCTGACCAAGCTGCTGCCGTACTTCCCCGGCGTCGAGGACCTGCTGACCACGAAGACGCCGGGCCTGGCCGACCAGGTGGCCGGGTCGACGTTCCTGACCCGGCTCAACGAAGGCGGGGACACGGTGCCGGGCGTGCGCTACACCGTCATCGCCACCAAGTACGACGAGGTGGTCACCCCGTACCGCTCCCAGTTCCTCCAGGGCCCCGGCGTACGCAACGTGACCCTCCAGGACCTGTGCCCGGTCGACCTCTCGGAGCACGTGGCGATCGGGATCCTGGACCGCGTCGCCCACCACGAGGTGGCCAACGCGCTCGACCCGGAACACGCGACGCCGAGCACCTGCCTGTCCTAGCGGACGACGCCCGAGGGCCGCACTCCCCGGCCAGGGGGAGTGCGGCCCTCGGAGTCCGCCGGTGTCAGCGGCCGTGACGGCCGGCCGCGCGGCGGCGGGTCGTGGCGAACATCGCCGCGGCGCCCACGGCGAGCGCGGCGGCACCGCCGATCGCGATGTACGGGGTGGTGCTGTCGCCACCGGTCTCGGCGAGGTTCTCGTTCGCGTCGCCGCCCGCGGCGGTGACCGGCTTCTCGGCGCCGCCGTTCACCTCGGGCCGGTTGCCGGCCGGCTCCTCGGCGGGCGCGGCCTCGGTGACGTCGGCGCCCGTCCCGGCGTCGGAGTCGCCGTGTCCGTGGTGCTCGACGGAGGACTTGTCGGCGCCCGCCGCGATCTCCTCGTCGGAGGGGGCGGAGGCCGTCGGGGCGGGCGCGGCGCCGGAGCCGCCGGTGTCCTTGCCGAAGACCACGTCGGAGCAGGTGTAGAAGGCCTCGGGGGAGTCCGAGCGCTGCCAGATCGAGTAGACGAGGTGGCGGCCCGACTTGGCGGGCAGCGTGCCGTCGAAGACGTAGTCGCCGTTCTCCATCTTCGGGTCGGTGACCTTGACGAAGGGCTTCTCCTCCAGGTCCGACCACTTCAGCGGCTTCGTCGGGTCGTACGAGTCCTTCGTGATGAACAGCTCGAAGGAGCCCTTGTGCGGGGCGGTGCCCTTATAGCGGAACGTGTGCTTGCCCGCGGCGAGCTTCGTGGACGGCCAGTCGGCGCGCGGCAGGTCGAGCCCCTTGTACTTGTCGTTGCCCGCGCTGCACAGCTTGCCGTCGGGGATGATCTCCTTCGACTTGCCGGCGGCGTTGGCGATGTTCACGCCGTTCCAGTCGTAGAAGGCCTGCGTGCCGCTCGCGGCGACGGCGGCCTTGCAGGCGGCCGACGTCGGGGACTCCGGGCCCTCCTGGAAGCAGGCCGAGACCCGGCTGACCGGGTCCGTCATCGAGCCGTGCGCGGCGGCGGGCGCGACCGACAGGGCGGTCAGGGCGAGCGGGGCCACGCCGACGGCGGCGATCGCGGCGACCTTGCGGCGGCGAACGGTCATGGGGGTTCTCCTCAAGCTGCGGTTCAGGGGGACACGGGGTGATGGCGAACGGGCGGTGCGGCCCCCCGGTCAGCAGCGGCACCGACGGTTCGTCATCGCCCCGGCGACCAGAAAGCTAGCCCCTGAAATCCGCGAAATCCCCTGCTGAGGGCGGCAGATGGCGATCCTTATGGTGCGGTTAAGGAAGCCTTCGGACTGCGCTCAGGTCGTGCCCGAAATGCCCTCACCCCACCCAGCGGTACCGCCGCTCGGGACGCCCCGTCCCGCCGTACCGCAGCGACACCTCGGCGCGCCTGGTCTCCACGAAGAACTCCAGATAGCGGCGGGCGCTCACGCGGGAGAGGGAGCCCGCCCGCGCGCACTCCGAGGCCGACAGGCCGCCCGGATGGTCGCGCAGGGTCTGCTCGACCAGCTCCGCCGTGTGCGCCGCGAGGCCCTTCGGGAGCCCGCGGGAGCCCGGCGGGCGGGTGCCGAAGATCTGGTCGACGTCCTCCTGGCGCGCCTCGTCGAGGCCGTCGAGCCGGGCCCGCAGCGCCGCCACATGCCTCAACTGCTCCCGCAGGGCAGCCTGGTTGAAGGGTTTGATCAGATAGTGCAGGGCGCCCGCCCGCAGCGCCGCCCGGACGATCTCCGCGTCCCGCGCCGCCGTGATGAACAGGGCGTCCACCGGCTGCCGCGCCGGATCCCGCTCCTCCGCCGCCCGCAGCTCCCGCAGCACCGCGATGCCGTCCATGTCGGGCAGATACACGTCCAGGAGGAGCAGATCGGGGCGCAGGCGCTCCGCCGCGGCGACCGCGTCGGCGCCGCTGTGCGCGACGCCCACCACGGTGAATCCGTCCACCGAGGCGACGTACCGACTGTGCAGCTTGGCGACCATGAAGTCGTCGTCCACGACCAGCACCCTTGTCATCGCCGCAGGCTATGGGCGCGACCACAACGACCACAACGTCCGTTGATTCCGGAAGAGAGACAGCTCGTCAACGCGCGGGCAACATGTGGGCCACTTCACACCCGACTACGTACCGACAGGTGGTGGCACACGTGCGCCTGCGCACACCCCTCGCCCTGCTCGGGGCCGCCCTGCTCGTGCTCGTGGCGCCGCCGCTGCTCACCACGGGCAGCGGCGCCGAGACCGGCACCCAGATCCCCGGCCTGCGCCTCATGGTCCCCAACACGCCCGGCGGCGGCTACGACATCACCGCCCGCACCGCCGCCAAGAACGCCGAGGACGCCGGACTCACCCACAACATCGAGGTGTTCAACCTGCCCGGCGCGGGCGGCACCGTCGGCCTCACCCGCCTCGTCGGCGAGCACGGCAACGGCAAGCTCGCCATGTCCATGGGCCTCGGCGTCGTCGGCGCCGCCCGCTCCAACCACTCCCCGAAGACCCTCGCGGACACGACGCCCATCGCCCGGCTCACCGAGGAGCAGGACGTCGTCGTGGTCGCCAAGAACTCCCCGTACAAGACCATCGGCCAGCTCGTCGACGCCTGGAAGAAGAACCCGGGCAAGCTGCCGGTCGGCGGCGGCTCCTCGCCCGGCGGGCCCGACCACCTCGCGCCGATGCTGATGGCGCGCGCCGCGGGCATCGCCCCGAAGGAGGTGAACTACGTGCCCTTCGACGGCGGCGGCGAACTCCTCGCCTCGATCCTCGGCAGCAAGGTCGCCTTCGGCGTCTCCGGGGTCGGCGAGTACCTCGACCAGATCAAGTCGGGCGAACTCAGGCTGCTCGCCGTCACCGGACCGAAGCGGGTGCCCGGCCTGGACGGCCCCACCCTCAAGGAGTCCGGCTACGACGTGGACTTCACCAACTGGCGCGGCATCGTCGCCCCGCCCGGACTCAGCGACGCCGAACGCGACAAGCTCACCGGCCTCGTCAAGAAGCTGCACGCCTCGCCCCAGTGGCGGAAGTCCCTCAGGACCAACGGCTGGGACGACGCCTTCCTCACCGGCGACGAGTTCGGCGACTTCCTGGCCGCCCAGGACCGGCGCGTCGTGTCCGTACTGAAGGAGCTCGGGCTGTGACCACCACCGACCTGCCCGACCAGGAGGCCCCCGAGCGCCGCTCCTGGCTGCGCGAGCACTCCGAACTCGGCGTCTGCGCGCTGCTGCTGGCCCTCGGCGTCCTCGTCCTCACCGACGCCCTCACCATGGACGTGGAGATCGCCCAGCGCGGCCCCATCGGCCCCAGGACCGTCCCCGTCGTCGTGGGCGCCGGACTGCTCGTCGTCGCCCTCCTGCTCGCCGTCGACGTGCTGCGCGGCGGCCGGGGCGAGGCCGAGGGCGGCGAGGACGTCGACCTGTCCGAACCGGCCGACTGGCGCACGGTCCTGCTCCTCGCCGGCGTCTTCCTCGCCACCGCCGTCCTCATCGAACCGGCCGGCTTCCCCGCCGCCGGAGCCCTGCTCTTCTGGGGCTCGGCCTTCGCGCTCGGCAGCCGCCGCCTCGACCGCGACCCGCTCATCGCCGCCGTGCTCTCCGTCGTCACGTACGAAGTCTTCAACAACCTGCTCGGCGTGCCCCTGCCGGGCGGCCCCCTGATGGGAGTGCTGTGACATGGACGCCTTCAACTCCCTGATGGACGGCTTCGGCACGGCCCTCACCCCGGTCAACCTCCTGTGGGCCGCGGTCGGCGTGCTGCTCGGCACCGCGATCGGCGTCCTGCCCGGCATCGGCCCCGCGATGGCGGTCGCCCTGCTGCTCCCGGTGACCTACGGACTCGAACCGACCGGCGCCTTCATCATGTTCGCGGGCATCTACTACGGCGCGATGTTCGGCGGCTCGACCACCTCGATCCTGCTCAACACCCCCGGCGAGAGCGCCGCCGTCGTCGCCGCCATGGAGGGCCACCCGATGGCCAGGGCGGGCCGCGGCGCACAGGCCCTCGCGGCCGCCGCCATCGGCCACTTCGCGGGCGGCATGATCGGCACGCTCCTCCTGGTCGCGCTCGCGCCGACCGTCGCCGACCTCGCCGTCGACATCGGCGCGCCCGACTACTTCGCCATCATGGTCCTCGCGTTCATCGCGGTCACCTCGGTGCTCGGCTCCTCCCGCGTCCGCGGCCTCGCCTCGCTCCTGATCGGCCTCACCCTCGGCCTCGTCGGCCTGGACCAGATGACCGGCCAGCAGCGCCTCACCTTCGGCTCGCTCCAACTCGCCGACGGCATCGACGTGGTGATCGTCGCCGTGGGCCTCTTCGCGATCGGCGAGGCCCTGTGGGTCGCCGCGCACCTGCGCCGCACCAGCGGCCGGGCGATCCCCGTCGGCCGCCCCTGGCTCGGCCGGCAGGACGTGCGGCGCACCTGGAAGTCCTGGCTGCGCGGCCCCTTCATCGGCTTCCCGTTCGGCGCGATCCCGGCCGGCGGCGCGGAGATCCCGACCTTCCTCTCGTACGTCACCGAGAAGCGGCTGTCCCGGCACAAGGACGAGTGGGGCAAGGGCGCCATCGAGGGCGTCGCGGGCCCCGAGTCGGCCGCCTCCGCGTCGGCCGCGGGCACCCTCGTCTCCATGCTCACCCTCGGCCTGCCCACGACCGCCGTCGCCGCCGTGATGCTCGCCGCCTTCCAGCAGTACGGCATCCAGCCGGGACCGCTGCTCTTCGAACGCGAACCGGACCTCGTCTGGGGCCTGATCGCGTCCCTGTTCGTCGGCATGTTCCTGCTGCTCGCCCTGAACCTCCCCCTGGCCCCGGTGTGGGCGAAGCTCCTGCGCATCCCGCGGCCCTACCTCTACGCGGGCATCCTCTTCTTCGCCGCGGTCGGCGCGTACGCGGTCGGCGGCGAGCCGCTCGACCTCGTCATCCTGCTCGTCATCGGCCTGATCGGCTTCGGCATGCGGCGCTACGGACTGCCGATCCTGCCCGCCGTCATCGGCGTCATCCTCGGCCCCAACGCCGAGCAACAGCTGCGCCGCGCCCTGCAGATCAGCGACGGCAGCGTCGGCGGGCTCGTCGACACGCCGTTCTCCGTGACGGTCTATGGCCTCATCGTCCTGATCGTGGCGTGGCCGTTGGTGAAGAAGGCGGTGGTGCGGAGCCGCCGGCGTGACGTAGACGTGGAGGCATGAGCGCATCTGCCGAACTCCCCGCGGACATCCGCCTCGCCACCGCCGCCGACGTCCCCGCCGTCAAGGCGGTGACCGACGCGGCCTACCACCACTACATCGAACGCATCGGCGTGGTGCCCGCCCCCATGGAGGCCGACCACGCGGCGGACGTGGCGGCGGGGCGGGTGTACGTCACCGGCGACCCGGTGGCGGGCCTCCTGGTGCTCGTCCCGCGTCCGTACGAGGGACGGCTCCTCCTGGAGTCGATCGCCGTCCACCCCGACGCCGCGGGGCAGGGGGTGGGCCGGCGGCTGCTCGCCTTCGTGGAGGCACACGCGCGTGCGCTCGGCTTCATCGAAGTCACGCTCTACACCAACGCGTTGATGTGGGAGAACCAGAAGATCTATCCCCGCTACGGATACGAACCGGTCGAGCGCCGGGTGGACGGGCCCTACGACCGTCTGCACTACCGCAAGCGGCTCCTGGACCACTGACGGAACGCCCGGCCGCCGGGTCGGGCCCCGGCCGCGGGCGTCCGGTCCGCTCGCACGGCGCTCAGTCGTCGGGCCACCAGGTCCGCCGGATGTCCCTGCGGACCTCGGTCCTTTCGCGGGGCGCGGCCTCGGCCTCCTGGCGCTCCCGCGCCCGGCGGCGGACGGGCTTGTGCGTGGTCACTCGGCGCATGTCAGCCTCCCTGTCCTACCGATGTCCACTGGAGCGAGGGTGTAGACCTCTTCGGGCCGTCTTTCTGCCGAAGGCCGAATTGTCAGTGCCGGATGCCACGATCGGGCCATGACGATCGACAAGGAGACCGGGCGGGCCGGCCGGGGCAGCGGACCGGTCGACTGGGACGCCGCGGCGGCCACGTTCGACGACGAGCCGGACCACGGCCTGCGCGACGCGGAGGTCCGCGAGGCCTGGGCCGACCGCCTGCGGGACTGGCTGCCGGACACCCCCGCCGACGTGCTCGACCTGGGGTGCGGCACCGGCAGCCTCGCCCTGCTCGCCGCCGGTCGGGGCCACCGCGTCACCGGGGTCGACCTCTCGCCGCGCATGGCGGAGCGGGCCCGCGCGAAGCTCGCGGGCCGGGACGCCGAGATCCTGGTCGGCGACGCGGGCCGGCCCCCGGTCCAGGGACGGCTGTTCGACGTCGTCCTGGCCCGGCACGTGCTGTGGACCCTGCCCGACCCCGAGGCCGCGCTGCGGCACTGGCGCGGGCTGCTGCGCCCCGGCGGCCGGCTCGTCCTCGTCGAGGGCGTCTGGGGCACGGTCACGCCGGTCGGCCTGCCCCGGTCCCGCCTCGTCGCCGCCCTGACCCCGCACGTCGCCCGCCTCCACACCGAGAGGCTCTCGGGGGACGCTCGGCTGTGGGGCGCACCGGTCGACGACGAGCGGTACGCCGTCGTGGGCGTCCTGCCCGAGACCCCAGCACGGCACAGCGAGATCGTCGACGTCCATCTGATCCTGCGCAGGGGAGAGGACGTGCTGCTGGCCCGCCGCGCCGACACCGGCTACGGCGACGGCCTGTTGAACCTCCCCTCCGGCCATGTGGAGGACGGCGAGGACGTCCGCGCCGCGATGATCCGCGAGGCCCGCGAGGAGATCGGCATCGACCTCGCCCCGGACGACCTGCGCGCCGAGGCGGTCGTCCAGCACCGCGGCCCCGGCGAGGCGCCGCGCACGGGCTGGTTCTTCTCGGCGGAGCACGGCGCGGGCGGCGAGCCGGTCAACGCCGAGCCGCACAAGTGCGCCGAGCTGGTCTGGCACCCGCTGTCCGCGCTGCCGCACGACATGGTGGCCTATGCCCGCGCGGCCCTGACCGCCTGGCACGCGGGGGAGCGGTTCACCGTCCACTGGCAGCCGGACGGCGACTCCGTCGGGTACGACGCCGCTCGCACCGCAGCGCCGGTCCCGCTGGCGCCCGCCCGGACGGGCGAGGTCCACCACGTGGAGCTGTGGGTGCCCGACCTCGCGGCGGCCGAGGGCGCGTGGGGGTGGCTGCTCGGCGAGCTGGGCCACGCCCCGTACCAGCGCTGGGAGCACGGCCGCAGCTGGCGGCGCGACAGCGCGTACGTCGTGCTCGAACACTCCCCGGACCAGCGGCCCGGCGGCCACGACCGGCGGCGCCCCGGCCTGAACCACCTGGCGTTCCACGTCGCCGGACGGGCCGCCCTGGACCGGATCGTCGAGGCCGCGCCCGGCCACGGCTGGACGCTCCTCTTCCCGGACCGCCACCCCCACGCGGGCGGCGCGGGGCAGTACGCGGCCTATCTGGAGGACGGACAGGGGTACGAGGTCGAGCTGGTCGCCCGCTAGCCCCGCCCGTCCCCGTCCGGGCCGGGCGTCAGAGCGTGCCGAGGCCCTCGCCCCGGGCCAGGGCCTCCAGCTCGTCCAGGGCCCGTCCCGCCCGGACCGCCGCCTCCGGATCCGTCGCCGAAAGGCCGCTGTCCGCGAACTCGTCCTCGTCCAGGCGCAGTACGGTTTCGCCGTCCGCCGAGCACCACAGGTCGAGGTCCAGGTCCACCACCGTCAGGACCGCGCCGTCGCGCACCGCGGGGCGGGTCACGTCGCAGTACCAGCCCTTGAGCGTGCCGTCGGCGGCGTACACCTCCTTGATCGCGTACCAGCGGTCGCGCCAGTAGTGCTCGGTGAAGACGTCGCCCGGCTCGAAGCGCACGAAGCCGAAGTCGCGGACGCCGGGGGCCGCCCAGGGGGCGCGGACGGTGACCTTCGTGCCGTCGTCGGCCACCAGCTCCGCCGGGTAGCGGATCTTCGTGCGGCCCGCCTTGGTGAGGTGGATCTCCAGGGTCGGGGCCGTGACGTCAGCCGAGTTCGCGGACATGGCGCACCTCCGTCGCGCAGATCTCGTAGCCGAACCACTCGTTGATCGCCAGCATCGGCGCGTTGCCCGTGTCGTTGCCGGTGAACGCCTCCGTGCAGCCGGCCGCGCGGGCCCGGTGCAGGGAGTCGTTCTTGGCGCGCTTGGCCAGACCCCGGCCGCGGAACGCCCGGCCGGTGCCGGTCATGCCCGAGGCGTAGCGGCCCTCGCCGTCCGTGCGGGCGAGGCTGAACGCCGCGGGGCGGCCGTCCACCAGGGCCACGGTGGTGAGCTCCTGGTTCACCAGCGGGTGGTGCCAGGTCTCGGCGAGCCAGTGCTCGTAGTCCGTCAGCTCGGCGCCCACGTCGCTCGGTTCGTCCGCGACCGTCTCCGCGTCCAGGGCGAAGAGCGGGCGCGCGTCCCGCGCGTACACCGACCCGCTCACCAGCTCCACACCGGCCGGCGGCTCCTGGAGCGGGGGCAGCGTGCCCCCGGCGAGGTCGAGGCGCAGGAAGTGCGCGGAGCGGCTCGCGCGGTAGCCGCGCGCCGCGGCGAAGGCGCGGTTCGCGGGCTCGTCGAGCACCCACGAGTAGACGGTGTCGGCGCCCTCGCCCGCGAGGTACTCCTCGGCCGTGCGCAGGATCAGCGAACCGGCGCCGATGCCGCGCCGCTCCGGGTGCACGTACACGTTGGCGAAGCCCTGCCCCGGCTGGGGGCTCTCGTGGGCGATGCCGACCTGGGCGGTGCCGATGATCTCGCCGTCCGTCTCGGCGATCAACTGCACGTACCGCGCGTCCGGATGGGCGTGCGCCCGGTCGAAGGCGACCGAGGCCGCGGTGGCGAGCATGGCGGGTACGCAGACGCGGCGGACGGCGGCGAAGCCCTCGGCGTCCGCCGGGGTGGCGGGGTCCAGGGCGCGGACGATCAATGTCATGGGGCCGCACGGTACGCGCGGGGCGAGCGGGGGCGCCTCCCATTTTCCCGTGGTGCACGGCCCCTCGGCGGGGTGCGTGCGGGAGAATCGGCTCGTGACTTTGAAGATCGACATCGATGGGGGCGCGGGCGACGCGCCGTACGAGCAGGTGCGGGCCCAGATCGCCGGGCAGGCGCGGTCGGGTGCGCTGCCGGTCGGCTACAAGCTGCCGACGGTGCGGGGGCTCGCGGAGTCGCTGGGGCTCGCGGCGAACACGGTGGCGAAGGCGTACCGGGCGCTGGAGGCCGACGGGGTCGTCGAGACGCGGGGGCGCAACGGCACGTTCGTCGCCGCCGCGGGGGAGGGGGCGGCTCGGGAGGCCGCCGCCGCGGCGCAGGTCTTCGCCGAGCGGGCGCGGCGGCTCGGGCTCTCCGAGGAGGACGCGGCCGCGGTGGTGCGGGACGCCCTGCGGGCGGTCTACGGGACCTCCGGCTAGGCCTCCCGCACCGTGGGCGCGGCACGGACGGCGGCTGCTACAGGTACAGGCCCGCGTCCGCGCCCTCCCTCTGGTCCGGGAGGGACGTCGGGGTCGTGCCCCGGCGGAGAGCGAAGAGTTCCGCGAGGGTCGCGCCCTCGCGGCCCACCCCCTCGTCCGTGCCGAGCCACTCCACCGCCTCGGGGCGGGTCAGCGCGCCGACCTCGATGCGGGCCAGGCAGCGGCCGGGGCGGACGACCGCGGGGTGCAGGCGCTCCAGGTCCTCGTTCGTCGTGACGCCGACCAGGACGTTGCGCCCCTGGCCGAGCAGGCCGTCCGTGAGGTTGAGCAGGCGCGAGAGCGCCTGGCCCGCCGTGTGCTTCGCCTCGCCGCGGATCAGCTCGTCGCAGTCCTCCAGGAGCAGCAGCCGCCAGCGGCCCTTCGCCGTGCCGTCGTCCTCGCCGATCGCGATGTCCATCAGATAGCCGACGTCGCTGAACAGCCGCTCCGGGTCCAGGACGCAGTCCACCTGGCACCAGTCCCGCCAGGAGCGCGCGAGGGTGCGCAGCGCCGACGTCTTGCCCGTGCCCGGCGGGCCGTGCAGCAGGAGCAGCCGGCCCGAGATGTCCTCCGGCGTCGTCTTCATCAGCTTGTCCATGGCGTCGGCCACCGGCGCCGTGTAGTTGGGCCGGACCTCGTCCCACGTGCCGGCCGAGATCTGCCGGGTGGTGCGGTGCGGGCCGCGGCGCGGGGAGACGTACCAGAACCCCATCGTCACGTTCTCCGGCTGGGGCTCGGGCTCGTCCTGGGCGCCGTCCGTGGCCTGCTTCAGGATCTTCTCGGCGAGCTCGGCGGTGGTCGCCGTCACCGTGACGTCCGCGCCGCGGTTCCAGCGGGAGATCAGCAGCGTCCAGCCGTCGCCCTCGGCGAGCGTCGCGCTGCGGTCGTCGTCGCGCGCCCCGCGCAGGACCGTCGCGCCGGGCGGCAGCAGGGTGGAACCGGACTTGACCCGGTCGATGTTCGCGCTGTGCGAGAAGGGCTGCTCGCCCGTCGCGAAGCGGCCGAGGAACAGCGCGTCCACGACGTCCGACGGGGAGTCGCTGTCGTCGACGTTGAGCCGGATCGGCAGGGCGTCGTGAGGGTTCGCAGACATGCCGACATGATCCGGCACGCACGCGCCCTCGTGCATCCGGTTTCCGCGGTGCGTCCCTTGTGTCCGCACCCGGCCCGTTACAGACCTGTCGTACGGAACCTGTCCTACCGCCAACCGCCGCCGATACTCTTGCCCCTGATGGGACGTCATGGGTGGAATTCGCAGGCACGGCGGTGGCGTCTCACCGCCCTGCTCGGCGTCGGCGCGGCCGCGGTGGCCCTGGTGATCACTCTGCTGAACGCGCTGCCCGACAGCGGCGGAAGCACCGCGGGCACCACCCCCGACGGCGACAAGGTCCACGGCACGCCCGCCGTCCCTCCCGGTGACGCCAGGCCCCAGGTGGGCTGGGGCTTCACCCACACCCAGTACAGCGCGGACGAGGGCGAGGACAGCGCCACGGACCGCGTCAAGGCCGAGCTCGCCGACCAGGGGCGGCCCGTCCCGCAGATCCAGCACATCATGGGCTGGGGCGCCGGCAACCCCGAACCGGTCCCGGGGCGCTACGACTTCTCCAACATGGACCGGCGCATGGACTTCATCCGGGCGAGCGACGGCACCCCGGTCGTCACGCTGTGCTGCGCCCCGGACTGGATGAAGGGCGGCGAGCCCGGCACGGACAACACCGACTGGAGCCAGCAGTCCCTGGAGACCGCGCCCGACCGCGCGCACTACAAGGACTACGCGAAGCTCGCCGCGACGGTGGCCAGGCGCTATCCCGACGTACGCCACTTCATCGTGTGGAACGAGTTCAAGGGCTTCTGGAACACCGGCAAGGGCCGCTGGGACTACGAGGGGTATACGGAGCTCTACAACCTCGTCTACAAGGAGCTCAAGAAGGTCAACAAGGACATCATGGTCGGCGGTCCCTACCTCGTCATGGACAGCGTCGACCCGCGCCAGACCGACGGCGTGTCCAAGGAGGTGAAGGGGCCGTGGGGCCGCATGGACCAGCGGGTCCTCGACGCCTTCGACTACTGGAACGAGCACAAGGCGGGTGCGGACTTCGTCGTCGTCGACGGCTCCAGCTACACCGTCGACGACGAGATGCTCCCCGACGAGTTCAAGGCCACCGACAAGTTCACGGCCGTCGGCAAGTGGCTGCGCGAGCGGACCGGTGACCTGCCGCTGTGGTGGGCCGAGTACTACGTGGAGCCGGGCGACAGCCAGGACAACCGCGACGACTGGTCCGAGGCGCACCGCGTGGCCGTCCAGGCCTCCGGCCTGATGGCGATGGTCCGCGGCGGCGCCACCAGCGGTTTCTACTGGAACCCGCAGAAGAAGAAGGGCGCCGGGTGCGCGGGCTGTCTGTGGACCTCCACGCGGCAGGGCGACGGCGGTGCCGCGCTGCCGATGCTGGACCTCATCGAGCGGTTCGGCAACGAGTTCGGGCCCGGCACGACGTACGAGAAGGTCCAGGTGGCCGCCGACGACCGGCCCAACGTCCGCGTCCTCGCCGACGACCGCGCGGTCCTCGTGGTGAACACCCTCGACCGGCCGATCAGCGCGAAGGTCGACGGGCAGCGGTTCGACATGAAGGGCTATGAGGTGAAGTGGCTCAAGCGGTAGCCCACTTCACCTCCGCACGCCCCGCGTCACCCGCGCGCCCGCCGGGCACCCCGGTCCCCGGCCCTCACGCCATCGTCGCGAACCGCTGGATCAGTGCCGCGACCAGCACCGCGAGCAGCGGCAGCGAGAACCAGAAGCTGCTCTGCAGCCACCGCTGCTGCCGTACGCTCGGCGCCGCCGCCACCCGCACCACCTCGCGCGTGGCGAGCAGCAGGACGACCGCGATCGCGGCGAGCCCGCCCACCACCGACCACGGCGTCCACGTCACCTGCGGTCCCGCGGGGCCGGGATCGGCCGCCGGGGCCGTGCCGTCGGGCTTCTCGCGCAGGCTGTAGAGGGTCGCGTCGTCGTTCGTGAAGACCTTCTTGAGGTCCTGGCGGTTGTCGAGGTTGTGGATGAGCCGCGGCTCCCACGTCCTCGAATAGCCCGCGTCCAGCTGGAGATACGTCGTCTGGCTGCGGTTGATCATCAGATACGAGTTGGGGCCCGCGTCCTTGAGTGCCTTCACCAGGCCCGACACCAGGACCGGGTCGGCGGGCGCGAGGGTGGGGACGTACTCCACCTTCTCCATGTCGCGGGTGCCCCACGGCATCGCGGGCGTCACGTTGTTCACCGTGTCATTGCTCATCCACAGCAGCCGTACGGTCGGGTCGTCGTGCGCGTACACGTACTCCATGGCGGTGACCTCGCCCGGACGGATCTGCTCGAAGGACTCGTTGCCCCAGCGGGCCACCAGGAAGCCGCCCACCAGGACGAGCCCGGCCATCATCGCGGCCAGCGGCGCCAGGCTCACCCGGTCGCGGTCCCGCTCCTCCACGGTGATGCCCGCCCGCGGGAACAGCGCGAGCCCGGCGAGCAGTGCCGCGCCCGGCAGCGCGAACATGAAGACGCGCAGGGCCATCTCGCCGCCGTACGACTGCATGGCGAAGCCCATGAACGGGATGAAGGCCAGCACCAGCAGCGAGCGTTCGCTGTACTTGTAGAAGCGGCGCCGCCACCAGCCCCAGCACGCGAACGCCAGGACGCCCCCGGCCATCGCCACCCGCACGTACAGCACCAGCTTGTGCGTCGAACTGCCGCCCTCGATGCGCCCGGAGACCGACGAGGACACATTGCCGCCGACCCCGCCGACCCCGCCGAACAGCTCGTCGAAGTGGCCCGACCAGTACGGCTCGGCGAGGAAGCCCAGCCACACGACGACGAGCACCCCGAAGAGGATCGGCAGGCCGCGCAGCTCACAGCGGCCGACCAGGACGAGCACCGTGAGCACGCCGAGCATCACGAACGGCGTCAGCTGGTGGGCGGGGACCGTCGCCGCGAAGAGACCGACCAGGACCAGGAGCAGCACCGCGCGCTCGCGGCGCCCGGCCGGCTCGACCTCGGTCTCGCCGGGCCGCCGCTTGGCCCACAGCATGCGCGGGGCCCGGAACCACACCATCAGGATCGCCACGAAGGCGATGTAGAGCAGGAACGTGAAGCCCTGCGGGGAGAAGTAGTCCTGGCCGACCCAGCCGCTGAGCACGAAGATCCACAGGCCCGCCCACTTGGCGCGCCAGGACGCCCGCACCGCGCGCACGAGCAGCAGCATCGGCGCCAGATAGAGCACCTGCATGAGCGTGGGCCACCAGCGGATCACCTCGGTCATGTCCGAGACGCCGCAGGCCTTGGCGACGAAGGTGGCCGCGGCGAAGAAGCCGGGCCAGCTCCAGCGCGCGTCCAGATCGGGCACCGCGGTGCCCGTCCGGTCGATGTACTCCATGAAGCCCAGGTGCTGCCAGGCCGTGGCGAACCGCGGTTCGGCCTCGATGACGGCGGGCAGCGCGTGCAGCGAGACCACGGTGGCGAGCAGCGTCACCAGGAGCAGGCCCTTGAGCGGCCGGTCCATCCAGAGCAGCGCGCCGAACACGACGACCAGCAGGGCGGCACCGAGCAGCGTCGGCAGCGGCAGGACGGAGATCAGCCCGAGGCCGCCCATGTCGTCCAGGTCCGTCTCGCCGAGACCGAGGGCGGGCAGCCAGTACAGACCGAGCGCGGCGGCGAGCAGCAGCGCCATGACGAGGACGCGGCGCCACGGCCCGCGCGGGGCGGCGACGGGCTCCTCGTCCAGCGAGCCCTCCGGCAGGTCGTCGCCCGTGTCCGGGTCCTTCTCCGGCAGGTCCTTCTCCGGCAGGTCCGTGCCGGACAGGTCCGGTTCGGGGAGGGGGAGGTCCACTCCGGAAAGGTCCACCCCCGACAGGTCCACCCCGGGCAGGTCCCTCCCGGGCAGGCACGTCCCGGCCGCGGACGGCTCCTGCGCGCGGGGCGGCTCCTCGGGCATCGGGGGAGCGTCCGGGACCGCGGGCGGGGCCACGGGAGGGGCGGCGGCCGCCGGAGCGGGCTCGGAGGCGTCCCGCCCCGGCTCGGCCACCGGAGCGGCGGACACGGACGAAGAGGGTCCGGGGGCCGGGGATCTCAGTGCCCAGGTCGGCCGGTGGTCCATGTCGTCCCCCTCGCTCTGCGCCGCGGGTGTCCCGGCGGCGGGCGTGCCAGGACCCGGCCGCACGTCCGGCCTGCGCTCCTGGTGGTCGAAGTCGAGCTGCACCGCGAGGTGGAGGGTGTCCGAGTCGAGCGACTCCCGCAGTGCCCACGCGGGCCCGTGATGCTCCTTGCGGCCCTTGCCGGGGGCGCCGTCCTCCGCGCCGCCCCCGGCCGCCGCGGCGGAGTTCCGCGCCCGCACCTGCTCCGCGGGCGCGTCCGGCGTCCCCAGGTCGGCCAGGTCCCCGTCCGGCGCGGCCCCCTCGGCCGGCCGGGCCGGGGCCGCCGTCCGCGTCACCCGGTACAGCTTCGGTGCGGCGATGGCCACGATCACCGCCAGGCTGGAGATCTCCGCGATGCCCGCGCCCGTCAGCCCCATGCGCGGCAGCAGGATCAGCGTCAGCCCGAGGACCAGGACGCACAACAGGCCCTGGAGCCAGGCGATCCCGGAGGTCTTGCTCTGCGCGCGCTGCACCGCGAAGTACGTCTCCATGACGACCCGCAGCAGCGCCCCCACCGCGAACCAGCGCAGCAGGGGAGTGGCCGCGTCCGCGTACCCCTGCCCGAACAGGCGCAGGACGAAGGGCGCGGTCACGAAGAGGATCCCGCACACCGGCAGCATGATCAGCGCCATCCGGCGCAGCGCCGAGCGGGTGTTGGCGGCCAGCAGCGCCGGGTCGTGCGCCCCCTCGACGGTCAGGGAGGCGCCCATGTTGATGGCGAGGAGGTTGATCGTGCCGCCGATGGTGGTCGTGATGTAGAAGTACGCGTTGTCGACCGAGCTGACCTGCGAGGCGACGATCACCGGGACGAGATAGACCACGGCGAGGGAGAAGAGCGAGCCGGTGTAGTCGCCCGCCAGGAAGCGGCCGATCTCGCGGAGCGTCGGCGGATGCGCCTTGCCGTCGGTGGCCCGCACGTGGCGCGGCACGAGCCGCCGGAAGACCAGCCAGCCGAGCGGGATCACCGACACCAGGATCGAGGCGACCCAGGAGACGAAGACGCCGGCGGTGGGGATCGCCGCGGCCATCGCGATGAGCAGCCCGAGCTTGGCCACCGAGAAGACGGTGTTGCCGACGGGCACCCACAGCGCGTTGCGCAGCCCGGTCAGGACGCCGTCCTGGAGGGTCAGCACCGACCAGGCGACGACGGCCAGGATGAACCCGATCCCGTGCACGGGGCCGTGCAGGAAGCGGTACGAGGGCCCCCACAGGTCGAGCGTGAGCAGGAAGACCACCGCGGCGAGCGCCACGGCCACCGAACTTCCCGCGTACGTGCGGAAGATGAGCTTTCCGGTGGCGCGTCCCGCGATCGGTATGAACCGCGCGAGGGCGCCCGTCAGCGTCACCGCGGTGAGCCCCGCGAGGAGCTTCATCGCCGCGATCGCCGCCGAGCCCTGGCCGACCGCCGACTCCGAGTAGTACCGGGCTGCGGCCAGCCAGAAGCCGACGCCGAGCACGCCGGAGATGCCCGTGTTGAGCATCAGGGCATAGGCGTTGCGGAACAGCGGGCTGCCGCCGCCCCCACCCGGCAGGCGCATTCTGCGGGGCCTGCCGGACTTGCCGGACGTCGCTGACCGTCCGGTGCTCGCGGACCCAGGGGCATCGGCCTGGGCCGTGGTCGTGTCAGACACGGGAACGAATGGCCTTCCGGCGGACCTGTCGTGCTCTGCGGACCATCGCGTACCCCTTGGTGAGGGCGCGGTCCCTGGCGAAGTTGCGGCCGATCGAGCGGCCCGTCACGAGCCGCTCGAACTCCTCGGGCTCGGTGGCGCGGCGCACGGTGACCCGCCGCAGCGCGTACGGGCCCTGGGCGCGGCGGGCCAGGCCGTTGCCGACGGCGAGGGCCTGGGTGAAGCCGGTCTCGCGCACCCGCTCGCGCACCCGGCGGCTGGAGTAGCCGTACGGATAGGCGAAGGACGCGGGCCGGGTGCCCAGCTCGTCGGCGACGATGTCGCGGCAGCGCCGCAGCTCGAACCGGAGCCCGTCGTCGGTGAGCTGGTCGAGCTCGGGGTGGGTGTGGCTGTGCCCGCCGATCTCCGTGCCCGCGGCGGCGAGTTCGCGCACCTGGTCCCAGTCGAGCATGCGGTCGAGGCCGCCCCCGGTGTCGTACTCCCCGCGCAGCCAGCCGGTGGAGACGAACAGGGTCGACACGAAACCGTGCCGGGCGAGGGCGGGCAGGGCGTATCGGTGCACGCCTTCGTAACCGTCGTCGAAGGTGATGAGTACCGGCCGTTCGGGCAGCGATTTCCCCGACTCACGCCAGAGCGCGGCCAGTTGGGCGGTCGTGAGCGGGGTGAAGCCCCGCTCGCCGAGCACCTCCATCTGCTGCTCGAAGGCCTCGGGCGACACCGAGAGCTCGTGCGTCGCCTCGTTCGGCACGTGCGCGATCGCGTGGTACATGAGTATCGGCACGGGATCCGTTCTCATGCGGCAGCCCCCTCGCCCCCCGTGCCCTCGCCGTCGTCGGCAGGGGCCGGACCGGCGATCTCCACGACGGAGAACGTGGCGCCTCCCCTGCGCGCACGGATGCTGCCGAGCACATACCCCCCGGCCGCGGCGGCCACTCCCGCCACGATGGCGCCGGCCCGGCCCGCGCCGCCCGGCCGCCCGAGCGCGGCGTCCCGCAGGCCGCGGACGATCCCGGCGGGCAGCACGCGCGTGGTGTAGCGGCGCTCGGACTCGAGTCCCTTGTCCGCGCCGACACTTCGGGCCACGAGCGCCTTCGAGAGGCCTTCCGCGTACGTCCGCGTACGGAAGTAGGGGAAGCGCTCCCGCGCCGCCGGCACCCGGTGGTGGATCACCGAGCGGTCGTCGATGAGCAGGACCGCGTCCGGCAGGGCGCGGGTGAGGCGGATGCAGAACTCCGTCTCCTCGCAGCCCAGCGGACGCTTGTCGCCGTCCCGCCCGATGCCCGTGGCGAAGCCGCCCGCCACGTCGAAGGCGGACCGCCGGAAGGAGGCGTTGCCGCCGAGGACGTTGCGGACGCGGACCCGGCCCGGGGGGAGCCCCCGGTAGGTGCAGCCCACCACCCAGTCGAACTCCTCGGGGAACCAGCCGGGCCGGCGGCCCGACTCCCAGGCGGGCATGGTGCGGCCGCCGACGGCGAGCACCCGCGGGTCCTCGAACCCCTCGGCGAAGTGGCGCAGCCAGTCCCGCTCGGCGACGGCGTCGTCGTCGAGGAAGGCGATGATCTCGCCGCGGGACGCGGCGATCCCGGTGTTGCGGCCCGCCGACAGGCCGCGGGGGCCCGCGTTGGCGAGCACCCGCACGTCCTCGGTCTCCTTGTACTCCCTGGCCAGGCGGTCCAGGAGCGTGGCGTTGTGGTCCACCACGAGCAGGGTCTCCACGGCCGCCAGCGACTGCGCCCGCACCGAGGAGACCGCCGCGAGGATGTCCTCCCAGCGGTCCTCGGTGTACACGCAGATGACGACGGATATCTCCGCGCTCAAGACACCTCTCCCTGGCCGGTGCGGAAGGGGAGGTCCCGCGCGCCCTTGCGCCGTGCGGCGCGCCTGACGCGGTTCGAGCGCTCGGTGAGGATCACCTTCAGGACGCGGATGCCGTCGCGGACGGCGCTGAGGTTGCTGGTGCCGTGGATCCGCAGGTACTCGTGGCTGGGGATCTCCTGCACCTTGAGCCCGGCCTTGACGACCCGGATGTTCATCAGGGTCTCGACCTCGAAGCCGGTGCAGTCGAGCTCGATCTTGTCGAGGCAGTGCCGCCAGAACGCGTTGTAGCCGTAGCAGAGGTCGGTGTAGCGGGCGCCGAACTTGGCGTTGACCACGGAGCACAGGACGTGGTTGCCGAGCTTGCGGATCGGCGTCATGTCGTCCGTGCCGCCGCCGTTGGCGAAGCGGGAGCCCTTGGCGAAGTCGGCGCCCGAGACGAGGGCGGAGACGTAGGAGACGATCTCGCTGCCGTCGGCCGAGCCGTCCGCGTCGACCATCACGATGATGTCGCCCGTGCACGCGGCGAAGCCGGTGATCAGGGCGTCGCCCTTGCCCTTGCCGAGCTGGCGGACGACCTTCACGTCCGGCCACAGCTCGCGGGCCACGGCCACCGTGTCGTCGGTGGAGTTGCCGTCCACGAGGACGACCTCATGGATCCAGTCGGGCAGTGTCTTGAAGACGTACGGAAGATTCTCCGCCTCGTTCATGGCCGGGATCACGACGCTCACGGGTGGAGCGATGGCCAAGTGCGTGGAGATCGGACGGTAGTTCTTGGAGATGTTGTCTAACGGGTCCTGTCCGGCATCTGCCGGGCGCACAAAAGAACTCATGAGTCCGTTGGTCCCTCTCGTCCGGTGGACCGCCCGCCCCCGGGCGGTCCGGTAATTGATCCGGTTCGAAAGGGGGGTTCTCACGCGAGCATGACGAAATAGATCTCCGTGCATGCCGGGTGAGCTGGCATTGCGCGGGACGTGACTCGGTCAAAGAGCGATCACCGAGCACGGCACCCCCCTACCGCGCCCCGCAACTGCACCATCGCGATCTTGAGCCCTCCCCTAGATCGCATTGCGTGATGGACCGTTGCGGGTGGATGTACGACGGTATTGATGATTGAGACTGTATGGCAAGACCTGGAAGGTGGCCTCACTTTTTTCATGATTTGGGCCATCTATGAGGTCACATTCGGACTGCCTTATTCCCGGCCGTGTGATCGAAATTGGCCCACCCTTTTGAGCAGCCTGTCCGCGGGCTCGAACAATTCCGGCCGTGACTGCACGGTGTTCCGCAGCGCCCTGACCGGGGCGCGCCGCGCCCGGTGTCCGAACGCGACCGGGTGGCGGAGCGCCACCCACCCCTCGGACACGCTCAGTTCGCGTGTCTTGAGGGAGTCCTTGTACGCCTTCTGGCCCCGGCCGAGGTCGAGATACGCGATCCCCTCGGCGGCGGCGGCCTCGGCCATGCGCAGGTGCAGGACCAGACCGGGCGAGTACCTCGAGAACGCCGGGTCGTACGCCGGGAACCAGCAGGCGAGGACCCGCTCGGACCGCAGTCCGAAGTGCGCGGCGACCGGCACGTCGGCGACGTAGAGGACCGAGAGGATCCCGGCGAACGAGTCGGAGCGGGTGTGGAAGAGCCGGCGCACCAGCTGGGATATCCAGGGGTGCGCGAAGCGGTCGCTGCGCCCCGTCCTGCGGTACTGCGCGGACTTCCAGCCCATCAGGATGGCCAGGACCTCGGGGTCGCGCTCGTCGTGGACGTAGCGCACCGCGCCGTGGTCGCGGGCCAGTCTGCGGTCCTTGGCGAGCGTCGTCCGGGTGAACTTCGGTGAACGCTCGCGCAGGTGGCCGAGATAGGCGTCGTATCCCTGGTCGATGTCCATCACGGGCGAAGGGAACGAGCCGGACGCGCCGGTCTCGAAAGGCCCCTGGCCGCCGACCAGGTGGTCGAACTCCCACACCACGAGCCCGCAGGCCCGCAGCAGCTGCCGGGCGTCCCACGCGAAGCCGGGTCCGTGCACCAGACCCTGGCAGTCGGAGACGCCGAGACCGATGGCCCGGCCGACGCCGGTGGCGGATCTCTGGAACGGGAAGAACGCGGCCGGCTCGCCGCCCTCGTACGCGACGGCTATCCGCACCCCGCGCCGCCACTGCCCCGTCGCGAGCGCGAACTCCGGTGACAGGAAGGGGTTGGCGAGGTCGGGCGAGCCGTTCAGATGCGCCTTGGACTGGAGCGCGGTCCAGGCCGCCCGGTCGGCGGAGGTGAGGTCGCCGGGGCGGTGCACGGTGATGTTCACGTCAGGAAGTCCACCTTCTCGCCGTACGGCGGCGTGGGCGTCGGGCCACGGTCAGCAGGAGGAACAGCGCGCTGAGCACGGTGACGGCGACGACTCCGCCTCGTATCGACCACACGTGCAGGGCGAGCATGCCCTGGGCCACGAGGATGTCGACCGCGACGGCGCCCGAGACGGCGGCCACGGCGCGCCCCCAGGGGTCCAGTGCCCCCAGCGCGGCGCCGATCGCCGCCGCGGGCGCGGCGAGGAGGAAGAAGAGAGTGAAGGGCCCGCGCAGCGGCGAGTCCAGATCGACGAGCGCGAGCATCGCGCCCACGCCGCCCACGGCGACGGCCACCCCGGCCAGCAGCGGTGAGAACTCTCTGCCGCGGTGCTGTCCGGTCTGCTGCCCTGTGTCTCCTGGCAGCACCTTGCTCCTGATGGTCTGCATTGGCGACTTTGCCCCCCAGCGCGCCGGATGCCGGGCTTCAATGTCGCGCAGTCGCGGGCGGCGCGTCAAGATGCGCAGGAAGCGTGCAGATGTTCCCTGTCGACCCCCTCCGTGTTGGGTGAACTCCCTGTGCGGGCAAGGGAATTGTTGACGAATTCATTGACATGGACACTATCGGTGGCCAGTGGTGCGTGCTACCACAGTCGAGGCAGAAATCCTGCTAAGGGAGGTTGCATGAGATTGTCCCGAATCACGGCATACATGTTCTCGCTCCTGCTTGCCGTCGCCTTCGCCCTGACCGGGGCGGGAGTGGCGCAGGCCGACCAGTCGTCCGACCAGCGGGCCGCCGCCACGGGCTATGTGGCCCTCGGCGACTCCTACTCGTCGGGTGTCGGCGCGGGCAACTACGACAGCGGCAGCGGCGACTGCAAGCGCAGCACCCGCGCCTACCCGGCCCTGTGGGCGGCCGCCCATTCACCCTCGAGCTTCAATTTCGTGGCGTGCTCGGGTGCTCGTACGGGTGATGTCCTGTCGAAGCAGCTGGGCCCGCTCAACTCCGGCACCGGCCTCGTCTCGCTCTCCATCGGAGGCAACGACGCCGGCTTCTCCGACGTCATGACGACCTGCGTCCTGCAGTCCGAGAGCAACTGCCTCGCGCGGGTCGACGAGGCGCGCAAGTACGTCGACTCGACACTCCCCGGCAACCTCGACAAGGTGTACGACGCGATCCGCGCGAAGGCTCCCTCCGCCCGCGTCGTGGTGCTCGGCTACCCCCGCTTCTACAAGCTCAACGGCAGCTGCACGACCGGGCTGTCCGAGCGTGAGCGGTCCGCCATCAACTCCGCGGCCGACCACCTCAACTCCGCCACCGCCAAGCGCGCCGCCGACCACGGCTTCACGTTCGGCGATGTCACGGGGGCCTTCACCGGGCACGAGATCTGCTCGGGCAGCGCCTGGCTGCACAGCGTCAACTGGCTGAACATCGGAGAGTCCTACCACCCCACCGCTGCCGGACAGTCCGGCGGCTACCTCCCGGTGTTCACCTCGGCGGCCTGAGCCCGCCTATTGGTACGGCGTGTAGGAGCCCCCGCCCGTCGGGGTCTCCTGCTCGCACGTCACCGAGTACGCGACCGAGTTCGAGGTGGCGGCCACCGGCTTGCGCACCTCCACGCTGATCGAGTTCTCGTACGTCCCGCCCCCTTGGTCGTACGCCGTCTCCACGTGGTTCACCTGACGCGTCCTGCTCCCGCCCGACGGGAACGACAGCGTCTTCCACCCGGGTTCGCTCGGCTCGCCGGACGCCGTCACCCAGCGGTACTCCACGGTGGTGGGGACGCGCCCCACCGTGAACGTCGCGGTGAACGACGGCGCCAGACCGGCCGTCGGCGGACAGACGCCCGCGTACTGCGTATGCGTACCGGACACGTGCACCTTCACGGTCTGGGCGGGCGGAGTGGTCTTCCCGCCGCCGCCGTTCCCGCCGCCTCCATTGCCGTCGGTGCTGCCGTCCGTGGAGCCGCCCGTGGAGCCGCCGCCGTCGCTGCCCCCGCTCGACGAGC
This sequence comes from Streptomyces silaceus, assembly GCF_001419745.1. Taxonomy (GTDB): domain Bacteria; phylum Actinomycetota; class Actinomycetes; order Streptomycetales; family Streptomycetaceae; genus Streptomyces; species Streptomyces silaceus. Next base: position 2,559 of record NZ_LIRJ01000092.1, on the reverse strand, counting down.
CGCCCCCGTTGCTCCCGCCGCCGTCGGACCCGCCGCCCGAGCCGCCGTTCGACCCGCTGCTTCCGCCCGTGCCGCCGCCCGTGGAACCGCCGCCGCTGTCCCCGGAGCCGCCGCTGCCGCTGCCGCCTCCGCCGTCGTCGCGGTTGACCAGGGCGTACGTGACGCCGCCGATGGCCAGCGCCAGGGCGACGAGCCCCGCCACCAGGACGGCCACCGCGCGGCGCGGGCGCTCCGGCCGGGTCACGGCCGTGTCGGCGGTGCCCGCCGCGGGAACCGGCGGCGCGACGGGCAGCGGCGCGGGCGGCGTCGGCCGCTCGGCGGTGACCGTCGGCGTGTAGGGCAGGGCGGTCTCCACGCGCGGGGTGCCGCCCGAGGCCACGGTCCGCAGATCGCGCTCGGCGTCGGCGGCCGACATCCGCGCGTCCGGGTCCTTGCGCAGCAGCCCCTCGATGACGGGGGTCAGCGGCCCGGCGTTGCGGGCGGGCGGCAACTCCTCGTCCACGACCGCGCGCAGGGTGCTCAACGGGGTGTCCTGGCGGAACGGCGAACTGCCCTCCACCGCCGCGTACAGCAGTACGCCGAGGGACCACAGGTCGGAGGCGGGGCCGGGGCGCTGCCCCAACGCCCGCTCCGGCGCCAGGAATTCGGGCGAGCCGACGACCTCGCCGGTCATCGTCAGCGCGGAGCTGCCCTCGACCATGGCGATCCCGAAGTCCGTGAGGACGACCCGGCCGTCGTTGGCGATGAGGACGTTGCCGGGCTTGACGTCGCGGTGCAGGACACCGGCGTCGTGGGCGGCGCGCAGGGCGGCCAGCACCTCGGCGCCGATGTGGGCGGCGCGCTGCGGCGGCATCGCGCCCTCGCCCTCCAGCACGTCGGACAGGGACAGCCCCCGCACGATCTCCATCACGATCCAGGGCCGCCCGCCTTCGATCGCGACGTCGTAGACCGTGACCACGTTCCGGTGGGGGATGCGGGCGGCGGCCCAGGCCTCGCGCTCCAGGCGGGCGTAGAGCCGGTCGACCTCGCCCGCGGGGAGCCCGGCGGGCGCGCGCACCTCCTTGACGGCCACCTCGCGCCCGAGCACGTCGTCACGGGCCCGCCAGACGGTGCCCATGCCGCCCTCGCCCAGGGGGTCGAGGAGGCGGTACCGCCCGGCGATCACGCGCTCTGGCTGACTCACGGGCGCCCCCATCCGCAGCGGTGCGATTCTCCACAAAACTAGCTCAACCGAGCGCCGTTGCGGCCCCCTTGAACACCAATCCGCACCCGAGGGCGAGCACCACGCAGGCCGATCCGAGCGGCAGGAACCGCCCGGTGCGGTGCCGCAGCCACCGCGGCCCGAGCCTGCGCCCCGCGATGTCGCCCAGGCGGACGACGAGGAACCCGGCGGCCGTCAGCGTCAGCGCGAGCCCCGCGCCGTACGCCACCACGAGCAGCAGCCCGAACCAGGCCTCGCCGAGGGCGGCGGCGCCGACGAGGACGACGACGGCGGAGGGGCTGGGCACGAGCCCGCCGGCGAAGCCGAGGAAGAGGGTGCCGCGGAGGCTGGTCGGGGGGTGGTGGTGATGAGTGTGGCCGTGGTGGTGCCGATGCCGCCTTCGCGCCCACGCCCGCCGTACGAGAAGCACCCCCGCTCCGGTGACGAGCAGCCCGCTGACCACGCCGAGCCAGGCGACCACCGAGGGGGCCGCGGCGGAACCACCGCTGACGAGGAGTCCGAGGACGAGGACGCCCAGGGTGTGGGTGACCGTCACCGACCCCGCGAGCGGCAGCACGTCGCGCGCGGTGGCCCGGCCGCGGGCGGCGGCGGTGGCGGCCATCAGCGTCTTGCCGTGGCCGGGGGCGAGGGCGTGCAGGGCGCCGAGGAGCAGGGCGGTGCCCAGGGCGAGGGCGGCGAAGGCCGGGGTCAGCGGGTGCCGGCCGACGAGCCCCGTCAGGGCCTCGGCCCAGCGGTCGGCGCCGCGCGGCAGCACCGAGGCGGCGCCTTCTGGGGTCCGCCCGTCGTCGGCGAGTGCCGGGCCGCCGGGCCGGATCCGCACGGCGGCGGACGTGGTGCCCGGGGACTGCGATCCCTTCGGGTAGCGGGTGAGCCGTGCCGACGCGGAGGTCTCCGGTACGTCGGAGCGGGTCAGGGTCATGCGGTCGCCGCGGGCGGTGGTCTCGCGCCAGCCGGGGCGGTCGGGGGAGCCGGCGTCGAAGGTGACCGTGGCGGTGCGGTCGCGGGGCAGGGGGGTGGTGTACGCGCACTCCACGCGGAGCGTGTCGAGTCCCGCCTGGCCGGGCCTCCGTTCGGCCCGCGCGGTCCTCGCGGTGAGCTTCGCGGGGCGGCCGTCCACGGTGACGCGGGTGTCCTCGGCGGCGGCGCGGCAGCGGGCGCGGGCCCAGGGGGTGAGGCCCGCTTCGCGGATGCGGGGGGCCGCTTGGGCGGCCGGGATCTCGGCGAGGTCCTCGACGTGGTCGAGCGTCAGCCGTCCCGGGGTGGCGACGAGGCCGTCGTACTGGTTGACGGTGAAGTTGCCCAGGGGGTGGGCGGAGGCGGTGGCGGCGGGCCCGCCG
>NZ_LIRJ01000091.1 GCF_001419745.1 Streptomyces silaceus | reverse complement strand
GGGGAACTTCGGGGACATGGGACGGGACTCCTCGCGGAAGGCGGAAGGCGGAAGGCGAACGACGGAAGGACGGGTTACGGATGTACGAAGACGGGCCGCCGGGGGACGGACGGCGGAACACCCGCTCCGGACCGGCGCAGAGCGCCGGCACAGAGGGCCGGGGCAGCGGCCGAGGCAGAGGGCCGGGCCAGTTGGCCGACCGGTCGGGTCGGCGACGACCGCTCAGGCCCGGTCGATGTGCACGCTCGTGGACTTCACCCGGGCCGTGGCCTGCATGCCGACCTCCAGGCCGAGTTCCTCGACGGCCTCTCTGGTCAGCAGCGAGACGAGACGGTGCGGGCCCGCCTGGATCTCGACCTGCGCGGCCACGTCGCCGAGTTTCACGGCGGTGACGATGCCGGGGAACGCGTTGCGCGCGGAGGTGTACGAGACGTCGTCGTCGCCTCCCCCGCCGTTCTGCGCGACCTCGACGGAGAACGCGGCCAGATCACGGCCGTCGATGAGGCGCCGCCCGGCTTCGTCGCGGTGTGTGGCGACCCGTCCGGCGTCCGCCCAGCGGCGGGCGGTGTCGGGGCTGACCCCGAGCAGACGCGCGGCCTGCCCAATCGTGTAGGACTGCATATGCGACAAGATATGCGCGATCGGCTCGCATTTGTAAAAGTTGAGGCAGTCATCCATCGCAGATGCGTTTCACCGCCACCCGGTCTGGATGAACCTCCAAGACGTGGCACCGGCCGGTCCGGGAGCNNCTGCGTGCGGGCCTTCCCCGCGCGTCGCGTCGCGTCGCCGGGCCTCAGGCGCACGGCGTGCGGGTCCGCCCGGGTACGCGGCCGTACCGCCCCTACGGGGTGCCGGGGCGCCCCTTGGCCTGCTGGATTCCCTCGCCCGAGGCCCTGCGGGCCTCCTCCTTGGTGGCCCTGGCGGCGTCCTGAGCCGTGTCCTTGACGGACTCCGCGGCCTCCTTGACCGGCTCGCGCATCTCCTCCTTGACGCCTTCCGCGGCTTCGCGCACGGTCTCCCTCACCGGCCCCGCCAGCTCCTCGGAGCGCTCCCTGAGCCGCTGCCCGGCGCGCTCCTCCACCTCACTCGCGGGGAACAGACCACCGAGGAGCATCCCCGCTCCGAACGCGACGAGCCCGGCGGCGAGCGGGGTGCCCTGTGTCTGCGACCGGATCGCCTCGGGCGCTTCCCTGACCTGCTGCCCCAGTCGTTCGGGGATCTGTCCGGCCTGGTGTCCGAGCTGTTCTGTGGTACCGCGCATGATGTCATCCGCCCGTGCGGTCGTCCCTGCCGTTCCTGCGGTCACCCGGGCCGTGCCGGCGCCGGCCGTGCCCATGACCCTGTCCTTGACCGTGCCGAGCCGCTGCCGTGCGGCCCTCGTGCGGCGGCGGGCCACCCTCGGGGGGCTCACCTTGTCCGCGAGCCGGTCGGCCGTCCGCGCCAGGTGGGCGCGGGTGGTGTCGGCGTCCTGCCTCAACTCGTCGGGTGTCGGGCCCATTTCGCGTCCTTCTTCAGTGAGTCGACCGCCCTTTCGGGCGTGGGCTGCACGGTCCGCATGCGGGTGCGTCCCATGGCGTGGAGGACCGCGCCGATCACGGCCCATACCGCTGTCACGACGAGCGCGGCCCAGGCGATGTCCATGACGTGCCTGAGCCCGAATACCGCGGCCAGGCTGGCCAGCAGTACCGCGAGCCCCACGGCGTACGCGGCGCCTCCGTACAGGCCTGCCGCCTTGCCCGCCTTCGCCGCCTCTTCCTTCACCTCGGCCTTGGCCAGCTCCACCTCGTCACGGAAGAGCCGCGCGAGGTCACCGGTGAGGTCACCGAGCAACTGGCCGACCGAGGCGTCGTCCCGCGCGTGCACCGGCCCGGGCCGAGCGCCTTCGGTGTGGGGCGCGCTCATTCCTGCCACCCCTGAGCGGTCCTGGGGGGCGGCTGGGTGCCGGGGTACGTCTGCGGCACGGCGCCCGGGGCGGGCGGTGGGTCAGGCGCCGGGAGCACACCGGCTTCCGGCGGCATCTCCCTGGCCGGGGGCAGCGCCGTGTCCGACACGTGTTCGGGCTCCGCGGGCGGGAGCGACGGGGGCGGCTCACGGTCGCCGCCGGCGGATTCCCGCCGCGAGCCCGCGGTGCCGACCCCCCGACCCAGACGTGCGACGGCGACACCGGCGAGTGCCGCGCCGGCCAGGAAGAGCCCCGGCCTGCGCCGGGCGAACTCCCGGACCTCGTCGATCAGGTCGCCGGGCCCCTGCCGGTCGAGCCGGTCGGCCAGCAGGCGGCCCCGGTCCGCCGCCTCGTGCACCATCGCCGCGGCGGGCGAGTCGGGCTTGGCGCCCTCGCTCATGTGCCGCAGGTCGTCCGCCAGGTAGCGGAGGTTCGTCGCGAGCCGCTGCACCTGGCCCTCGGCCTCGCCCGCGGCCCGCTGCTTCAGCTGCTCGTACAGGTCCTTGCCGCGGGCGGTCGCGTCCTGGATCACCTCGCCTGCGCTGTCCCGCGCGGTGCCTGCGACCTCCTGCCCCTGTTCTCGGACTGTCCGTCCCATGTCACGGGCGGAGCGTTCGGGTCCGCCGCTCTGCGTCATGGCTCCTCCTGCGAAGTCGTCGGTGGCTCCCCCGATCGGGCCGCCGGGTACCCGCCCGCCCCGCCGGGACACCGCGCGGGCCACGGTCCACGAGGACGACCAGGCACGATGGCCGAAAGGCCATGTACACCGACAGGGCCACGCACTCCGCACGGCGCCTGTGCGCATACGCCGCCCGAACCGGTCGACTCGCCGTGCATGGCACTCTTCGGCAAGCACGAGCACGACAGCGCACACGCGCACGAACGCGCCCCGCACGCACATGACGGGCCCGGACGCGAGGAGCCGGGACGCGACGAGCCCGGGAAGGCACACCAGGGCGAACAGCAAAGCGAGTCCCGGGACGAACCCGCCCTCGGCACCGGCCCCTCCCCCGAGGTGGAACGCGCCGCCCCGGACGAACCCACCGAGCTGCCCGCCCGCTCCTGGTGGGCGGTCCTGCGGCGGACCGGCAGGGAGTTCCTGGACGACGACCTGCCCGACCGGGCCGCCGCCCTGACGTACTACGGGGTCCTCTCGCTCTTCCCGGCGCTCCTCCTGCTGGTCTCGCTCCTGGGCGTGATCGGGGAGTCGGCGACCCGCGCGGTCCTCGACGACCTCCAGAAGCTGGCGCCGGGGGCGGTGCGCGATCTGCTGGGCGACGCGGTGCGCCAGCTGCGGGACAGCGGCGGCACGAGCGGCGTGATGGCGGTCGTGGGCCTGGTGCTCGCGGTCTGGTCGGCCTCGGGGTACGTGGCGGCGTTCATTCGCGCCTCCAACATCGTCTACGACCTCCCCGAGGGCCGCCCGGTGTGGAAGCTGACGCCGCTGCGGATCGTCCTCACCGTGACCCTGATGGTCCTGCTCGCGGTCAACGCGCTGATCGTGGTCTTCACCGGACCGCTCGCCGAACGCGCGGGCGACGCGATCGGCGCGGGTGACCTGGCGCTCACCGTCTGGTCCATCGCCAAGTGGCCCGTGCTGCTGGTCCTCGTGATCCTGATGATCGCCCTGCTCTTCTGGCGGGCGCCCAACGTCCGCGGCCCCGGCTTCCGCTGGCTGAGTCCGGGCAGCGCGTTGGCGGTCCTGCTGTGGCTGATCGCCTCGGGCGGCTTCGCGGTCTACGTCGCCAATTTCGCCTCGTACAACAAGACGTACGGAACGCTGGCCGGCGTCATCGTCTTCCTGATCTGGCTGTGGCTCTCGAACCTGGCCATCCTGCTCGGCCTGGAGTTCGACGCCGAGCTAGCCCGGCAGCGCGCGATCAGCGGGGGCATGCCGGAAGAGGAGGAGCCGTACGTGGAGCCCCGCGACACGCGCACATGGCCACGGCGGCGGCCCGCGGAGCGGCCCCGTTCGACGGGCCGACACGCATGATCCAAGGGTGAAAAAGGGCCGCCACGGTTTACGTGACGGCCCTCTCGAATACGTTCGCGCAGGTCAGAACGATTCTGCACAAACCCGCTGAGGTGGGGCGGGTGGGACTCGAACCCACGGCCGACGGATTATGAGTCCGCTGCTCTAACCGGCTGAGCTACCGCCCCTAACGGCGCGTCGCGCACATTTGTGCGCGCCGTCTGCCGCAGCATAGCCGCTCATACGATCTCCTGCTTCGGATGGTCGGCATCGCATGACCATGAGGACCGCAGCGCCGGTCACTTGGTTCCACAGGACACGAAAAAGGACCCCTGAGAGGCATCTCAGGGGTCCTTCGTCACAGCTCTCCCGACTGGACTCGAACCAGTAACCTGCCGGTTAACAGCCGGCTGCTCTGCCAATTGAGCTACAGGAGATCGAGCTCCCCCGACTGGACTCGAACCAGTAACCTGCCGGTTAACAGCCGGCTGCTCTGCCAATTGAGCTACAGGGGATCGTCTCGTTGCATCGAACGCACCTACCTGGGAACTCTCCGGGCGGCGGGCGCTCGCTGCGACACATACATTAGCGCAAGCAGGGGGGTGCTCCGCCAATCGGTATCCCTCGGCCGATCGACAGGCGGGTCGGCGGGCAGGCGACAGACGAGTGGCAGGCGTGCGACAGGCGCGCGAAGCCGACGCAAGGAAAGGGTGGCAGCCATGCGGTACCGGCTCACATTCGTGGCGGGACTGGCCCTCGGGTACGTGCTCGGGACCCGGGCCGGACGCGAGCGCTACGAGCAGTTGAAGAAGTCCGCCCGTGAGATCTCGCAGAACCCGGCCGTGCGCAACACGGTGGAGTCCGCGACGCAGCAGGGCCGCGAGGTGGCGGGCAAGGCGTTCCACTCGGTGTCCGAGAAGGTCGGGGACAAGATGCCCGACTCGGTGGCCGGGCGGGTGCGGTCCCTGCGCGAGCGCGGGCAGGGCGGCGGCGAGGACGACTGGGGCACCAGCAACACCTAGGCCCGGGACCAACACCTGGGTCCGGGACCAACACCTGGACCCGGGACCACCACCTGGGTCCGGGACGGAGTACGGCGCCCGGAGCGCGGGGCGGGAACACAGGTACGGGACACGTCTCGCGGTGCGGCAGAATTCCTGGCATGGGGATAGTCGCAGGGTTGGACAGTTCGCCCGATTTCACGCGCATTGTGGTCTGTGACACGGACACCGGCGCCGTACTCAAGCAGGGCTATGCCCCGCATCCGACGGAGAGCACCGAGGGCGGCGGCCGCCCCTCGGACGTGGATCCGCAGGCGTGGCTGCTCTCCCTCGGCGAGGCGGCGGGCGGCGGGCTGCTCGAGGGCGTCCAGGCCATCGGCGTCTCGGCCCAACAAAACGCCCTCGTACCGCTCGACCAGCACGGCAACACCGTGCGGCCCGCGCTCGTCGGCAACGACCGGCGGGCGCAGGTCGCCGCCGTCGACCTGATCGACGGGCTCGGCAGTCGCGAGGCATGGGCGCAGGCCGTGGGCTGTGTGCCGCAGGCCGCGCACCCGGTGACGAAGCTGCGCTGGCTGGCGAAGACGGAGCCGGAGTCGGCGCGGCGCGTGGCCGCCCTCATGCAGGCGCCGGACTGGCTGGTGTGGCAGTTGCTCGGCCGGCCCGCGCGGCGCACGACCGACCGCGGCGGCGCCTCCGGCACCGGTTACTGGTCGGCGGCGACGGCGACGTACCGCCCCGATCTCGTCGAACTGGCCCTGGGGCACCAGGCGATGCTGCCCGAGGTGATCGGCCCGGCCGAGGCCGCGGGGACGACGCCGGAGGGGCTGCTGATCTCGGCGGGCACCGGCGAGACGATGGCGGCGGCCTTCGGGCTCGGGGTGCAGCAGGGCGACGCCGTGGTGTCGCTCGGCGCGTCGGGGTCGGTGATGGCCGTGCACCACGAGGCGCTGGCGGACGCCGGCGGGATGATCACCTCGCTCGCGGACGCCACCGGCATGCATCTGCCGGTCGTGCACACGCTGAACGCCGTGCGGGTGCTGCGCGGCACCGCGGAGATGCTCGGGGTCGCGGACCTGGACGAGCTGTCCGCGCTGGCCATGAAGTCGACGCCGGGCGCGCACGGCCTGGTGCTGCTGCCGTACCTGGAGGGCGAGAAGACGCCGAGCCTGCCGCACGCGGCGGGGACGCTGACGGGGCTGCGGCGCGAGTCGATGCGGCCGGAGCATCTGGCGCGGGCCGCGTTCGAGGGCATGCTGTGCGGGCTCGGGGACGCGCTCGACGTGCTGCGCGGGCGCGGGGTCGAGGTGCGGCGGGTGTTCCTGCTGGGGGCCGCCGCCGAGCTGCCCGCGGTGCAGGCCGCGGCGCCGATGCTGTTCGGTACGCAGGTCGTGGTGCCGCAGCCCGCGGACTACGCCGCGATCGGTGCCGCGCGGCAGGCGGCGTGGGCGCTGACGGGTCAGCTGCCGTTCTGGCAGGGGGCCGCCGCGCAGGTCTTCGAGCCGGGTGAGGAGCACGCGGTGGGGCAGGCGGTGCGCCAGCAGTACGCGACGGTGCGGGAGCAGGCGCATCCCGGGGCGTTCACCGCCTGACCCTTCGGGTGGGCCCGCTTGATCCTTAAAGCCGGCCCACTTCTTTACCCGGGCTGAAATTTGACCGGGTCATGGGTTAATCGGTTGCACGCCCCTGGGGCGGGTGTCGGAGTATGGGGGGCGACCTCGCCCGACTGCCGACACCCGACTCCTCGAGAGACCCGAGCGTGCTCATACGACTCCTGCGGACACACCTGCGTCCGTACAAGAAACCCATCGTCTTGCTGGTGCTCCTGCAGTTCCTGCAGACCTGCGCCTCGCTCTATCTGCCCACCCTGAACGCCGACATCATTGACAACGGTGTCGTCAAGGGAGACACCGGCTACATCCTCACGTTCGGCGGCATCATGATCGCCGTCACGATCGCGCAGATGCTCTGCAACATCGGTGCCGTCTTCTTCGGCGCGCGGACCGCCTCCGCCCTCGGGCGCGACGTGCGGGCCGCCGTCTTCGACCGTGTGCAGTCCTTCTCCGCGCGCGAGGTGGGCCAGTTCGGCGCGCCCTCGCTGATCACGCGGACCACCAACGACGTCCAGCAGGTGCAGATGCTGGTCCTGATGTCGTTCACCCTGATGGTCTCCGCGCCCATCATGTGCGTCGGCGGCATCGTGATGGCCCTCGGCCAGGACGTGCCGCTCTCCGGTGTCCTCGTCGCCGTCGTGCCCGTGCTCGGCATCAGCGTGAGCCTGATCGTGCGGCGCCTGCGCCCGCTGTTCCGCAGCATGCAGGAGCGGCTCGACACCGTGAACCGCGTGCTGCGCGAGCAGATCACCGGCAACCGCGTCATCCGTGCCTTCGTCCGCGACAGCTACGAGAAGGACCGGTTCCGCAAGTCCAACGCGGACCTGACCGAGGTCTCCCTCGGCACCGGCAAGCTGCTCGCGCTGATGTTCCCGATCGTGATGACGGTCGTGAACGTCTCCTCGATCGCGGTGGTGTGGTTCGGCGCGCACCGCATCGACAGCGGCGGCATGCAGATCGGCGCGCTCACCGCGTTCCTCGCGTATCTGATGCAGATCGTGATGTCCGTGATGATGGCCACCTTCATGTTCATGCAGGTGCCGCGCGCGGAGGTCTGTGCCGAGCGCATCGAGGAGGTCCTGGACACCGCGTCCAGCGTGGTGCCCCCGGCCGACCCGGTGCGCGAGCTGCGCAGCCACGGCCACCTGGAGATCCGCTCCGTGGGCTTCCGCTACCCCGGTGCCGAGGAGCCCGTCCTCAGGTCCATCGACCTGGTCGCGCGGCCCGGCGAGACGACCGCCGTGATCGGGTCGACCGGCAGCGGCAAGTCGACGCTGCTGAGCCTCGTACCGCGGCTGATCGACGCGACCGAGGGGCAGGTCCTGGTCGGTGGCGTGGACGTGGGCACCGTGGAACCCGCGCTGCTGGCGCGGACGGTGAGCCTCGTGCCGCAGAAGCCGTATCTGTTCGCGGGGACCGTGGCGAGCAATCTGCGCTACGGGAACCCGGACGCCACCGACGAGGAGCTGTGGCACGCCCTGGAGGTCGCCCAGGCCAAGGAGTTCGTCTCCGGTCTGGAGGAGGGTCTCGACGCGCCGATCTCGCAGGGCGGCACGAACGTCTCCGGCGGCCAGCGCCAGCGCCTGTCCATCGCGCGCACGCTCGTGCAGCGCCCGGAGATCTACCTCTTCGACGACTCGTTCTCCGCGCTCGACTACGCCACCGACGCGGCGCTGCGGGCGGCGCTGAACCGGGAGACCGCGGAGGCGACCGTCGTCATCGTCGCCCAGCGCGTCGCCACCATCCGCGAGGCCGACCGCATCATCGTCCTCGACGAGGGCCGGGTCGTGGGCACGGGCCGCCATCACGAGCTGATGGAGGGCAACGAGACCTACCGGGAGATCGTGCTCTCCCAGCTGACGGAAGCGGAGGCCGCGTAATGGCTGGTCCTGGCGGCCCGATGATGGGCCCCGACTCCCGGTCGATGGACTTCAAGGGCTCCGGCAAGCGCCTCCTCGCGCAGTTCAAGCCGGAGCGCACCACGATGTACGCGATGTTCGCGACGGTGGTCGTGAGCGTCGCGCTCACCGTGCTCGGCCCGAAGATCCTGGGCCGCGCGACCGACCTGCTCTTCGCGGGCATCGTCGGCCGTGACATGCCCGACGGCATCACGAAGGAACAGGCCATCGAGGGCCTGCGCGCCAAGGGCGACAGCGGCATGGCCGACATGCTCTCCGGCGTCGACTTCACGCCGGGCCAGGGCATCGACTTCGGTGCGGTGGGCGAGGTCCTGCTGCTCGCGCTCGGCACGTTCCTCGCGGCGGGTCTGCTGATGGCCGTGGCGACGCGGCTGTCGAACCGCGCCATCAACAAGACGGTGTTCCGGATGCGCGGCGACGTGCAGCAGAAGCTGTCGCGGCTTCCGCTGTCGTACTTCGACAAGCGCCAGCGCGGCGAGGTCCTCAGCCGCGCGACGAACGACATCGACAACATCAACCAGACGCTCCAGCAGACGATGGGACAGCTCGTCAACTCGCTGCTGACGGTGATCGGTGTCCTGGTGATGATGTTCTGGGTGTCGCCGCTGCTGGCGCTGGTCGCGCTGATCACGGTGCCGCTGTCGTTCTTCGTGGCGACGAAGGTCGGCAAGCGCTCGCAGCCGCAGTTCGTGCAGCAGTGGCGGACGACGGGCGAACTCAACGCCCACATCGAGGAGATGTACACCGGGCACACCCTGGTGAAGGTGTTCGGCCGGCAGGAGCAGTCGGCCAAGACGTTCGCCGAGCAGAACGAGCAGCTGTACGAGGCCGGGTTCAAGGCGCAGTTCAACAGCGGGGTCATGCAGCCGCTGATGTTCTTCATCTCGAACCTGAACTATGTGCTCGTGGCCGTGGTGGGTGGCCTCCGGGTGGCGTCCGGTTCGCTGTCCATCGGTGACGTGCAGGCCTTCATCCAGTACTCGCGGCAGTTCTCGATGCCGCTGACGCAGGTCGCCTCGATGGCGAACCTCGTGCAGTCCGGTGTCGCGTCCGCGGAGCGGATCTTCGAGATCCTCGACGCGGAGGAGCAGGAGGCCGACCCGGTGCCGGGCGAGCGCCCCGACCACCTGAGCGGGCGGGTCGAGATGGAGCACGTGTCGTTCCGCTACGACCCGGACAAGCCGCTCATCGAGGACCTGTCGCTGGTGGTGGAGCCGGGCCACACGGTCGCCATCGTCGGCCCGACGGGCGCCGGCAAGACGACGCTCGTCAATCTCCTCATGCGGTTCTACGAGGTGACGGGCGGGCGCATCACGCTGGACGGGGTCGACGTCGCGAAGATGTCGCGGGACGAGTTGCGGTCCGGGATCGGCATGGTCCTCCAGGACACCTGGCTGTTCGGCGGCACCATCGCGGAGAACATCGCGTACGGCGCCGCGAAGGACGTCAGCCGCGAGGACATCGAGGAGGCCGCGCGGGCCGCGCACGCGGACCGGTTCATCCGGACGCTGCCCGAGGGCTACGACACGGTGATCGACGACGACGGCACGGGGGTGAGCGCGGGCGAGAAGCAGCTCATCACCATCGCGCGGGCGTTCCTGTCCGACCCGGTGATCCTGGTGCTCGACGAGGCGACCAGCTCGGTCGACACCCGTACCGAGGTGCTCATCCAGAAGGCGATGGCGCGCCTCGCGCACGGGCGCACGTCGTTCGTCATCGCGCACCGGCTCTCCACGATCCGTGACGCGGACACGATTCTCGTCATGGAGAACGGGTCCATCGTGGAGCAGGGCACGCACGACGCCCTGCTGGCGGCCGAGGGTGCGTACGCGCGCCTGTACGCCGCGCAGTTCGCGGAGGCCGTGGCCGAGGTCAACTGACGCGGCCGTGGCCGGGGTCGATCAGCCGCCGCGGCCTGGTTCGACCGGCCGCCGTGGCTCGGGGCGCGCCTCCTTCGGGGGCGCGCCCTGCTCAGTCCAGGTAGCCCCGCAGCTGGTCGGCGAAGGCGTGGTCCCTGAGCTTGTTGAGCGTCTTGGACTCGATCTGGCGGATGCGTTCGCGGGTCACGCCGAAGATCCGGCCTATCTCCTCCAGGGTGCGGGGCCTGCCGTCGGCGAGGCCGTAGCGCAGCTGGACGACCTTGCGTTCGCGTTCGCCGAGCGTGGAGAGGACCGCCTCCAGGTGTTCGCGCAGCAGCAGGAACGCCGCGGACTCCACGGGTGAGGTGGCGTCGCCGTCCTCGATGAGGTCGCCGAGCGCGACGTCGTCCTCCTCGCCGACAGGTGCGTGCAGCGAGACGGGCTCCTGGGCCAGGCGCAGCACTTCGCTGACGCGCTCGTGGGGCAGGTCCAGGTGGGCGGCGACCTCTTCGGGCGTGGGCTCGTACCCGCGCTCCTGGAGCATGCGGCGCTGGACGCGTACGACGCGGTTGATGAGCTCGACGACGTGGACGGGCACGCGGATGGTGCGGGCCTGGTCGGCGAGGGCCCGTGACATGGCCTGGCGGATCCACCACGTCGCGTAGGTGGAGAACTTGTAGCCGCGGGCGTAGTCGAACTTCTCGACCGCCCTGATCAGGCCGAGGTTCCCCTCCTGGACGAGGTCGAGCATGGTCAGTCCGCGGCCCACGTAGCGCTTGGCGACGGAGACGACCAGGCGGAGGTTGGCCTCGATGAGGCGGCGCTTGGCCATTCGGCCCATGACGACGAGTTTGTCGAGGTCCAGGGCGAGTTGGGAGTCGAGGTCGGGGGTGCCCGCCAGCTTCTCCTCGGCGAACAGTCCGGCCTCGACGGCACGGGCGAGCTCCACCTCCTCCGCGGCGGTGAGCAGGGGTATCCGCCCGATCTCGCGCAGGTACTGGCGGAACAGGTCGGAGGAGGGGCCGCCGGTCTCGGTGCGGCTGCGCGGGGTGGGCAGGTCGAGCGTCTCCGGCTCCAGGGCCTCGGGCGCCCCGGTGGTCTCGGGGGTGTCGGTGGCCTCGGGGCCTTCCTGTGCCGGCTGCGTCGGCTGTGCCGTGTGGGCTTCCTGCGTCGGCTGGGCCTCGGGTGCGCCCTGCGCCTCCGGGTGCCGGGAGGCACGGCTCTGCGGTGGGACCGCCTCCAGGACGTCCGCATCCGCAGCCGCGTGCGCGGCGGTGTCGGTCTGGGTGAGGGTCTGGGTCTGCACGGGGGCGACCTCCAGGGTGATCGCTGCTGAGGCGTGCGGCAACGGGAGAGAGACGGCGGCCTCGCCGCTGTCCGTCCCGAACACGATGTGTGGAACCGCGGGGGTGTCGGACCCGCTGTCTGCGGGCCGGCCGCGCTCCGAGGACTCAGGCACCGGAACCCAGTGTGGGGTACGACACACGGCCGCCACGAGGGGCGTGCGGTGACTTTTTGAGTCCGTTCCGTAACTGCCTGGTTACCCGCCGGGTAACCCTTGGCCTCGGAATGAATCCTGGTGCGGCCCCGGCAGTTGCCTCAGAGGGGCGTCCGCGGGTGCCTCAGAGGGCGTCCGCGCCGCGCTCGCGCAGCGCCTGGCCGTACTGCTGGAGGATCCACAACTCGTTCTGCACGGCGGCCAGATGCTGGGGGTCGCCGCCCGCGCCGAGGCGGGCGAGGCTGCCCTGGACGTCGCGGATGCGGCGGTCCACGGCACGCAGCCTGACCTGCACGAGCTGGATGCCCGCGTACACCTCGTCGACCGTCTTGCGCAGGATCGCCTCGACGGCGAGCTCGGTGACCATCGAGCGCACGGCGTCGTCGGGCGCGGCGTCGCGGACGCGGACCAGGTACTCCTGGGGCTCCTGGGAGCCGAGCTCGGCGCCGCCCGCCTCCTCGATGGCCCGGCGCACCGCGGCGTAGGGCGGGGCGGTGAACTCGTCGACGCCGTACGCGTCGAAGGCCGGGGAGACCAGGTCTGGGCGCTGCAGGGCCAGCTTGAGCAGCTCGCGCTCGGTGCGGTGGGCGGGGCTGCGCAGGGTCAGGGCGGGGCCGCTGAAGCCCGGCGGGGCGCTCTCGTAGGCGGCGGCGGGGCGCTGGGCGGCCGGGGCGGGGCCCTTGCCGCCGCGCTCGCGGGCCCAGCGGGCGAGCTGGGCGACGCGCTTGACGACGAACTGGGTGTCGAGGATGCCGAGCATGCCGGCGAGCTGCACGGCGACCTCGTGCTGCGCGCCGCTGTTCTTGATGCGGGCGACGACGGGCGCGGCCTG
>NZ_LIRJ01000090.1 GCF_001419745.1 Streptomyces silaceus | reverse complement strand
TGGCGGGAGTGGCGGTGGTGGACATTTGGGTCTCCTCGGAAGCGTGTCGCCTTGCTGTCACAGAGGTAGACGGGGCACCACCGCGGAACTCATCGGTCCCGGGCCGGCGATCTGGCGATCTCTGGCGATCTCTCAGCCCTTCGGCACCGCCCGCACCCACGTGCCGTCGTCCGTGAGGTACTTGTCGACCTTCAGGTCGGCCTCGGCGAGTGCCTCCTCGAACTGCTCCGGCGTGAGGGGGCGGGCGAGGAAGGTCTGGGTCCAGACGGCGTCCGGGAACACGTACTCCGCACGGACCTGGTTCACGCCGTCCCCCACCGGGTCCGCCGAGAGGATCCGGACCGTGTAGCCGCCCGGGTCGACCCGCTCGCGGGGCAGGTTCGTGTGGTAGTCCGCGCCCTCGCGCTGGATCAGTACGCAGCCGTCGTCGGTGACGTGGCTGCGGCAGGCCCGCAGCAGACCGCGGCGGACGGCGACGTCGCCGCTGTGCACGAGGAACGACGCGAGCATCACCACGGAGAACTTCTCGTCCAGGTCGAGCTTCTCGATGGGGCTCCGCACCGTCCGCACCCCGCCGTCGAGCGCGGCGACCTTCTCCAGCATCTCGGCGGACTCGTCGACGGCCGTCACCCGGAAGCCCCGGTCGAGGAGCGGGCGGGTCACGCGCCCCGCGCCGCTGCCCAGTTCCAGGATGTGCGCGCCGGCCGGTACGGCGCCCGCGACGACGTCGGGCTCCTCCCCCACCGACAGGCGCGTGTACAGGTCGACCGCGCAGCCGTCCGGCGTGATCGCGCCGGGTCCCGTTCCCTCGTATCCCTCACGCATCTCCACAGTCATGCCCGGCCAACGAGACGTGCCCCTGCCACGTTCCGCGGGGCGCGTCGCCTACAGCGGGAACCAGCCATGCCCGCCGTACCAGTGGCCGCCCGCCCGCAGATGGTCGCCCACGGCCCTCTCCACCCCTGTGCGTCTTGGGAGTTCGGCCACGGGAAGGGCGTGGTCGCCGAAGACGAAGGCGACCGGGGTGGTGTCGTCCGCCTCGCGCGCGTATCCGTCCGCCGGGGCGAATCGGTCCTGGAAACGGACGATGTTGGAGTCGGCGGGCAGATACTCCTTCAGCTGCGGGTCGAGCAGCCAGGAATGGCAGACGGCTGTCCGGTACCGCTCCTCGGGGTAGTGACGGGCGAAGAACTCCTGTGCGAGAGCGAGGGAGCGATCGCAGGCCTCGGGGGTCAGCGGGCCCCTGAAGTCGGTGATGTGCAGGTTCAGACAGGGGTCGCCGGGGCCCGCCGCATGGCCGGCGGCGGCCGTCGCGCCGCCCATCCGCTCGCCGAGCACGGCCCGCTGGAACTGCAGCCGCCCCAGTTGGTAGAGCTCCCCGCGGAAGTGCAGGGCGGGCCAGCCGGGTACGAGGAGGCCGGCGGCTCCGCGTGCCCTGCGGTGCACCGCCAGATGACGGCCGAGGTCGGCGAGGGTGCGGCGCGCGACGTCGTCGGGGACGCCCCGCTCGCGGTGGTGGGCGCGGACGTGGCCCAGCGCCGCCACGTACACGAACACGGAGAAGCACCGCCCGAGCTCCCCCGTCTCCTCGGGCAGCACCGGGATGCGGCCGCCTCCGCCGACCGTGCCCAGGTCGCGGACGAGGGCGTCCACGCAGCGGTCGAGCAGCCATCGCGCCTGCGGGTCGGCCCACAGCCGGTCGCGGAGCGCCACGAGGCCGTTGACGTCCTCGTGCGGCACGGCGAGGTCGAGCAGCACGTCCGGCAGTTCGTCGGGGCCGGGAAGCACCGCCGGGGAGCGCGGCTCCCCGGCCTCCTCCAGGGCCGCCAGCCATGCGCCGAGTTCGTCGTCCGCCGTGAGCGCTTCCAGCACGTTCCCACCCTCTTTATCCTGAATGGAGGAGATGACCTCGCATGATGCGCACAGGCAGTGAACCGACGACCGCGCGCAGTCCCCTGCGGATGCGCCTCTGGTTCAGCGTATGGGGGCTGATCTGGGCGGTCTTCGGCACCGCCGCCTTCGCCCTCACCGGGCGGACGGGGTGGGCGGTGGCGTGCGGGGTGCTGGTCGTCGTGGTCGTCGCGGATCTGGCCTGGGTCGTGCACCGCATGCGTCAGGGGGCGCACTACCAGCCGGGGCGGGACGTTCCCCCGTACGAGCCGCCGGACACCCCCTGAGCCATTCCGGGGCCGGGGGTCGGTCCGGTGCCCGTGTCGTCAGTCGGTGCGGTGCCCGTGTCGTCAGTCGGTCCGGTCCGGCTGGTCCGGCTGGTTCGGCTCGTCGAAGCGGGCCGCCGCCACGTATTCCGGCTGCGGGTCCAGCGCGGCCGCCAGGCGGAAGTGGCGGCGCGCCTGCTCGTGCCGCGAGCCGCGCTCGTAGGTGCGGGCGAGGGCGAAGTGCGCGAACGCGTTGTCCGGCTCGCGCTCCAGGACGATGCTGAACTCCAGCTCGGCGGCGCGCAGTTGCGCGGCGGCGAAGAAGGCGCGGGCGCGCAGCAGCCGGGCCGCGGTGTTCTCGGGGTGGGCGGCGATGACCGTGTCGAGCAGCTTCACCGCGCCGCGCGGATCCCGCGCGGCAAGGAGCTGCTCGGCCGCACGGAAATCGATGACATGGGTCTCCGGGGTGATTTCGGGCACGCCGGACTCCTTCCCTCGCTCGCCTGTGTCAACGCCCGCCGTGGCCCCGTCTATTCCGCCCGTCTCACGCGCAAGAGGTCAGGCTGCCGTGGCCACCAGTACGAGGCCCAGGAGGACGAGCGCCGCGCCCGCGGCGACGAAGGCCCAGTCGAGCCCGGTGCGCTCGCCGCCGATCAGGAGCGTCTCCCGCGGATCGCCGGTGTCGTACGCGATGCCGACCAGGTCGCCCGGGGCGAGCGGCCTGCGCCGGGTGGGCGGCACGGGCGAGACCACCTCGACGACCCGCCCGTCGGCCGTCTCGAACTGCAGGCTGGGCCGCTCCGCTCCGGGCGGCGCCGCCTTCACCAGGGCCTGCGCGAGCGCTCCGGAAGCGGCGATCCGCCGGGTCTGCCACAGGCCGTACGCACCGGCGAGGACGGCGACCAGACCGCCCAGAGCCGTGACCACCGCCAGTACGACCACCGCTGCCCCTCCCTAGGCGCGCGCCCTTCGCGCGAGCTCGGTCCACACCTCGTCGACCCGCTGCCGCAGCCCGTCCAGCGGGCCGTCGTTGTCGATCACGATGTCCGCGATCTCCCGGCGCTTCTCGCGGGTGGCCTGGGCGGCCATCCGCGCGCGGGCGTCCTCCTCGCTCATGCCGCGCAGCCGGACCAGGCGGTCGAGCTGGGTCTCCGGGCTCGCGTCGACGACGATCACGACGTCGTACAGCGGCGCGAGGCCGTTCTCCGTGAGCAGCGGCACGTCGTGGACGACCACCGCGTCGTCCGGGGCGGACTGCTCCAGCTCGGCGGAGCGGGCGCCGACGAGCGGGTGCACGATCGAGTTCAGGACGGCCAGCTTGTCGGCGTCGGCGAAGACGACGGAGCCCAGCTTCGGCCGGTCGAGCGAGCCGTCCGGGGCGAGGATCTCCCGCCCGAAAGCCTCAACGACCGCCGCCAGCCCGTCGGTTCCCGGCGCGACCACCTCACGCGCGATCCGGTCCGCGTCGATCAGGACGGCGCCGGACGCGACGAGCAGCCGGGACACCTCGCTCTTGCCGGCACCGATGCCGCCGGTCAGGCCTACTTTCAGCATGACCGGCAGCTTAGGCCCTGGGATTACGCGTCGCCCTCCCGCTCGGCGAGGAAGCGTTCGAATTCACGGCCGATCTCGTCGGCGGACGGGATGTCCAGCGGCTCGGCGAGCATGTTGCCCCGCTCCTGCGAGCCCGCCGCCGCGTCGTACTGGTGCTCCAGGCCCTGGACGAGCGCGACCAACTCCTCGTCGCCCTCCTGGATCTGGCGGTCGATCTCGGTCTGGGTGCGGTGCGCCTCGGTGCGCAGTCCGTGGGCGACGCCGGGCAGCACCAGGCCGGTGGCGGCGGTGATCGCCTCGAGGACCGTGAGGGCCGCGTCCGGGTAGGCGGAGCGCGCGATGTAGTGCGGGACGTGCGCGGCGACGCCGAGCACGTCGTGGCCGGCCTCGATCAGGCGGTACTCCACCAGGGACGCGGCGCTGCCCGGCACCTGTGCCTCGTCGAAGGGGCTGCTGTGGCCCGGCACCAGGTCGGTGCGGTTGCCGTGCGGCGTGAGGCCCACGGGCCGGGTGTGCGGCACGCCCATGGGGATGCCGTGGAAGTTCACCGAGAGGCGCACGCCGAGCCGCTCCACGATCTGCTGGACGGCGACCGCGAAGCGCTCCCACTCGATGTCGGGCTCGGGCCCGGAGAGCAGCAGGAAGGGCGCGCCGGTGGCGTCCTGGACGAGGCGGACGTCGAGCGTCGGCACCTCGTACCCGGTCCAGCGGTCGCGGCGGAAGGTGAGCAGCGGGCGGCGGGCGCGGTAGTCGACGAGCCGGTCGTGGTCGAACCTCGCCACCACCTGCCCGGGAAGGCTGTCCGTGAGCCGTTCGACGATCTGGTCGCCCGTCTCGCCCGCGTCGATGTAGCCGTCGAAGTGGTACAGCATGACCAGTCCGGCCGATTCCTGGGCGAGCGCCATGTCGACGACGGCGAGGCCCTTCGGCTCCCATGAGTACAAACCCTGCGGATCAAGCACGGTGACCGCTCCTCCTCGTGTTCCTAGACAAGAACGCGCGCGGCGGCACACACATTCCCGGCCGCGCCGTCTCGCTCTCTGTTCGTATGCGTGAACTCCCTTGCCTGGTACGTACCTTGACGCGCGCATGCACCGACCCTACGGTCATCTGTGTTCACGCTCACACCCGACGTTCACGTAGAAGAACAGACGCGGAAGAACAGACGTAGAAGAAACAGCCACGGAAGACCGACGGGAAGGCCACCCCCATGCGCACCCGACGAACCCTCCTCATCGCCCTGCTCACCGCGACCGCCGCCTCCCCGGGCCTGGCCGTCGCCGCGAGCGCCGCGCCCGCGCCCTCGCCCGCGCGGACCATCGAGGTCGCCTCCGCCGCCGAGCTGAAGGCGGCGCTGACCGACGCCTCCCCCGGCGACACGATCCACCTCGCCGACGGCACGTACTCCGGGAACTTCAAGACCTCCGTGGCGGCGAGTGCCAACTCCCGCATCACGCTGACCGGTTCCCCGAAGGCGGTCCTCACGGCCGGCGGCGGCTACGGCCTGCATCTGAACGGCGCCGCCTACTGGACGGTCAAGGGCATCACCGTCACCGGCGGCCAGAAGGGCATCATGATCGACTCGGCGCGGGGCGTCGTCGTGGACACCGTCACGGTCCACGGCCTCGACATGGAGGGCGTCCACTTCCGGAAGTCGAGCAGCGACGGCGTGATCAAGAACTCGCGGATCTACGACACCGGGAACGACGACCGCGGCATGGGCGAGGGCGTCTACGTGGGCAGCGCCAACACGCTCTCCGACAAGAGCGACAACGTGACGATCACCGGCAACACCATCGGTCCCGACGTGGGCGGCGAGGCGATCGACCTCAAGGAGGGCACCACGGGCGGCAGGGTCTCGGGCAACACCTTCGACGGCAAGGGCCTGACCGGCAACAACTACGACGACTCGTGGATCGACGTGAAGGGCAACGACTACGTCATCGAGAACAACACCGGCAAGAACACCACGAACAACGGCTACGAGACCCACACCCAGCAGTCCGGCTGGGGCTGCGGCACGGTCTTCCGGGGCAACAAGTCGACCCTGACGGGCGCGACGGGCGACAAGCAGCTGGCGATCAACGTGACGAACCAGAGCGGCGGTTGCCGGACGACGGTCTACGCGAGCAACACGGTGACGGGCGGCAAGGGCCTGACGAACATAGAGGTGACGCCCTAGTCCGTACCCCGAAAACGAAGCGGGCCCGCACCTCCGAAGAGGTACGGGCCCGCGACGTTCAACAGCTACCGCCTAGAGGCGAGCCTCAGCTCTGGCCACCGGCAAGCTTCTCGCGAAGCGCGGCGAGCGCCTCGTCCGAAGCCAGGGCGCCGGAGTTGTCGTCCGACTCCGAGGAGTACGAACCGCCGCCGCCACCGGCCGCGGCCGGAGCCGCACCAGCCGCGTCGCCGCCCTCGGCCGCCGCCTGGGCGTCGGCCTCGCGGGACTTGATGACCTGGGCCTGGTGCTGCTCGAAGCGCTGCTGCGCCTCGGCGTACTGGGTCTCCCAGGCCTCGCGCTGGGTCTCGTAGCCCTCGAGCCAGTCGTTGGTCTCGGGGTCGAAGCCCTCGGGGTAGATGTAGTTGCCCTGGTCGTCGTAGGACGCGGCCATGCCGTACAGGGTCGGGTCGAACTCGACGGCCGACGGGTCGGCGCCGAAGGACTCGTTGGCCTGCTTCAGCGACAGCGAGATCCGGCGACGCTCGAGGTCGATGTCGATGACCTTGACGAAGATCTCGTCGTTGACCTGGACGACCTGCTCCGGGATCTCCACGTGGCGCTCGGCCAGCTCGGAGATGTGGACCAGGCCCTCGATGCCCTCGTCGACGCGCACGAACGCACCGAACGGAACGAGCTTGGTGACCTTACCGGGAACAACCTGCCCGATCTGGTGCGTGCGGGCGAACTGCTGCCACGGGTCTTCCTGCGTCGCCTTGAGCGACAGGGAGACGCGCTCGCGGTCCATGTCCACGTCGAGAACCTCGACGGTGACTTCCTGGCCGACCTCGACAACCTCGGAGGGGTGGTCGATGTGCTTCCAGGAGAGCTCGGAGACGTGGACGAGACCGTCGACGCCGCCGAGGTCCACGAACGCACCGAAGTTGACGATCGAGGAGACGACGCCGGAGCGGACCTGGCCCTTCTGCAGGGTCGTGAGGAACGTCTGGCGGACCTCGGACTGGGTCTGCTCGAGCCAGGCGCGGCGGGACAGGACCACGTTGTTGCGGTTCTTGTCCAGCTCGATGATCTTGGCCTCGAGCTCCTTGCCCACGTAGGGCTGCAGGTCGCGGACGCGGCGCATCTCGACCAGGGAGGCCGGCAGGAAGCCACGGAGGCCGATGTCGAGGATGAGACCACCCTTGACGACCTCGATGACGGTACCGGTGACGATCCCGTCCTCTTCCTTGATCTTCTCGATGGTGCCCCAGGCACGCTCGTACTGGGCGCGCTTCTTCGAGAGGATCAGGCGGCCTTCCTTGTCCTCCTTCTGGAGAACCAGGGCCTCGATCTCGTCACCAACCGCGACGACCTCGTTCGGGTCGACGTCGTGCTTGATGGAGAGCTCGCGGCTCGGGATGACGCCTTCGGTCTTGTAACCGATGTCGAGCAGGACCTCGTCCCGGTCGACCTTCACGATGACGCCGTCGACGATGTCGCCGTCGTTGAAGTACTTGATCGTCTCGTCGATCGCGGCGAGGAAGGCTTCCTCGTTACCGATGTCGTTGACCGCTACCTGCGGACTGGTGGCGGTGGTCTCGGTGCTGCTCGTCATGTGGGAAAGGGCTCCGGTACGGACATTGAAGTCGTAGGTACTGCAACGCCGGAGCCGATTTCGCTCTGCAGAAGCCGGACAGCCTTGGAAGCGCGACTTCCGGGTAAGCGGAAGGCGCCTCGACAACCGAGGGGACATACAACAGACGCGAGCGCAGCCTGCTATGTCTGAGGAGCGCAGGCTCGCAGCGCAACTTGTAGCATACGGGGGCAGCCGGACAGGGTCAATGCGCGAAGGCGCACACCCGGGGCGGAACGCCGCATACCCGGCACAAAACCTGTCGCATGAGGCCACACGGGCCGCACAGCGCCCCCTCGCGACGAGTTCGACGGAAGATTACGACGATGGAGCCGATCATCCAAGAGTCCGAGCCGCCCGAGCCCGAGGCCACCCGACGTGACGCCGATGTCACGGAGAGCAGCCGTGCGAACCGCGGCTGGTGGGACCGGAACGCCGACGAGTACCAGATCGAGCACGGCACGTTCCTCGGGGACGACCGTTTCGTGTGGGGCCCCGAGGGCCTCGACGAGGTGGAGGCGGAACTGCTCGGTCCGCCCGAGGAGCTGAAGGGCAAGGACATCCTGGAGATCGGCGCAGGCGCGGCCCAGTGCTCGCGCTGGCTGCTCTCCCAGGGTGCGCGCCCGGTCGCCCTCGATCTCTCGCACCGCCAGCTCCAGCACGCGCTGCGCATCGGCGGAAACGTTCCGCTGGTGCAGGCCGACGCCGGGGTGCTGCCGTTCCGCGACGGCTCCTTCGACCTCGCCTGCTCCGCGTACGGGGCGCTGCCCTTCGTCGCCGATCCCGTGCTGGTCCTCAAGGAGGTGCGGCGCGTGCTGCGGCCCGGGGGCCGGTTCGTGTTCTCCGCGACGCACCCGATGCGCTGGGCGTTCCCGGACGAGCCGGGCCCGGAGGGCCTCTCCGTAGCGGCCTCCTATTTCGACCGCACTCCTTATGTGGAGCAGGACGAGCAGGGCAACGCCGTCTACGTGGAGCACCACAGGACGATCGGCGACCGGGTGCGGGACGTCGTGGCCGCCGGACTGCGTCTCGTCGACATCGTGGAGCCGGAGTGGCCCGCCTGGAACACCCAGGAGTGGGGCGGCTGGTCCCCGCTGCGCGGAAACCTGATCCCGGGGACGGCGATCTACGTGTGCGTACGGGACTGAGTACGTGACCGGTCTCCGTCACGACGCCCTCGACCTGCCCGTACGCGACGCGCTGCCCGCCCTCTTCGCCGCTCTGGAGGGGCCGGGCAGCGCCGTGCTGTGCGCGCCGCCCGGCACGGGCAAGACGACGCTGGTGCCCCTGGCCCTCGCGGGGCTCCTCGACGGGCCGGGCGGCGCCGTGCGCCGGGTCGTCGTGGCGGAGCCGCGGCGCATCGCCGCGCGGGCGGCCGCGCGGCGGATGGCGTGGCTGCTCGGCGAGAAGGTCGGCGGGAGCGTCGGCTACACGGTGCGCGGCGAGCGCGTGGTGGGGCCGCACGCGCGCGTGGAGGTCGTCACGACGGGTGTCCTGCTGCAGCGGCTGCAGCGGGACCAGGAGCTGGCCGGCGTGGACGTCGTGATCCTCGACGAGTGCCACGAGCGGCATCTGGACGCGGACACCGTGGCCGCCTTCCTGGTGGACGTGCGGGCGGCGCTGCGGCCCGAGCTGCGTCTGGTGGCGGCGTCCGCGACGACCGACGCGGAGGGCTGGGCGCGGACCCTCGGGGACGCGCCCGTGGTGGAGGCGCGGGGCGTCGCGCACCCCGTGGAGGTGGTGTGGGCGCCGCCCGCGCGTCCGGTGCGGCCGCCGCACGGGATGCGGGTGGACCCGGCGCTGCTCGCGCATGTGGCGTCGGTGGTCCGGCGGGCGCTGTCCGAGCGGGACGGGGACGTCCTGTGCTTTCTGCCCGGGGTCGGTGAGATCGCGCGGGTGGCCGGGCAGTTGGGCGGGCTCGGCGACGTCGAGGTGCTCCAGGTGCACGGGCGGGCGCCGGCCGCGGTGCAGGACGCGGTGCTGTCCCCGGGCGAGCGGCGGCGGGTGGTCCTCGCGACGGCGGTGGCCGAGTCGTCGCTGACGGTGCCGGGGGTGCGGGTCGTCGTGGACGCGGGTCTGGCGCGGGAGCCCCGGGTGGACCACGCGCGCGGGCTGAGCGCGCTGGCGACGGTGCGGGCCTCGCAGGCGGCGGGGCGGCAGCGGGCGGGGCGGGCCGGGCG
>NZ_LIRJ01000009.1 GCF_001419745.1 Streptomyces silaceus | reverse complement strand
CCCCTGCGTCCCGCCACCGCTCCACCCGTGCGCACCCCCGCCCCAACATGCAGGTGGCACCCGTTCGCGCGACGATCGATGAACGCATTCGTCCCCGCCGGGACCGATAGGGCGGAACGATCAATAACGATCGTGTTTTCAATAACAGAACTCTTGACGAGCAAGTAACACCGGGGCGAGACTCGCGTCCATCGGTCGGCATTGTCGAACACCTACCGGCATTACGCGCTAGAGTGTGACAAGGCCAAGGGCCGGCAACGACCTCACCTGAGGTCGCGGACCACCGGAGGGACCCGGGGTTCGCCTTCCCCTGGACGAAGGACAAAGGAGTCGCGGGTGTCCAGCTCCGACATCTTCATCGGCGAGACCATAGGTACCGCCGTGCTCATCCTGCTGGGCGGTGGCGTGTGCGCCGCCGTCACGCTCAAGCGCTCAAAGGCCAAGGACGCCGGCTGGCTCGCCATCACCTTCGGGTGGGGCTTCGCCGTTCTCACCGGTGCCTACCTCGCGGGCGGCGTCTCCGGCGCCCACCTCAACCCGGCGGTCACGCTCGGTCTCGCCATCGAGGGCGGCACCAAGTGGAGCGACGTGCCGCTCTACCTGGCCTCGCAGCTGCTCGGCGCGATGATCGGCGCCTTCCTGGTGTGGGTCACCTACATGGGCCAGTTCAAGGCCCACCTGACCGACCCCGAGATCCTCGCGGCGCAGCCCGCCGAGGAAGGCATGGTCGACCAGAAGGCCGCCCCGTCGGCCGGCCCGGTGCTCGGCATCTTCTCCACCGGCCCGGAGATCCGTAACTCCGTCCAGAACGTGCTCACCGAGGTCATCGCCACGGTCGTCCTGGTCCTCGCCATCCTCACGCAGGGCCTGAACGACGGCGGGAACGGCCTCGGCGTCCTCGGCGCGCTGATCACCGCGCTCGTCGTGGTCGGCATCGGCCTCTCGCTCGGTGGCCCCACGGGGTACGCCATCAACCCCGTCCGTGACCTCGGTCCGCGCATCATCCACTCCGTGCTCCCGCTGCCGAACAAGGGCAGCTCGGACTGGTCGTACGCCTGGGTGCCGATCGTCGGTCCGCTGATCGGCGGCGCCATCGCCGGCGGTCTCTACAACGTCGCGTTCAAGTAGACCCGCGACAGCGACCGATGACCGCCTCAGACGCCTGAGACCGCCGTACAAGAACTTCTGGAGCACACCGTGACCGACGCACACACCGCAGGCCCCTTCATCGCGGCCATCGACCAGGGCACGACCTCGAGCCGCTGCATCGTCTTCGACAAGGACGGACGGATCGTCTCCGTCGACCAGAAGGAGCACGAGCAGATCTTCCCGAAGCCGGGCTGGGTCGAGCACGACGCCGCCGAGATCTGGACCAACGTCCAGGAGGTCGTCGCCGGGGCCGTCTCCAAGGCCGGCATCACCCGCGACGACATCAAGGCGATCGGCATCACCAACCAGCGTGAGACCACGCTGCTGTGGGACAAGAACACCGGCGAGCCGGTGCACAACGCCATCGTCTGGCAGGACACCCGCACCGACGCGCTCTGCAAGGAGCTCGGCCGCAACGTCGGGCAGGACCGTTTCCGCCGTGAGACCGGCCTGCCGCTGGCCTCCTACTTCGCGGGCCCCAAGGCCCGCTGGCTGCTCGACAACGTCGAGGGCCTGAAGGAGCGCGCCGAGGCCGGCGACATCCTCTTCGGCACCATGGACTCCTGGGTCATCTGGAACCTGACGGGCGGTGTCAACGGCGGCAAGCACGTCACCGACGTCACCAACGCCTCGCGCACGATGCTGATGAACCTGCACGAGATGGCGTGGGACGAGCGCATCTGCCACTCCATCGGCGTGCCGATGCAGATGCTCCCCGAGATCCGCTCCTCCGCCGAGGTCTACGGCGAGGTCACCGGCGGGACGCTCGGCGACCTGCTCGGCGGCATCCCCGTCGCCTCCGCGCTCGGCGACCAGCAGGCGGCCCTGTTCGGCCAGACCTGCTTCGACGAGGGCGAGGCCAAGTCCACGTACGGCACCGGCACCTTCATGCTGATGAACACCGGTGACAAGGCCATCAACTCCTACTCCGGGCTGCTGACCACGGTCGGCTACCAGATCGGCGACCAGAAGCCGGTCTACGCCCTGGAGGGTTCCATCGCCGTCACCGGTTCGCTGGTGCAGTGGATGCGCGACCAGATGGGCCTGATCAACTCCGCCGCCGAGATCGAGACGCTCGCGTCGTCGGTCGAGGACAACGGCGGCGCCTACTTCGTGCCGGCCTTCTCCGGTCTGTTCGCCCCGTACTGGCGCTCCGACGCCCGCGGTGTGATCGCCGGTCTGACCCGGTACGTCACCAAGGCGCACATCGCGCGCGCCGTCCTGGAGGCCACGGCCTGGCAGACCCGCGAGATCACCGACGCCATGACGAAGGACTCCGGCGTCGAGCTCGCGGCCCTCAAGGTCGACGGCGGCATGACCTCCAACAACCTGCTGATGCAGACCCTCTCGGACTTCCTCGACGCGCCGGTGGTGCGCCCGATGGTGGCCGAGACGACCTGCCTCGGTGCCGCCTACGCCGCCGGTCTCGCCGTCGGCTTCTGGTCCTCGACCGACGAGCTGCGCGCCAACTGGCGGCGGGCCGCGGAGTGGACCCCCCACATGGACGCGGACACCCGCGACCGTGAGTACAAGAGCTGGCTCAAGGCCGTGGAGCGGACCATGGGCTGGATCGAGGACGAGGAGTAAGAACCATGACCACCCTGCAGAGCGGCCCCGCCTACCCGGCACTCGGGCTGCATCCGGCTGCCGGTTCCAACCCGAGCCGCGCCGAGACCCGGGAACGGCTTTCCAAGGCGACGTACGACCTCCTGGTGATCGGCGGCGGCATCCTGGGCATCTCCACCGCCTGGCATGCCGCGCAGTCGGGCCTGCGGGTGGCCCTGGTGGACGCCGGCGACTTCGCCGGCGCCACCTCCTCCGCCTCCTCCAAGCTGCTCCACGGCGGCCTGCGCTACCTGCAGACCGGCGCGGTGAAGCTGGTCGCGGAGAACCACTTCGAGCGTCGCGCGGTGTCCCGTCAGGTGGCCCCCCACCTGGCGAACCCGCTCACCTTCTACCTGCCGGTCTACAAGGGCGGCCCGCACGGCGCCGCCAAGCTCGGCGCGGGCGTCTTCGCGTACTCCGCGCTCTCCGCCTTCGGCGACGGCGTCGGCCACCTCCTCTCCCCCGCCAAGGCCGCGCAGGACGTGCCGGAGCTGCGCACCGACAACCTCAAGGCCGTCGCGGTCTACGGCGACGACCAGATGAACGACGCGCGCATGGCCCTCATGACGGTCCGCGCGGCCGTCGAGGCCGGTGCCGCCGTCCTCAACCACGCCGAGGTCACCGGTCTGCGCTTCACCAAGGGCCGGGTCACCGGCGCCGAGCTCAAGGACCGCATGAGCGGCGACGAGTTCGGCGTCAACGCCCGTCTGGTCCTCAACGCGACCGGCCCCTGGGTCGACCACCTGCGCAAGATGGAGAACCCGGACGCGGCGCCCTCCATCCGGCTGTCCAAGGGCGCGCACCTCGTCCTCAAGCGCACCGCCCCCTGGAAGGCCGCGCTGGCGACCCCGATCGACAAGTACCGCATCACCTTCGCCCTCCCCTGGGAGGACATGCTGCTGCTCGGCACCACGGACGAGGAGTTCGAGGGCGACCCGGCGGACGTGCGGGTCACCGAGTCGGACACCGCCCAGATCCTGGACGAGGCCGCCTTCTCCATCCGCGACCAGCAGCTGTCGCGCGACCTGATCACGTACTCCTTCGCGGGTCTGCGCGTGCTGCCCGGCGGCCCCGGCGACACGTCCAAGGCCAAGCGCGAGACGGTCGTGACCGAGGGCGCCGGCGGCATGCTGTCGGTGGCGGGCGGCAAGTGGACGACGTTCCGCCACATCGGCCGGACGATCATGAAGAAGCTGGAGTCGCTGCCGGGCCACCCGCTGGGCGACGACTACGAGCCGATCTCCTCGCTGCCGAAGAAGCTGCCGCTGCCCGGCATCGCCAACCCGCGCGCCGTCGCCCACCGCCTCCTCGTGGACGGCCCGGCGCCCGGCCCGCGCATGGCCGCCGACACCGCCAAGCACCTGGCGACGCACTACGGCTCGCTCTCCTTCGACATCGCCCGTCTGGCGAACGAGAACCCGGAGCTCGCCGAGCGCGTCCACCCCGACGCCCCGGAGATCTGGGCGCAGGTCGTCTACGCCCGCGACAACGAGTGGGCCGAGACGGCGGACGACGTGCTGCGCCGCCGTACGACGCTGACGATCCGCGGCCTGGCCACGGACGAGGTGCGCGGCAAGGTCGAGGACCTGCTGGGCAAGAAGGCCTGACACCTGCCTTCTTGAGACCCTGGTAAGGGGCGGTCGCCATGGGCGGCCGCCCCTTACGCATGCCATGCCGCCGCCACAGCGCCGCAATGTTCGGCGCGCAGTGTTGAATCATGAAGTTTCAGGTGCTCTCCCTCATCTCCCACTCCCCGCACCCGCTGACCGGTGACCTCCCCTCGCCCGCCGACCGGTTCGAGGAGGTCGTCGAGGTCGGCGTCGTCGCGGAGCGGCTCGGGTACGACGCGTACGCCGTGGGCGAGCGGCACGCGGGCGCGTTCCTGTCGTCGAGCCCGACCGTCGTCCTCGGCGCGCTGGCCGCGCGTACCACCCGGATCCGCCTGCTGACCGGCGTCACCGTCGTCGCGATCCTCGACCCCGTGCGGGTCGCCGAGGACTACGCGACGCTCGACCAGCTCTCGCGCGGCCGCGTCGAACTCGTCATCGGCAAGGGCGCGGAGGCCGGGCACTTCGACCTGTTCGGGCTGGACGAGGCGCGCCAGTGGGACCTGCAGCGCGAGAAGTACGAGCTCCTGCGCAGGCTGTGGGAGGAGGAGGGCGTCGACTGGCAGGGGGAGTTCAGGCCGCCGCTGAAGGGCGTGACGACGGTGCCGCGCCCCTTCGCCGGGGCGCCGCGGGTCTGGCACGGCTCGGCGACCTCCCTCAACTCCCCCGAGCTCGCCGCCCGGCACGGCGATCCGCTCTTCACGGCCAACGCCGTCCAGCCGCGCTCGGCGTACGCCTCGCTGATCGGCCACTACCGCGAGCGCTTCGAGGCGTACGGGCACGACCCGGCCCGCGCGCACGTCGCGGCGGGCTCCGGCGGGCTGCTCATCGCGGACTCCGCCGAGCAGGCCGTCGCGCGCTACAAGGAGCTGTACGAGGCGAAGGTCGCGCAGACCTTCCGGCCCGACCTGGAGGGCAGGGCGGGCTACAACACGCCGTTCCGCACCATCGAGGACGCCATCGCGGACGGGCCGCAGCTCATCGGCTCCCCGCAGCAGATCATCGACAAGATCCTCGGCTGGCACGAGGTGTACGGGCACGGGCTTCAGTCGATCTCCGTGGACGGCTTCGGGCTCTCTCGCGCGGAGCAGATCGAGACGTTGCAGCGGTTCGCGGAGGAGGTCGCTCCGGTGGTGCGGCGGGCGGCGCCGTCCACGCTGTGGGACTCCCTGTGACATGTCCGCAGCGCGGATTACGATCCGACCCATACCCCTCGCACGACCCCATCTGACCTGGAGTGACCATGACTCTCCTGACGACCTGGCCGGAGGCCGGCCCCGAGACCGTCGTGCGCCGCACTTCGGACCCGGCCGAGATCGCCGCCGCGCTCGCCCCGATCGGCGTGCGCTACGAACAGTGGCCGGTGCGCGAGGACGTCCCGGCCGACGCGGACAGCGACACGGTCTTCGCCGCCTACCGCGCGGAGATCGACAAGCTCAACGCCGAAGAGGGCTTCCAGACCGTCGACGTGGTGGCGCTGCACCCGAGCGAGGACCCCGAGTGGCCCGCGAAGGCCGCGGCGGCCCGCCAGAAGTTCCTCGCCGAGCACACGCACGACGACGATGACGAGGTGCGCTTCTTCGTCGCGGGCGCCGGGATCTTCTATCTGCACGTGAACGGCGAAGTGCACGCCGTCTACTGCGAGAAGGGCGATCTGCTCGGGGTGCCGCGGGGCACGACGCACTGGTTCGACATGGGCACCTCGCCGGCGTTCACCGCGATCCGCTTCTTCCACGAGGAGGACGGCTGGATCGGCAGCTTCACCGGCAGCCCGATCGCCGACCGCTTCCCGGACTTCGACACGATCCACGCGGGGTACGCCGCGTGAGTTCGGGTTCGGTGTACGACGTGGACGCCGTGGTGCTCGACATCGAGGGCACCACGAGCGCCACGGGGTTCGTGGTGGACGTGCTCTATCCGTACGCGCGCGAGCGCTTCGGCGACCTGCTCGCCTCGCGGGGCGGGGAGCCGGAGGTGGCGCGGGCGGTCGCGCAGGTGCGCGCGGAGATCGGTGAGCCGGACGCCGACGCGCGGCGGATCGAGGAGGTCCTCGGCGCGTGGGTCGACGCCGACCGCAAGGCGACGCCCCTGAAGACGCTGCAGGGCGTCCTCTGGGCGGAGGGCTTCGCCCGCGGCGAGCTGGTCTCGCACTTCTACCCGGACGTCATCGGCGTCCTGCGGCGCTGGCACGCGGACGGGGTGCGGCTGTACGTGTACTCGTCCGGCTCGGTGGCGGCGCAGCGGGCGTGGTTCGCGCACTCGGCCGAGGGCGATCTCCTCGGTCTCGTCGGCGGGCTGTACGACACGGAGAACGCGGGACCCAAGCAGGAGGCGGACTCCTACCGGAAGATCGCCTCGTCCGTCGGCGGCGAGGGCGGCCCGGAGCGGCTGCTGTTCCTGTCCGACCGGCCCGGCGAGCTGGACGCGGCACGGGACGCGGGCTGGCGGGCGGTCGGGGTGCGGCGGGCCGGGGAGCCGTACGCCGACGCCGACTTCGGCGACCATCCGTGGGTCGCGGACTTCCATGAGATCACCCTTGCCGCTAGGAGCAGTTCATGACCGAGACGACGCCCTCCACCGCGGTCGCTGCCGCGAAGGATCTTCAGGAGGCGGGTGCCGTGCTGGCCGAGGAGGCCGCGCGGTTCGCGTCCTTCGGCTGGATGCGGGGGACGTCCGGCAATCTGTCCCTGGTCCTGACGCGGGAGCCGCTGCGGCTCGCCGTCACGGCGAGCGGGCGCGACAAGGGCGAACTGACGTCGTCCGACGTGGTGCTGACGGACGGCGAGGGCGCGGCCGTCGGGCCGGGGCGGCCGTCCGCCGAGGCCGCGCTGCACGCGCGCGTGGTGCGGCTCACCGGGGCGGGGGCCGTGGTGCATGTGCACACGGTGGCCTCCGTGGTGATGGGGCAGCGGTCTCCCGAGGGGATTCCCTTCGAGGGCCTCGAAATGCTCAAGGGGCTCGGGCATCCGACGCACGAGGTGTCGGTGACGCTGCCGGTGATCGCGAACAGCCAGGACATGACGGAGCTCGGGGACCGGCTGGAGGCGGCGCTGTCTCCTGGGATGCCGGCGGTGGTCGTGGCGGGGCACGGGATCTATGTCTGGGGCGCGGATCCCCGCGAGGCGCGGCATCGGGCCGAGGTCGTGGAGTGGCTCCTGGAGCTGGAGCTGGCGCGGGGCTGAGGTCTGCCTCCGGCGGTCCTGTCCCCAGCCCCGCCCCTTCCCGAACATTCCGGCTCCGCCGGGCGGGGCTCGGGAGATCACCGGCTTCGCCGAGTTCGTCCTCAAACGCCGGACGGGCTGGATTTCCGGCCCATCCGGTTCTGGAGGAGCAGGGCCGTCCTCAGCCCGCCTTCCCCGGCGTCTCCCCCGCCGACACCTCCAGCACCCCGCGCTCGGTGACCAGGGCCGTCACCAGGGAGCCGGGGGTGACGTCGAAGGCGGGGTTGTGGCCCCGGGAGGCCGGCGGGGCCGTGCGGATGCCCGCCCACTCCAGGACCTCGTCCTCGCCGCGCAGTTCGATGTGGATCGCCTCGCCCGAGGGCGTCGCGAGGTCCACCGTCGTCGTCGGCGCCGCCACCATGAAGGGGATGCCCGCGTGCGCGCAGGCGAGCGCGACGCCGACCGTGCCGACCTTGTTGGCGGTGTCGCCGTTCGCGGCGATGCGGTCCGCCCCGACGATCGCCGCGTCGACCTCGCCCCGCAGGATCGTGCCCGCCGCGGCCCCGTCCGCCTGGACGTAGTGCGGGATGCCCTCCTGGGCCAGCTCCCAGGCGGTGAGGCGGGCCCCCTGGAGAAGGGGACGGGTCTCGTCGGCGTACACCGTCTCCAGGCGTCCCCTGGCGTGCAGTTCGCGGATGACGCCGAGCGCGGTGCCCCAGCCCGCCGTGGCGAGGGCGCCGGTGTTGCAGTGGGTGAGGATCCGCAGCGGCCGGTCGGAGTCAGCGGCCACGCGCTTGAGCAGCCAGTCCGCGCCGTACGCGCCCATGGCGTGGTTGGCCGCCAGGTCCTCCTCGACGACGGCGTCGGCCTCGGCGAGCACCGCGGCCATGCCCTGGTCGATGAGGGGCTTCACGCGGTCCACGCAGACCATCAGGTTCACCGCGGTGGGCCTGGCCTCGCGGACGCGGGCGACCTCGGCGTCGAGCCGGGCGCGGTCCCAGCCCTCGCGCCCGGCCTGCGCCATGGCGAGCGCCACGCCGTACGCGCCGGCCGCGCCGATCGCGGGGGCGCCGCGGACGACGAGGCGCACGATCGCGTCGACCAGCCCGTCGACGGTCGTGACGTCGAGGCGCTCCAGCGTGTGCGGAAGGACCGTCTGGTCGATGAGGGACAGGGCCGGCGCAGTGCCGTCCGCCGTGCCCGCCGTCCAGGTGACCGCGCGCAGGTCCTGGCTGCTCATGTGCTCAACTCCGAATGATGGGGGACGATTCCGGCCATGGGAGGAGGGGTGCCGTCACGGTACCTGACATGGTCGAACCACATTTCGAGACGTTCGTGCGGCTGTCCGAAATCCGGTGTTACTCTCACCGCCACCCCAAGGAATGATCGATCCGATCCACGGTGCGAGGAGGACAGCCATGGCCGCGAAAGCCGCCGCGACGCGCTGCCCCGCCGTGTCCCGCGGCTGCCGAATGTGCCGCTGTCGCCGCTGTTCCTGTTGAGCCACGCCGCTCCACGCAACGCACGACTCTCCTGCCACCGTCCGGGCCCGCTCCCTGGCACCTTCACGAAGGCGATCCCCATGTCCCCGCGCATACGTACGTCCCTGAGACTCACCGCCGCGACCGTCGGCGCCGTCCTCCTCGCGACCGGCTGCAACGCCGCCGCCAAGGACGGCGGTTCCGGCGGGGGCGGGAACGGCAAGGCGTTCACGCTCGTCACGCCCGACCCCGTCGCCCAGAACGAGTTCCTCAAGCTGGCCGTGGCCGGGGTGAAGTCCGCGGCGAAGGCGCAGGGCGGCTCGCAGAAGGTCTTCCAGAGCAGCGACAACGACTCGCGCCAGCAGAACGTGGCGTCGGCCGTCGACGCGGCGCCCGACGTCATCGCGCTGGTCGGCTTCGAGTTCGCGGACATCGTGGCGCAGCAGGCCGAGGCCCACCCCAAGCAGCAGTTCCTGCTGGTCGACGCGTGCACCAAGAAGACGTACAAGAACGTCACGTGCGCCGTCTTCCGCGAGCACGAGGCCGTCTTCCTCGCGGGCGCCGAGGCCGGGCTGCTGACGAAGAGCAAGAAGGTCGGGGCCGTCGACGTGCTCGACACCCCGCAGTTCCGCCGCTACAGCGAGCCGTTCGCGGCGGGCGCGAAGAAGGTGACGCCGGGGGCGCGGTCCCGGACGCTGTTCGTGGGCGGGCAGTCGCCGTTCAACGACGCGGCGCGCGCCAAGGACCAGGCGGCGACGCTCGGTTCGGGCGGCGTCGACCAGGTGATGGCGGCCGCGGCCGGCGGCAACACGGGTGTCTTCCAGGCGGCGAAGAGCAAGGGGTTCCAGGCGTACGGCGTGGACGCCAACCAGTGCCTGGGCAGCCCCGGCGTCGTCGTCGACAACGTCCTGAAGAAGACCGACGTCGCCGTGGAGAAGGGCATCGCGCAGATCCTCGACGGCAAGGGCGGCACCACCGTGTCGTACGGCCTCAAGGAGGGCGGCATGTCGCTGACCGGCCTGGAGCCCGGCCTCGCCGAATCCAAGTGCCTGATCGCGAAGCCCGCCAACAAGGACGTGCTCCAGCGCGTCGAGGAGCTGCGCGACGACATCGTCGCCGGGAAGCTGACCGTCGATGACCCCGCCGCCTGAGCCGGCCGGCGACGCCCCGGCCGTCGAACTGCGCGGCATCACCAAGGAGTTCCCCGGCACCCTCGCCAACGACCGGGTCGACCTGACCGTCCGGCGCGGCGAGATCCACGCCCTCATGGGCGAGAACGGCGCGGGCAAGTCGACGCTGATGTCCGTCCTGTACGGGCTGCAGCGCCCGGATGCCGGACAGATCCTGCTCGACGGGCTCGAGGTGTCCTTCGCGAGCCCGAGCGAGGCGATCGCCGCGGGCCTCGGGATGGTGCACCAGAGCTTCAAGCTGTTCCCGTCCTTCACGGTCGCCGAGAACGTGGTGTACGCGGCCGAGCCGCGCCGCTTCGGTCTCGCTGACCGGGCGGAGGCGGTGCGTCGGGTGGCCGCGCTCGCCGAGGAGCACGGCCTCGCCGTGGATCCCGCGGCCAAGGTCGGGGACCTCCCGGTGGGCGTGCGCCAGCGCGTGGAGATCCTCAAGCTCCTCTACCGGGGCGCCCGGACGCTCATCCTCGACGAGCCGACCGCCGTCCTGACGCCCGCGGAGGCGGACGCCCTGTTCGGGGTGTTGCGCTCGCTGGCGGACGAGGGCCGCACCGTGCTGCTGGTCACGCACAAGCTGCGCGAGGTCATGGAGGGCAGCGACGCGGTGACGGTGCTGCGCGACGGGCGTGTGGCGGCGCGGATGCGGACCGCCGACACGAGCGCGGACGGGATCGCGGCGGCCATGACGGGCCGCGCGGTGGAGCTGGACCGGATGCGCCCGGCGGGCTCGCCGGGCGGCGAGGTCCTGTCGGTCGCCGGCCTGGCGACGGACGGGGTGCGGGACGTCTCGCTCACCGTCCGCGCCGGGGAGATCGTCGGCATCGCGGGCGTCGCGGGCAACGGCCAGTCCGAACTGGTCGAGGCCGTCGCCGGGTTGCGGCCCGTCGCGGCGGGCCGCGTCACGCTCGACGGGCGGGACGTCACGGACGCGACGGCCGCGGAGCACCGCGCCGCGGGCCTCGCCTACGTCCCCGAGGACCGCGCGGCGGTCGGCACGGCGCCGGCCGCGACCATCGCCGAGAACCTCGCGATGGGCCACCACCGGGGGCACGGGCTGCTGCGGCCCGGCCGGCTGCGCGAGCACGCGCGCGTCCTGATCGAACGCTTCGGGATCAAGGCGGCGTCCGCGGACCACGCGGCGGGCTCGCTGTCGGGCGGCAATCTGCAGAAGCTCGTCATCGGCCGTGAACTGGCCCATGAGTCATCGCTGCTGATCGTCGAGCAGCCCACGCGCGGCGTGGACATCGGCGCCGTCCAGACGATCCACGACCGGCTCGTCGCCCACCGCGACGCGGGGCACGCGATCCTGCTGGTCTCGGCCGAACTCAGCGAGATCCGCGGCCTGTCGGACCGCGTCCTCGTGATGTACGAGGGCGAGATCGCCGCCGAGTTCACGCGCGAGGAGGCGGACGAGCGCCGCCTCGGACTCGCGATGGCCGGCGCGGCGGCGGGACCCGACGGCTCCGCGAGCGCGCCCGGCTCCCTTGCCGAAGCGCCCGTACCCGCCAAGGAGGCCCGCTGACATGGCCGTTCAGAGTCCGGCCGGGGGCCGTGCGGCCGGGGCGCGGCTGCTGCGCTCGCCCGCCCTCCACTCCGTCGTGGCCGCCGTCCTCGTCGGGGCGCTGTTCCTCGTGGGGACCGGCGCCGACCCCTTCGGGGCGTACGGCTCCGTCGTCAGCGGCGCGCTCGGGCCCGACGGCATCGGGTCGACGCTGACCACCGGCACCAGCATCCTGGGGCTCGCCGTCGCGCTGGCCCTGCCGATGCGGGCGGGGCTGCTGAATCTCGGCGGTGACGGGCAGCTGGTGCTCGGCGGCATCTCCGCCGCGGCCACCGGTCTGTACGTACCGCTGCCCGCGCCGCTCGCCGTGCTCGCCGCGCTGGTCGCCGGAATGCTGGCGGGCGCCGCGTACGCCGCGCTCGCCGCCGTGTGCCAGAACCGGTTCGGCGTTCCGCTGCTGGTGAGCAGTCTGCTGCTGAGCTATCCGGCGGTGTCCTTCGCCTCCTACCTCGCGCGCTTCCCGCTCAAGGAGGAGGGGTCGAGCCTGCCGCAGACGCGGCGGCTGCCCGAAGGCGTGGAGCTGCCCGCCCTCGGTTCCTCGACGGTCACGGTGGGGCTCGTCCTCGTCGTCCTGGCCGCGGGCGTGTTCGTGTTCGCCGACGCCCGCACCGCCACCGGCTACGAGATCCGGATGACGGGCCTCAATCCGCGCTTCGCGGCGTACGCGGGTGTCGACCGGCCCCGGCTGACGCTGCGGCTCATGGCGCTGTCCGGCGCGGTCGCCGGGCTCGTCGGCGCGATCGGCGTGCTGAGCTTCCCGTAC
The DNA here is from genome assembly GCF_001419745.1 of Streptomyces silaceus. GTDB lineage: Bacteria > Actinomycetota > Actinomycetes > Streptomycetales > Streptomycetaceae > Streptomyces > Streptomyces silaceus. The sequence goes on along the minus strand of NZ_LIRJ01000009.1, from coordinate 6,271 downwards.
CGCTTCATCGACGGGTCGCTGACCGCGGCCGGGCACACCTGGACCGGTCTGACGGCCGCCCTCCTGGCCTCCGCCGCGCCCGTCGGGACCGCGCTCGCCGCGCTGTTCTTCGCCGCGCTCGACGTCGGCGGGCTCGCCATGGAGCGGGCCACCGAGGTGCCGCGCGAACTGACGCAGGTGCTCCAGGCCGTCGTCATCGTCTTCCTGGCGGCGCGGCTCCGGCTGACGTGGCGGCGCGCCGCGAAGTCGGCGCCCACGACGCAGGGGGCAGCAGCCGCTGTGCCCGCCGGGGCGTCCGCACCCGCCGAGACGTCCGTCCGCTCCGAGGGGGACCTCTGATGTCCGTCGACTCCGCGCTGTTCCACTCGGCGCTCCTCGCGCTCACCCCGATCCTGCTGGCCGCGCTCGGCGGCGCGATCTGCGAGCGTGCGGGCGTGTTCAACATCGGGCTCGAAGGCATGATGCTGATCGGCTGCTTCGCGGCCGTCGCGGGCAGCTGGTTCACCGGCAGCGCCTGGCTCGGCGTCGCCCTGGCCGCCCTCGCCTCGGGCGCGTACGCGATGATCCTCGCCGTGGGCACCATCAGTCTGCGGGGCGACGCGGTCGTCCTCGGCGTCGCGCTGAACCTCCTCGCGGTCGGTCTGACGGGCTTTCTGCTGCGCACGGCCTTCGGCGTCCAGGGCACCTTCTCCGACCCGGACCTCGCGGGGCTCGGCGGCATCGACCTGGGCTTCCTCGGGCCGGTGCTCTCCGGGCACTCCGCGCTCGTGTACGTCTCCTGGGCGGCCGTCGCCGTCGCGGCGGTGTTCCTCGCACGCCACCCGTGGGGCCTGCGGCTGCGCGGGGTCGGCGAGGCGCCCGACGCGGCGGCGACGCTCGGCGTGAGCCCGGCGAAGTACCAGTACCTCGCGGTGCTCACCAGCGGTCTGCTCTGCGGCCTCGCGGGCGCCCAACTCGCCCTCGGGAACGTCACGCTGTTCTCCGAGAACATGACGGCGGGGCGCGGCTGGATCGCCGTGGTCGCGGTCATGCTGGGCCGGGCGCTGCCGCTCGGGGTGCTGCTCGCGGGGCTGCTGTTCGGCGTCGCGGAGGCGGTCGGCTTCCGGCTGCAGGGCAACGGCCTGCCGCAGCAGGCGGCCGACGCCGCCCCCTACGTGGTGACCCTGGTCGCCCTCTTCCTGTCCACGGCGCGACGCAAGCGCCGAAAGCGTCCCGAGCCCCTGGTAGGAGCTGCCTCATGACCTCGTCCCCCGACGCCCTGCCCATCACCCGCGTGCCCCGCACCGGCCTGCCCGCGCACGCGGTCGTCGTCGGCGACCCGGGCCGCGCGGAGGCCGTCGCCGGCCTGCTGTCCGACGCGAAGGAGGTGTCGTACCACCGCGAGTACCGCACTTTCACGGGCAGCTGGCAGGGCACCGAGGTCGTCGTCGCCTCGCACGGCGTCGGCGCGCCCGGCGCGATCCTGCTCTTCCAGGAGCTCGCCGAGGCGGGCGTCACCACCATCCTGCGGCTCGGCACGGCGGGCGCGATCCGCCCCGGCATCGGCGACGGCGACCTGGTCATCGCGGACGCGGCGGTGCGCGACGACGGCGTGACCCAGCAGCTGATCCCCGCGGAGTACCCGGCGTTCTCCGCGCCGGAGGCCGTCATCGCCCTGCAGCGCGCGGCGCGGGCGGCCGGCGCGCCGCACCACCGGGGCGTGGTGTGGACGCGCGCCGCGTTCCAGCCGGGCTTCCTGCCGCTGCCCGGCGAGGCGTACGCGGCGGCCGGGATCGCCGCCATCGAGATGGAGCTCTCCGCGCTGCTCGTCTTCGCCTCGACGCACGGCCTGACCGCGGGCGGCGCCCTGGTCGTGGACGGCGCGAACGCCGACGAGCTGGTCGACACGGAGGCGACAGGCGGTTACGACCCGCACCGGAACGTGGTCGCCGAAGGGGTCGACCGGGGCGCCCGGATAACCTTGGACGCGCTGCGCCTGCTGGCCTCGGCAGAGCGCTGAACGACCGCAGCGACCGCCGCGACCACGGAGAACGGAACCCATGCACGCCACTGACCTGCCGGCCCAGGACCGGGGCGGCCCCATCGACCTGCTCGTGCACGGCGGGGACGTCCTGACCGTCGACGACGCGGGCACCGTCGTGCCGGACGGCGCCGTGGCCGTCCGCGCGGGCCGCGTCGTCGAGGTGGGCCCCGCCGGGCGGCTGCGCGCCGCGTACGAGGCGGCCGAGGAGATCGACGCGCGCGGCTGCCTGGTCCTGCCGGGCCTGATCAACACGCACACGCACCTCGCGATGAACCTGATGCGCGGCATCGCCGACGACGTCACCCTCCAGGGCTTCCTGGCCCGGGTGGTCCCGCGCGAGGCCGAGATCCTCTCGCCGGACGCGGTGACGGCGGCGATCCGCGCCGCCGTCGCGGAGTCGGTGCGCGGCGGGGTGACCACCGCGCTGGACATGTTCTGGTTCCACGAGGCGGCCGGGGCGGCGGCCCGCGAGGCCGGGTGGCGGCTGCTGACCGGGCCGACGTTCATGGACGTGCCGGGCCCGCCGGACGGCCGCCCCTACGCCGAGCGGCTCGACTGGGCGACCGCGTACCTGAAGGCCCACACCCCGGCGCCGGGCACCCGCCCCGTCGTCTGCGCGCACTCCGCGTACACGCTGAACCCCGGGCAGCTGACGGAGATCGCCGCGCTCGCCCGCGCGTACGGCGCGCTGCTGCACGTCCACGCCTCGGAGAACGCCGCGGAGGTCGCGACCGTCGTCGAGCAGCACGGCATGCGCCCCGTGGAGCTGCTCGACTCGCTCGGCGTGCTCGGCCCGGACACGCTGCTCGCGCACGCCGTCGACCTCACGGACGCGGAGATCGCGACCCTGGCCCGCACCGGCACGCCCGTCGCGCACTGCCCGGTCTCCAATCTCAAGCTGGGCTGCGGCATCGCGCGCGTGCCCGAGCTGCTCGACGCGGGCGTCACGGTCGGCCTCGGCACGGACGGCGCGGTGTCCTCCAACACCCTCGACCTGCTCGGCGCGGTGAGGCTCGCCGCGCTCGTCCACAAGGCGGGCGGCGACCCGACGGCGGTGGGCGCGGAGCAGGCCGTGCGGATGGCGACCATCGAGTCGGCGCGGGCGCTCGGCCTCGGCGACCAGCTGGGCTCGCTGGAGGCGGGCAAGCGCGCGGACCTCGTCGTCGTCGACCGGGACCGCCCGCACCTGCTGCCCCGCCACGACCCGTTCTCGACGCTGGCGTACGCCGCCGCGGCCTCGGACGTGCGGGACACGGTCGTCGACGGGCGCGTCCTGATGCGCGACCGCGCGCTGCGCACCCTCGACGAGGCGGCCGTGCTGCGGGACCTGGCCGCCGCGGCGGCCGCGCACCCGGAGGCGAGCGTCGCATGAGCCCGCGGACCGCCTTCGAACCCACCCGCGGCTTCACCGGCCGCGCCCGCGCGGAGGACCGCGATCCGCGGCTGCCTCCCGGGCAGTACGACGCGCGTGACGGCTGGCCCGTCCTGTCCGCCGAGGTGACCCCGGACCTGGCCGCCGCCGACTGGACGTTCCGCGTGGACGGCCTGGTCGCGACGGAGCGCACCTGGACCTGGGACGAGGCGCACGCGCTGCCCCCGTCCGAGTACCGGGGCGACATCCACTGCGTGACCAGCTGGTCCAAGTTCGGGGTGCGCTTCGGCGGGGTGAGTCTGGACGCGTTCCTGGCCGCCGCGGGCCCGCTTCCCGAGGCCACGCACGTCGTCGCGTACTCCCACACCGGCTACACCACGAACCTGCCGCTCGCCGACGTGACGGACGGCAAGGCGTGGATCGTCTGGGAGTACGGCGACGGTCCGCTGCCCGCCGAGCACGGCGGCCCGGCCCGTCTGATCGTCCCCCACCTCTACTTCTGGAAGAGCGCCAAGTGGGTCGCGGGGCTGCGGCTCCTCGACCACGACGAGCCCGGCTTCTGGGAACAGAACGGCTACCACCACCGGGGCGACCCGTGGGCGGAGGAGCGCTACTCCGGTGACTGACCTTTCCCCGACCCCGCGGGCCTTCGTGCCGCCGACCGCGTTCGCCGTGCCCGGCCGCATCGCGGTGAGCAACCGCGCCGCCGCCGTGTGGCAGCGCGCGACCGTCGTCGAGATCCGCCGGGAGACGCCCGCCGCCTCGACGTTCCGCCTCGAGGTGCCCGAGTGGCAGGGGCATCTGCCCGGCCAGCACCTGATGCTGCGGCTGACCGCCGAGGACGGGTACGTCGCCCAGCGGCACTACTCGATCGCCTCCGCGCCGGACGGCAGCGGCGAGATCGAGCTGACCCTGGACCACGTGCCGGGCGGCGAGGTGTCCGGGCATCTGCACACCGTGGCGCGCGTCGGCGACACGGTGGAGGTGCGCGGTCCGCTGTCCGGCTTCTTCGCCTGGCCGGGCGACCGCCCCGCGCTGCTGCTCGGCGCGGGCTCCGGCGTGGTGCCGCTGATGTCGATGATCCGCCACCACCGGCTCGCCGGACTCGACCTGCCGCTGCGCCTGGTCGTCTCGGCCCGCACGCGGGAGGACCTCATCTACGCCGAGGAGTACGGCGAGGAGACCACCGCCGTCCTGACCCGCGCCGAGGGCCGCCTGAACGCCGGCCACCTGGCGCCCTTCCTCAGCGGCGCGGGGCGGCCCGAGGACGGCTGGGAGGCGTACATCTGCGGTTCCAACGGCTTCGCGGAGCACGCGTCCCGGCTCCTGGTGGACGGCGGCCAGCCGGTCGACCGGATCAGGATCGAACGCTTCGGCTGACCGCCGCCGGGGGACGCCTGGCGGCGGGCGTCGCGCCGCCCGGCGGCGACCGGACGGCGGGCGCGCCCTCAGGGAGAGACCTCCTCCAGGCGCCGCCCGGCCGTCTCCTCCGCGCCGAGCGCCGCGACGACGGCGCCCACGACGGCCACCGCGCCCAGCATCACGAAGACGGTCGGCACGCTGCCGCCGGCGTGGACGGCGCCGACGACGATCGGGCCGAGGATCACGCCGAGCCGGTTCATGGCCCCGCCCACGCTGCTGCCCAGGGCCCGCATCCGGGTCGGGAAGAGCTCGGGCGTGTACAGATACAGGCAGATGTTGGAGCCGAAGAAGAAGACCGCGGCGAGCGACGTCCAGACCAGCACCTCGACGGGGGTGCGGGCGCCGAGGACCGCGAGGACGAGCAGCATGGCCGCCGCCCCGCCCAGACAGCCGGTGATGACGCGCCTGCGTCCGGCCCGGTCGACGGTGAGGGCGGCGACGAGACAGCCGAGCAGGCCCGCGCAGGACGTGACGGTGGAGTAGAGGAGCGCGTCCGACAGGGACAGGTCGTAGCGGTTCTGGTAGATCGTCGGCAGCCAGGACGTGATGCCGTAGTTCACGAAGTAGCCGGTGAACCAGAGGACGCCGATGACCAGGGTGCGGCGGCGGTAGCGGCCGGTGAACAGGCCGCGCAGTCCGCTCGCGGCCGCCTCCGACGGCGCGGCGGGCTCCGGGGCGGGCGGGGCCGTCGCCACGGGCGGCAGCGGTTTCCCGGTGATCCGCTCGACGTCCTTCTCGATGCCGGTCATCACCGCGGCGGCCTCGTCGGTCCTGCCGTGGTCGGCGAGCCAGCGCGGCGACTCGGGGACCTTGCGCCGCACCAGGACGCAGAGCAGTCCGGGCACCGCGGCGATCGCGTACATCCAGCGCCAGCCGAGGATCGGCACCACCCAGGCGGCGACGAGCGCGCCGACGGTGAGTCCGGCGGGGAAGACGAGTTCGTAGAGCAGCACGAAGCGGCCCCGCTGGTGGCTGCGGGTGATCTCGGCGATGAAGGTCGCGGCCACCGGGACCTCGCCGCCGATCGCGAGGCCCTGGACGAAGCGCAGGGCCATGAAGACGTCGGGCGAGGGGGACGCGGCGAGGGCGAGGTTGGCGGCGCTGGAGACCGCCACGCACAGCGCGATGACCTTGACGCGGCCGATGCGGTCGGCGAGCCGCCCGGAGAGCAGGGCGCCGGCCAGCATGCCGACCGAGCCGACGGTGAGCAGCAGCGTCGCGTGCGAGGTGGACAGGTCCCACTCATGGCGCAGTTCGGGCAGGGCGTAGGCGATCAGGAGCTGGTCGAAGGCCTCGAAGAAGGTGACGGCACCCACGATGAGCCGGACGGTGACGTGCCAGCGGCACAGGGGAAGCCGCTCGAAGCGGGCGGCTATGGCGGCCCGGACGGCGCTGTCGGGCGCGCGGTCCGGGGAGGCGTCGATCGTCATGCGGGTACTCCGCTGCTGAGGGGG
>NZ_LIRJ01000089.1 GCF_001419745.1 Streptomyces silaceus | reverse complement strand
CTCCTGGGGAGGGTGGGTCATCCCGGTTCTCCTTGCGCGGCTTTCGGTCCGGTGGTGCGGACCGCAGGGAGCGAGGGGAGCCGAGACGTTACTTGTAAGTAGCGGTGGCGTGTGGGGTTTTCGACAAACCGCTCAGTCGGACTGTTGCGTGGGCGACAACCGTTCTTTCTGGGAGGGCTGTTGTTCGTCCTTGAGGACGGGGAAGCGCCGTGGCGCCACGAGCAGCAGGACCGCGAGGGCCACGACGGCCGCACAGCCCGCGCCCACGTACACCCAGTCGACCGCCGCGTCGACCGCCCGCCGCAGCCGCTCCGGGTCGGCCACGGACGCCGGCGCCTCCAGTGAGCGCGCCACCGAGTCCAGCGAACCTGCCCCGCCCAGGCGGTGGGCGAGCACGCCGTTGGCGACCGCGCCGAAGAGCGCCGCGCCCACGGTCTGGCCGATCTGCCGGCAGAAGAGGACGGAGGCGGTGGCCGTGCCGCGCTCGGACCAGCCGACCGTGGACTGGACGCCGACGATCAGCGGGAGTTGGACGAGGCCGAGCGCCGCGCCGAGCAGCAGCATGAGCAGGGCGGGCTGCCAGGCGGTGCCGGGGTAGGGGAGCAGCGGGACGGCGAACAGGAGCAGGGCGGCCGCCGAGATGCCGAGCACCGCGGTGTTGCGGAAGCCGATCCGCCGGTAGACGTGCTGGCTGAGCGCCGCGCTGACCGGCCAGCTCAGCGTCATCGTGGAGAGCACGAACCCGGCCGCGATCGGCGCGAGTCGCAGCACCGACTGGGCGTACGTGGGCAGGAACACCGTCGGCGCGACCATCAGCAGGCCGAGCGCGCCGAGGGCGAGATTGACGGCGGCGATGGTGCGCCGCTGCCAGACCCAGCCGGGGATGATCGGCTCCGCGGCCCGCCGCTCGACGAGCACGACGACGGCGACCAGGACGAGCCCGGCGCCCAGCAGCGCGAGGGAGGGCGCGGAGAGCCAGTCCCAGGCGACGCCGCCCTGGACCAGCGCGGTGAGCAGCACGCCGCCGCAGGCGAAGACGGCGAGCGCGCCCGGCCAGTCGACGCGGCCGAGCGGGCCGGTGGTGCGGCTCGGCTCGTGCAGGTGCCGCACGATCAGCCACAGGGCGAGCGCGCCGACGGGCAGGTTGATGAGGAAGATCCAGCGCCAGTCGGCGTACGAGGCGAGCAGCCCGCCGATCGCGGGGCCCGCGACCGACGAGGTGGCCCACACCGTCGACAACTTCGCCTGGATCTTGGGGCGTTCCTTCAGCGGGTAGAGGTCGGCGGCGAGCGTCTGCACGGTGCCCTGGATGGCGCCGCCGCCCAGGCCCTGGACGACGCGGAAGGCGATGAGCGAGGCCATGTCCCAGGCGCCCGCGCACAGCGCCGAGCCGACCAGGAAGAGGGCGCTGCCCGCGATGAGCACGGGCTTGCGGCCGAAGGTGTCGGAGAGCTTGCCGTAGACGGGCAGGCTGACGGTGACCGCGAGCAGATAGCCGGAGAAGAGCCAGGAGAAGACGGAGAAGCCGCCGAGGTCGCCGACGATCTGCGGCACCGCGGTCGCCACGATCGTGGAGTCCAGGGCGGCCAGCGCCATGGACAGCATCAGCGCGGCGACGACCGCGCCGCGGCGTCCCGTCGCGCCGGGAGCGCCGTGGCCTCCGCCCTCGCCCGTCCCCACCGAGATCCCTTCCCCCTGCACCAGTTGCTGCGGGCCACTTTCTCACCCCGCCGTGATGGAGGGCAGGGTGGAGACACCCCTGAGTTGATCTCCACCGAAGGGTGGACGACCCCTAGGGGGACCTCCGTACTGCGGACCGGGGACCGTTCGTCCCGCCGGAGGATGAGACGGGCCGGGCCCGGTCCTTAAATGGTTCTTACGCGCCGGGCACGGGGCCGGCGCGGACAACCACACCACGGGGGTGGGGTTTTCCCCCGCTCAAGACTGCGCTGAGCACCAGCGCGCCGGACCCCCTCGCGACACCAGAATTCGAGTCGAGCGGCGGACACCCGCGGCTCATCGCATGACCGACATAGGAGACGTACCGTGACAACGGCTGTTACCACACCCAGGCACGGGGGCACTGGCGGGCGTACGGCCGTGGCGGCACGGGCGCGCCAGGTCGTCAAGGCGTACGGCAGCGGGGAGACCCGCGTCGTCGCGCTCGACCACATCGACGTGGACATCGCCCGCGGGCAGTTCACCGCGATCATGGGCCCCTCGGGGTCCGGCAAGTCGACCCTGATGCACTGCCTCGCGGGCCTCGACACGGTCAGCAGCGGGCAGATCTTCCTCGACGAGACCGAGATCACCGGCCTCAAGGACAAGAAGCTCACGCGGCTGCGCCGGGACCGGATCGGCTTCATCTTCCAGGCGTTCAACCTGCTCCCGACCCTCAACGCCATCGAGAACATCACGCTCCCGATGGACATAGCGGGCCGCAGGCCCGACCGCGGCTGGCTCGACCAGGTCGTGGAGACCGTGGGCCTGGCCGGGCGCCTCAAGCACCGCCCCACCGAGCTCTCCGGCGGCCAGCAGCAGCGCGTCGCCGTGGCCCGCGCCCTCGCCTCGCGCCCCGAGATCATCTTCGGCGACGAGCCGACCGGAAACCTCGACTCCCGGGCCGGCGCCGAGGTGCTGGGCTTCCTGCGCCGCTCGGTCACCGAGCTCGGCCAGACCATCGTCATGGTCACGCACGACCCGGTCGCCGCCTCGTACGCGGACCGCGTCCTGTACCTGGCCGACGGCCGGATCGTCGACGAGATGCACCAGCCGACCGCCGACCAGGTCCTCGATCGCATGAAGTCCTTCGACGCGCGGGGGCGCACGTCATGACCGTCCTCAAGACCTCGATGCGCAACTTCTTCGCGCACAAGGGCCGCATGGCGCTCTCCGCCGTGGCCGTGATCCTGTCGGTGGCGTTCGTCTGCGGCACGCTCGTCTTCTCCGACACGATGAGCACCACCTTCGACAAGCTCTTCGCGGCCACCTCCTCCGACGTCACGGTCGCGCCCAGGTCCGACGACTCCGACAGCGCGCGGCGCACCGGCAAGCCCGATTCGCTGCCCGCCTCCGTCGTCGACGAGGCGCGCAGGGCCGACGGCGTCAAGTCCGCCGAGGGCGGCGTCAGCAGCGAGAGCGTCACCGTCGTCGACTCCAGGAACAAGAACCTCGGCCCCAGCAGCGGCGCCCCGACCATCGCCGGCAACTGGACGCGCAACGACCTGCGTTCGATGGACATCACCTCCGGCCACGCCCCGCGCGGCCCCACCGACGTGATGGTCGACGCCGACACCGCCGACAAGCACCACCTGAAGATCGGTGACGAGCTGCGGACCATCACGGCCTCCGGCGACCACACCGCGCGGATCTCCGGCATCGCCACCTTCAAGGTGACCAACCCCGGCGCCGCGATCTTCTACCTCGACACCGCGACCGCCCAGCGCCAACTCCTCGGCGCCACCGGCCGGTTCACCCAGATCAACCTCACCGCGGACGCCGGCGTCAGCGACACGGCACTGAAGCGGAACGTCACCGCGGCCTTCGGCGACACCGTCAAGGCGTACGACATCAAGACGCAGAAGGAGACCGCGGACGACAACCGCAAGGACGTCGGCAGCTTCCTCGACGTCATGAAGTACGCGATGCTCGGCTTCGCCGGGATCGCCTTCCTCGTCGGCATCTTCCTCATCATCAACACCTTCTCGATGCTGGTCGCCCAGCGGACCCGCGAGATCGGCCTGATGCGCGCCATCGGATCGAGCCGCAAGCAGGTCAACCGCTCGGTGCTCGTCGAGGCGCTGCTGCTCGGCGTCTTCGGCTCGGTCCTCGGCGTCGGCGCGGGCATCGGCCTCGCCGTCGGCCTGATGAAGCTCATGTCCGGCATGGGCATGGAGCTGTCCACCGGCGACCTCACCGTCGCGTGGACGACCCCCGTGGTCGGCATGGTCCTCGGCATCGTCGTCACCGTCCTCGCCGCCTACCTCCCCGCACGACGGGCCGGCAAGGTCTCGCCGATGGCCGCGCTGCGCGACGCGGGCACCCCGGCCGACGGCAGGGCGAGCGCGCTGCGCGCCGTCGTCGGCCTGGTCCTCACCGGCGCCGGCGGCTACGCCCTCTACACCGCGTCGCAGGCCGACAAGGCCTCCGAGGGCTCGCTCCTGCTGGGCGGCGGCGTCGTCCTCACCCTCATCGGCTTCGTCGTCATCGGCCCCGTCCTCGCCTCCGGCGTGGTCCGCGTGATCAGCGCGGTGCTCCTGCGGATGTTCGGCCCGGTCGGCCGCATGGCCGAGCGCAACGCCCTGCGCAACCCGCGCCGCACCGGCGCCACCGGCGCGGCCCTGATGATCGGTCTCGCGCTGGTCGCCTGCCTCTCCGTCGTCGGCTCCTCGATGGTCGCCTCGGCCACCGACGAGCTCGACCGGTCGGTCGGCGCGGACTTCATCATCCAGCCCACCCAGCCCGGCATCTCGATCACCCCCAAGGCCGCGCGGGCCCTGGAGAAGGCCGAGCACATCGGGCACATCACGCACCTCAGGCAGATCGACGCCGACCTGACCACGCCCGCCGGCAAGACCGTGGACGGCGTGGGCCTGAGCGCCGCGGACCCGACGTACGCCAAGGACCTGCGCCGCGAGACGACGGCGGGCACGCTGAGCGCCGCGTACGGCAAGGACGCCATGTCGGTCGGCGACGAGTTCGCCAAGAAGCACGGCCTGAAGGTCGGCGACGAGCTGAAGGTCGCCTTCGACCACGGGAGGACGGCCGAGCTGAAGCTCGCGGCGATCACCAAGGACGACGGCGCGATCGACACGGGCGCGATGTACCTGAGCACCGCGACGCTCAAGGAGTACGTCGGCGCGGACCGGATGCCGCAGGACGACATCATGTTCGCCACGGCCGCCAAGGGCCAGGAGGACGCCGCGTACGCGTCGCTCAAGGACTCCCTGGCGAAGTACCCGCAGTACAAGGTCATGGACCAGACCGACTTCAAGCAGACGCTGAAGGACCAGGTCGGCCAGATGCTCAACATGGTCTACGGCCTGCTCGGCCTCGCGATCATCGTCGCGATCCTCGGTGTGGTGAACACGCTGGCCCTCTCGGTGGTCGAGCGCACCCGCGAGATCGGACTGATGCGGGCCATCGGCCTCTCGCGCCGCCAGCTGCGCCGCATGATCCGCATGGAGTCGGTGGTCATCGCCCTCTTCGGCGCGCTGCTCGGCCTCGGGCTCGGCATGGGCTGGGGGGCGACGGCCCAGAAGCTGCTCGCCCTGGAGGGCCTGAAGGTCCTGGAGATCCCGTGGCCGACGATCGTGGCGGTCTTCGTCGGGTCGGCGTTCGTGGGCCTGTTCGCCGCGCTGGTCCCGGCGTTCCGGGCGGGCCGGATGAACGTCCTGAACGCGATCGCCACCGAATAGCCGATACGACGGGGGAACGGGGGAGCCGGCCCCGGCAGGTGCGCACCGCACCCGCCGGGGCCGTCCCCTGTCTCACTCCTTGCGCGGCAGGACCTCACTCCTTGCGCAGCAGGACCTCACTCCTTGCGCAGCAGGACGAACCCGTGGGCGTCGTCCTCCAGGACGTAACGGGCGCCCGGATGCTGCTTGTTGGCGTAGCCGATCGGGTCCTTCGTCCACCCGGAGCGCACGTCGAGGGCGAAGTAGTCGGGGACGACCGGGCGGGCCGTGCCCACCCAGAAGACACGGGCCCGTGAGGTGAGCCTGCTGATCGGCCCGATGTTCGCCTCGACGGTGGCCCCGTCGGGCACCCGGTCGAGCAGCCGCTCGCGCGCGGTGACCTGCGGGCTCTTCTCGTACGTCGCCGACTCGGTGAGGCCTGCCAGCGGCAGCGAGGTCGTCAGGGCGAGCGCGGCGGTCGCGGCGCAGGCCGGCAGCCGGTCGGCACAGGTGCGCAGCCACGGCCGTCCGCTGCGGCGCAGGATGTCGACGGCGTCGACCAGGGCGAGGGCGACGACCGGCATCAGGACCGCGTTGTAGTGCCAGTCGGTGCCCCAGTAGTGCTCGTCGGCGGAGAGGAAGCGCCAGCCGAGGGTGGGGAGCGCGACCAGGAGCAGCGGCGAGCGCAGGGCGAGCAGCCCGGTGGTGGGCAGCAGCAGCCACAGGAGGGTGCGCAGCTTGGTGTCGAGCCCGTCGAAGAGCCCGGCGGTCGCGCCGCCCTCGCCGACCTTGTTCCAGTAGTCGTACGAGCCGACCGAGTTGAACGCCGGGATGACCAGGGTCAGCGTCACGAGGGTGGCGACCGCGCCGAAGGCGGCGACCCCGAGGGCGTAGGGCAGGGACCTGGGGTCCGTGCGGCGGCAGCGGATCGCCACGACGACGGCGATCGCGGCGACGGTCGCCCCCAGGTCCTCTTTGACCAGGACGAGCGGCAGCGCCCACAGCAGGGCGGCCCGCCACCGCTGCCGCAGCAGCGCCTCCAGGGCGAAGGCGATCAGCGGTACGGCGAAGCAGATCTCGTGGAAGTCGAAGTCGACGGCCTGCTGGATGCCCCAGGACAGCCCGTGGGCCACGCCGACGGCGAGCCCGGAGGCGCGGCCCAGGAGGCGGGTCGCGGCGCGGGTGACGGGGATCGTGGCGACGGCGAAGAGCAGCGCCTGCGCGACGAGCAGCGTGACGGGCGAGGGGAAGAGCCGGTAGACGGGCGCGAGGAGGGCGGTGACGGGGCTGAAGTGATCGCCGAGGATGTTGGCCCCCGGCCCCTTGAGGTCGGCCACCGGCACCTGGAGGTGCGCGTAGGCGCGGATGGCCTGCTCGAAGATCCCGAGATCCCAGGACCGGCTCTCCATGCGTCGGTAGCGGCACACGGAGACGAGGGCGTAGGCGACGAAGAACGCGGCGGTGAGGAGGTAGGGGGCGCGGTCCCAGAGACGTTCCCTGATGTCGGGGGCGCTCCTCTGGTCCCGCGGGGTTATCGGCTCGGGCGCGCCCCTCCCGACGGGATCATCGACGTCACCCTCGACGACGGGGGCATCGGACTGGGCTCCGGACATGGGGTGGCTTTCTGATCGGGGAGCGGCGGCAATTCCCGGCCCCTCCGGGGTTCGGGGAGCGGCGGTCATTTCCGGCCCCTCCGGTGTTTGAGGAGCGGAGCCCCGTGCGACGGCGGCGCGCACGAAAGAACTCAGCCCCCAGGGAACGAGGCGGCGACGGACGCGCCCGTCGCCGTCGGCGGCGGCGAACCGGACGGCGCGAGCGACGGCGGAAGAGACGTGGACGGAGTCCGGGAGGGCACCCCCTCCGGCGCGGAGGCGCCCGGCGGCGACGCCGACGAGGTGGGACGGGGCGGCGCCGCCGGCCGGACCGGCGTACCCCCCTCGCCCATCCGCAGCGCGACGGCCGCCGCCGCCCCGGACACCAGGCACACGGCCAGCACGGCACCCACCGCGTACGTCCGTCGTCTGCGCCGCGCGCCCCGCGCGGCGACCTGGCCCGCGGGGGCCGGCGAGGCGAGCCCGCCGCCCGTCGCGGCGGCCCGCTTCAGCGCGACGGCGAGGCCGTCGTCGTCGGCGGTGGACCGGGGCTCAGTCACGGTGCTCCTCCGGGGTCGGCGTGTCGTCGAGATGAGGGGCGAGGGCCGCCCGCGCGCGGGACAGGTGGGACTTCACGGTCCCGGCCGCGATCCCGGTCTCCGCGGCGACCTGCTGCACGGACAGATCGCAGACGTAGTGCAGCACCGCCACCCGGCGCTGCCGCTCCGACAGCCGCCGCAGCGCGGCGACCAGCGCCACCGTGCCGGGGTCCGGCGCGGGCACGGAGTCCGCCCGGCCGCCGTGATGGCGCCGCCAGGCCTCCGCGGAGCGCCCGCGCCGCCGCCACCGGCTGACGGCGAGCCGCCACGCGACGGTCCTGATCCACGCCTCGGGCCCGGCGTCCCGCTCCAGGCGCCCGCGGCGCGCCCAGGCACGCACGAAGGCCTCCTGGACCACGTCCTGCGCCTCGTGGAGATCGCCCGTCATCAGGTACACCTGCCCGACCAGCGGTCTCACGGAGTGCGCGTAGAACGCCTCGAACTCCTCGTCGGTCAAGTGGTCTCCCGGTGCGTACGGTGCAGGTGGTGCGGTTCCTCGTGGGCAGTACGCCCGGCACACGCGTCCGGTTTACCCGGGCGGCGCGGAATTTCTCGGCATCTCTGGGACAGCCGTTTTCGGGACATTGTCCGGCAGGGGGCGTGCGGACCCGCGCATGGGGCTCGCCGCGAGCGGGCCGCGCCCGTCGGCGACCGGGCCGCGCCTGTCGGCGCCAAGTCGTACGCTGGAGACCCCCGGCCCGTGCGACGTGCCGGGCCCTTCGCGTTGCCCATCGGACACCGGATCCTCCGGTACCTGGACGGAAAGCCTTCCATGAGCCTGCACGGTCTGCTCGACGCCGTCGTCAAGGACTCGGCACTCGCCGAAGCGGTCAAGGCCGCGACCGACGGCCACCGCATGCACGTCGACCTGGTCGGCCCGCCCGCGGCCCGGCCCTTCGCGGTGGCGGCGCTGGCCCGCGAGTCCGGCAGGACCGTCCTCGCGGTGACGGCCACCGGCCGCGAGGCCGAGGACCTCGCGGCGGCGCTGCGCACGATCGTGCCGCCGGACGGCGTCGTGGAGTACCCCTCCTGGGAGACGCTGCCGCACGAGCGCCTCTCGCCCCGCTCGGACACGGTCGGCCGCCGCCTCGCGGTCCTGCGCCGGCTCGCGCACCCCAGCACGGACGACCCGGAGACCGGCCCGGTCTCGGTGATCGTCGCGCCCATCCGCTCGGTGCTCCAGCCGCAGGTCAAGGGGCTCGGCGACCTGGAGCCGGTGGCGCTGCGCACGGGGCGGACCGCCGACCTGAACGAGACGGTCGAGGCTCTCGCGGCAGCCGCGTACTCCCGGGTCGAACTGGTCGAGAAGCGCGGCGAGTTCGCCGTGCGCGGCGGCATCCTCGACGTCTTCCCGCCCACCGAGGAGCACCCGCTCCGCGTGGAGTTCTGGGGCGACGACGTCGAGGAGATCCGTTACTTCAAGGTCGCCGACCAGCGCTCCCTGGAGATCGCCGAGCACGGCCTGTGGGCGCCGCCCTGCCGTGAGCTGCTGCTCACCGACGACGTGCGCGAGCGGGCCGCGGCCCTCGCCGAGCTCCACCCGGAGCTGGGCGAGCTGCTCGGGAAGATCGCCGAGGGCATCGCGGTCGAGGGCATGGAGTCCCTCGCGCCGGTCCTCGTCGACGACATGGAGCTGCTGCTCGACGTCATGCCGAAGGGCTCCATGGCGGTGGTCTGCGACCCGGAGCGGGTGCGGACGCGCGCGGCCGACCTGGTGGCGACGTCGCAGGAGTTCCTCCAGGCCAGCTGGGCGGCGACGGCCGGCGGCGGCGAGGCGCCGATCGACGTGGGCGCGGCCTCGCTGTGGGGCATCGCGGACGTCCGCGACCACGCGCGCGACCTCGGGATGATGTGGTGGTCGGTCTCGCCGTTCGCCGCCGACGAGGACCTGTCCGACGACACCCTCAAGCTGGGCATGCACGCCCCGGAGACGTACCGGGGCGACACCGCGAAGGCGCTGGCCGACACCAAGGGCTGGCTCGCGGAGGGCTGGCGCACGGTCTATGTGACCGAGGGCCACGGCCCGGCGACCCGCACCGTCGAGGTGCTCGGCGGCGAGGGCATCGCGGCCCGCCTCGACGCGGACCTCACCGAGCTGACGCCGTCGGTGGTGCACGTCTCCTGCGGCTCGATCGACTTCGGCTTCGTCGACCCCGCGCTGAAGCTCGCCGTGCTCACCGAGACCGACCTCTCCGGCCAGAAGGCGGCCGGCAAGGACGGCCAGCGGATGCCGGCCCGCCGCCGCAAGACGATCGACCCGCTCACCCTGGAGTCCGGCGACTACATCGTCCACGAGCAGCACGGCGTGGGCCGCTACATCGAGATGGTGCAGCGCACGGTCCAGGGCGCGACGCGCGAGTACCTGGTCGTGGAGTACGCGCCCGCCAAGCGCGGCCAGCCCGGCGACCGCCTGTACATCCCCACCGACCAGCTGGAGCAGATCACCAAGTACGTCGGCGGCGAGGCCCCGACGCTGCACCGCCTCGGCGGCGCCGACTGGACGAAGACGAAGGCGCGCGCGAAGAAGGCGGTCAAGGCGATCGCCGCCGACCTCATCAAGCTGTACTCGGCCCGCATGGCGGCGCCCGGCCACAGCTTCGCCCCCGACACGCCCTGGCAGCGCGAGCTGGAGGACGCCTTCCCGTACGCGGAGACGCCCGACCAGCTGACCACGATCGCCGAGGTCAAGGAGGACATGGAGAAGACGGTCCCGATGGACCGCCTGATCTGCGGCGACGTGGGCTACGGCAAGACGGAGATCGCGGTCCGCGCGGCCTTCAAGGCGGTGCAGGACGGCAAGCAGGTGGCGGTCCTCGTGCCCACGACGCTGCTCGTGCAGCAGCACTTCGGCACGTTCACCGACCGGTACTCCCAGTTCCCGGTCAGCGTGAAGGCGTTGAGCCGCTTCCAGACGGACACCGAGTCCAAGGCGACGCTGGAGGGCCTGAAGGACGGCTCGGTCGACATCGTCATCGGCACGCACCGCCTCTTCTCCTCCGAGACGAAGTTCAAGGACCTGGGCCTGGTCATCGTCGACGAGGAGCAGCGGTTCGGCGTCGAGCACAAGGAGCAGCTGAAGAAGCTCCGCGCGAACGTCGACGTGCTCACGATGTCGGCGACGCCGATCCCCCGTACGCTCGAAATGGCCGTCACCGGCATCCGCGAGATGTCGACGATCACGACGCCCCCCGAGGAGCGCCACCCGGTCCTGACCTTCGTCGGTCCGTACGAGGAGAAGCAGATCGGCGCGGCCATCCGCCGCGAGCTGCTGCGCGAGGGACAGGTCTTCTACATCCACAACCGCGTCGAGTCGATCGACCGCGCGGCGGCGCGCCTGCGGGACATCGTCCCCGAGGCGCGCATCGCCACGGCCCACGGCCAGATGTCCGAACAGGCCCTGGAGCAGGTGGTCGTGGACTTCTGGGAGAAGAAGTTCGACGTCCTCGTCTCGACGACGATCGTCGAGTCGGGCATCGACATCTCGAACGCCAACACGCTGATCGTGGAGCGCGGCGACAACTTCGGCCTCTCGCAGCTCCACCAGCTGCGCGGCCGCGTGGGCCGGGGCCGCGAGCGCGGCTACGCCTACTTCCTCTACCCGCCGGAGAAGCCCCTCACGGAGACGGCCCACGAGCGTCTGGCCACGATCGCCCAGCACACGGAGATGGGCGCGGGCATGTACGTGGCGATGAAGGACCTGGAGATCCGCGGCGCGGGCAACCTCCTGGGCGGCGAACAGTCCGGCCACATCGCGGGCGTCGGCTTCGACCTCTACGTCCGCATGGTCGGCGAGGCGGTCGCCGACTACCGCGCCTCGCTGGAGGGCGGCGTCGAGGAGGAGCCGCCCCTGGAGGTCAAGATCGAGCTCCCGGTCGACGCGCACGTCCCGCACGACTACGCCCCCGGGGAGCGCCTGCGCCTGCAGGCCTACCGTGCCATCGCCTCCGCGAACACGGAGGAGGACATCAAGGCGGTGCGCGAGGAACTCACCGACCGCTACGGCACGTTGCCGGAGCCGGTGGAGAACCTCCTCCTGGTCGCGGGCCTGCGCATGCTGGCCCGCGCGTGCGGCGTCGGCGAGATCGTCCTCCAGGGCAACAACATCCGCTTCGCCCCGGTGGATCTGCGCGAGTCCCAGGAGCTCCGCCTCAAGCGGCTCTACCCGGGCACGGTCATCAAGCCGTCCGCGAACCAGGTCCTGGTCCCGCGTCCCAAGACGGCGAAGGTCGGCGGCAAGCCGTTGGTCGGCCGCGAACTCCTGGGCTGGGTGGGGGAGTTCCTGACGTCGATCCTGGGTTCGTAGCCCGCTCTCGACCGGGTCGCGGACGTCCGCGACCCGGTCATGCCACCGGACGGATCCGGCCGCCCGTCGCCTCGCGCAGGGCCGTCGCGAGGCGGTTGCGCACCTCGGTCTGGGCCGCGATGCGGCGGTCGATCACCGCGAGGCGGTCGAGGACGACCCGCAGGCCCGCGTCGGTCGGTGTGGTGGTCGCGATGTCGCCGTCCAGGCAGGGCAGGAACACACGGACGTCGTCGAGGGTGAGGCCCGCGTCGAGCAGGAAACGGATGTTGCGGACGCGGACGACGGCGCGCTCGGCGTCGTACACCCGGTAGCCGTTGGGCGTGCGCGCGGACTCGATGAGTCCGGCCTCCTCGTAGTGGCGCAGGGCGCGCGGTGTCGTGCCCGTCGCCTCCGCCAGCTGTCCGATCCGCACGCGTGCCGCCTCCCCGTGGCCCCTCAACGGCGTGACGGGCGTTCCCCCCGCCGTCACGCGACGACCGCTCCGCCGTCCACCGGCAGGATGACACCGGTGATGAAGGAGGCACCGGGCGAGGCGAGTCCGGTGATCGCCCAGGCGACCTCCTCGGGCCGGCCGATCCGGCCCATGGGGGTGTGCGCGATCTGCCACGCGCGGACCGCTTCCTTCTCCTCGGACGTGAAGCCGGAGTGCTCGGCGATCGGGGTGTCCACGGCGCCCGGCGCGACGGCGGCGACCCGGATGCCGCGCGGCGCGAGGTCGACGGCCCAGCTGCGGGTGAGGAGTTCGAGGGCGGACTTGGTCGCCGGATAGAGCGAGTTGCCCGGCCAGCCGCGCTGGCCCACCGACGTCGAGACGTTCACGACGACGCCCCGGCTCTCGGCGAGCGCGTCGAGCGCGGCCTGGGTGAGCAGCACGGGGGCGACGAGGTTGGTGGCGAGCTGGAGGTCGACGATCTCGCGGGTGTAGGTGCCCAGGCGTGCGGTGCGGACCACGGCCGCGTTGTTGACCAGGACGTCCAGGCGGCCGTGGGCGTCGAGGACGGTACGGACGATGTGTTCGGGGGCGCCGTCCGCGGTGATGTCGGCGGCGAGCGGGGTGATCGACCCCTCGTGCCCGGCCGCGGTCCGTGCCAGGGGGCCCGGCCGCCGCCCCACGGCGACGACGTGCGCGCCCTGGGCGGCGAAGGCGTGGGCGGTGGCGCGCCCGATGCCGGTGCCGGCGCCGGTGACGAGGACGACTCGGGTGGTGTGCTCCTGAGGACTCATGGGGAGAGCGTCGAACCCTGACGCCAGGGGCAGGGTCAAGCGGGACCGTCCGGCGGAGCGTCCTCAGGAGGCGTCCGGGGTGCACGCCTGCGCGATCGAGAGGCTGTTCTCGTACAGGTGGTGCCTGGTGATGCGGCCGTCCTCGACCGTGAGCCGGAGGGCGAAGGGGCCCTCGAACGTCTTGCCCGTGGCGCGCACGCGGCCCGAGAGGTGGCCCATCAGGACGGCGTCGGCGCCGTCGACGAGGAACGCGTCGAGGGAGGCGCGGGACTCCTCGGGGACCGTGTGGACCGCCAACTCCGCGGCCTGGGCCGCGCATTCGGCGCCCGTGGAGCGGGGCCGGATCCACGGGACGACGGGGTTCTCGGCGAGCAGCCAGTCGACCTCGTCGGCGAAGAGCTCCTCCATCCGGCCGGTGTCCCCGGCCATGCGGGCCGTGAGGAACTCCTGGACGGTCGCGCGGGTGGTCGCCGCGACGTCGGCGGCGGGGGTGTCGGTGGTGGCGTCGGCGGTCATCTCGGTCTCCTCGGGGGCCTGGCGCGCGGGGTCCGCGGGGTGTTTCCCCGCGATGCCCCGATCCTGCCGGGGGTGAGGAGAACGGTCGATTACCCCAGGGGTCATGCCCCTGGGGCAACCGTTCGGCGGTGATCCGGGATCAGGACTGCTGCTCGCCCTCCGGCTTGTCCTCGCCGAGGCCCAGCTTCTCGTTGATCTGCTGCTGTGCCTTGTCGACCTTGTCGGCGTACTTGTCGCCGGTCTTCTCGTTGATCTCTTCTTCTGCCGCGTTCGAGATGTCCTTGGCCTTGTCCTGGGCCTGGTCCTTGAACCTGTCGAAGATGCCCATACGGAGAACTCCTTGCGGGCGGGGAGGGGGACTCACGGTCGACGATACGTCCGTGCTGTCCGGTTTGCTCGCCGAGGGGGGATATGGTCTGGACCACTCGGTCGCTACGGTGGTGGCCGCGAGATTCGCCCAGGGGAGGGAGAGCGCCGTGCCGCTCACAGTCGTGGGGCTGAACCGGTTTCCGGTGAAATCGATGCTCGGACAGGAGCACGACCGGCTGGAGTTCGACGCGCGGGGCGCCGTCGGCGACCGGCGGTGGGCCCTGCGTCACGCCGACGGAAAGCTGGGCAGCGGGAAGAACACCCCCCGCTTCCGCCGCATCCCCGGACTCCTGGAACATCAGGCCGCCTACGACGCGGACGGACTGCCCGTCGTCACCGCGCCGGACGGCACCGAACTGCGCCCCGGCGACCCGCTCATCCCCGAACGCTTCGGCGAGGGCGTCGAGTTGGTCCACGAGGGCGAGGAGGGCCACAAGGACGCCTCCGCCGTCTCCCTCGTCGGCACCGCCTCGCTGCGCGCGCTCGGCGACCTGCTCGGCGACGCCGACCCCGTCGACGTACGGCGGCTGCGCAAGAACATCGTCGTGGAGACGGACGAACCCTGGATCGAGGAGAGCTGGGTCGGCCGCGAGCTCGTCCTCGGCGGCTCCGGCGAGGGGGCCGCTCCGCTGCGGCTGCACGTCGTCAAGCGCGTCACGCGCTGCGTCATGGTCACCCAGGCCCAGACCGGCCTCCCCGCGGACAACCGCATCCTGAAGACCCTCACCGCCGCCCGCGGCATGTGCATCGGGATCCACACGGAAGTCGTGGCGCCCGCGCCGCTCGCCCTCGGCGACACGGTGGTCGCCCGGTGAACCGACGTACCACCGGCGCTCTGCTCGCCCTCGTCGCGATCCCCGCGCTGCTCACCGGCTGTGAGCTGGGCACCGAGGAGAAGGACGGCGGCGGTGCCGCCGGGCCCGACGCCAGGGCCGGCTCCGCGCTCGCCGCCGTCGACACGCTCACCGTCAAGGGCCGCGCGCCGAAGACCGGTTACGACCGGGGGCGGTTCGGCAGCGCCTGGGCCGACACGGACTCCAACGGCTGCCCGACCCGGGACGACATCCTCAAGCGGGACCTGACGGACGTCCGCCACCAGGGCGGCGACTGCAAGGTCGTGTCCGGGACGCTCGCCCCCGACCCCTACGGCGGCAGGGACGTGACGTTCCGCCGCGGGCGCAGCCAGGTCGACATCGACCACCTCGTCGCGCTGTCGGACGCCTGGCAGAAGGGCGCCTTCCAGTGGGAGCCGAGCAAGCGCATCGCCTTCGCCAACGACCCGCTCAACCTCCTCGCGGTCGACGCGGGCCCCAACCGCAGCAAGGGCGACGGCGACGCCGCGACCTGGCTGCCGCCGTACAAGGCGTACCGCTGCACCTATGTGGCCGGGCAGGTCGCGGTGAAGAAGAAGTACGGGGTGTGGGTGACCGGCGCCGAGCGGGACGCCATGAAGAAGGTGCTCGCCAAGTGCCCCGACGAGAAGCTCCCGGCGGGCGGCTCCCCGACCACGGCACCGGGCCGCTTCCACGCCCGCTGACTCCTGGCGGCGCCGTCGGCCTGCGGATGCGCCGGCCGGTCCCGGAACAAATCAGTTACGCGATGATCCGTCGCCGGGTTAGCGTCCGTCGCATGGACCTGACGATCACCACCCTGGCCGAGCGGCCCGAACTCGCGGGACCGCTCTGGTCCATGGCCGAGGACTGGCCGGAGTTCATCCTCCACGATCCCGTCGGCTGGTCGCTGATCGGGCGGATCGTCGCGGACCTTCCGGAGTACGTGCTGGTCGCGACGGACGCGGACGCCGGCGGCAAGGTCGTGGCGCGCGGCTTCAGCGTGCCGTTCGCGCTGCGCGCCCGCGGGGACGGCGAACTGCCCGACGGCGGCTGGGACCAGGTGCTCCTGTGGGCCTTCTCCGACCTGCGGCACGGCAAGGAGGCGGACACGGTCAGCGCCATCGAGATCACCGTCGACGAGTCGGCGCGCGGCAAGGGGGTCTCGGGGCGGATGCTCGCCGCGCTGCGGGACAACGCCCGCGCCCGGGGCTTCTCCGAGGTCGTCGCGCCCGTGCGCCCCAACGCCAAGCACCGCGAACCGGCCGCGCGGATCGACGAGTACGCGTTCCGCACCCGCGAGGACGGCCTGCCGCACGACCCGTGGCTGCGGGTGCACGTGCGGGCGGGCGGCGTCATCGACAAGGTCGCGCACGCCTCGATGACGGTGTCCGGCTCGACCGCGCAGTGGCGGGAGTGGACCGGGCTGCCCTTCGACGAGGAGGGCCCGGTCGAGGTGCCCGGCGCCCTGGTGCCCGTGCACTGCGAACTCGCGCGCGGCTACGGGGTGTACGTCGAGCCGAACGTCTGGGTGCGGCACGCCCTGTGAGCGGACCGCACCCCGCGCGGGTCAGCCCGCCAGCTTGTCCAGGTCGAGGACGTCACCGGTGGGTGCCGTCGCCTTGACCGGCTTGTCGTAGTCGGTGAAGGCGAGGCTCTCCGGCTTCCCGCCGCCGGTCTTGTCGACCTTGAGCAGGTACGGCTTGCCCTTCGTGGCGACGTAGATCGTGTACGTGTCCTTGCCGTCGCGCTCGGTGAGCTTGATCGCCGGGGTGCCGTCGACCGTGGTCGTGCCGCCCCTGCGGGCCGCGGAGCCGGTGTCCTTGAACTCGCCGAGCAGGGAGTCCAGGTCGCAGAACCCGGCGACCTCCTTCGCGTCGGCGTTCGTCACCTTCGTCCTCACCCAGCGGTTCGCCATCATGTCCACGGCCGCCTGGACGTCGGCGGCGGGCTCGCCCTTGCTCTGCGCGCGCAGGAACTTCTCGTCGTACTTCATGTAGGCGGTGCCGCCCGGGATGATCAGCTCGATCGAGCCCTCTTCGGCGGTGCCCATCGTGCCCGCGCAGGTGCCCTTGGTGTCCAGGGCCAGGTCCATCCGAAGCAGGCCGGACGCCTCATCGGTGACCTCGCCCTTGACGCGGAGCGAGGAGGCGCCGGAAGTCGCCTTGAGGGCCTTCTCGGCGATCTCGCCGCCGGACAGCCCGGCGAACGGCTCCTTCGCCGCCGCGGCCCCGCCCTTGTCCGCGGACCCGCCCTTCTTCTCGGTGCCGCAGGCCGTGAGGCCGAGGGTCGCGGCGGTGGCCAGGCAGACCGCGGCGATGACGGTACGGCGCGGACGCAGGTGATGACGCATGGAGATCCCCCCAGGGAAGTCGTTCGATGGGCACATCACAGCAGGAGTGTGTGAACCGAGTCAACACGAAAGTCTGTGAATCATGGGTTAACGGCCGTGAAGCAGTCGGTGCGGCCGCTCTCTGGGTATGCTCGGTCGCGCGCGACTGACCCCGCGCGACCGAGGGGAGCCGGCACATGACGCCGCGGGACGACGGAGCCAGCACGACGCCGCGGGACGGCGCGACCGAGGTGACCGCGGCGGGGATCGCCCGGCTCGCCGGCGTCGGCCGGGCCGCCGTCAGCAACTGGCGCCGCAGACACGACGACTTCCCCAAGCCCGTCGGCGGCACCGAGACCAGCCCCTCCTTCGCCCTCGCCGAGGTCGAGCACTGGCTGCGCGCCCAGGGCAAACTCGTCGAGGTCCCCCTGCGCGAACGCGTCTGGCAGCAGCTCGCCGGACACCCCGCGGGCCCCGCCACCGCCCTGCTGCACGCCGGCTGCGCCCTGCTCCTGGTCCGCGACCGGCCGCCCGCCTGGCTCGCGGTGAGCGCCGTCTCCGACGAGCGGATGGCCCAGCTGCTGCCCGGCGAGCTCGACGAGGTGGTGACCATGAGGTTCGGCGTGCGCCGCAGGCGCGCCGTCCACGTCCCCGAGGCCGCCGAACTCCTGCCGTCCGTACCGCTGTTGCGCGGTGTCGCCGAACTCGCCGCCGAGCTGGGCGCCAAGCAGACGTACGAGTTCCTGATCGGCCGCCACACCGACGCCAACCCACGCCAGTACACGCTCACCCCGGCGGGCCCCGCCGAGCTGATGGCCCACCTCGCCGGACCCGCCCGCACCGTCCTGGACCCCGCCTGCGGCACCGGCGCCCTGCTGCGCGCCGTCCCCGCGCGCCCCGACCAGTACCTCCACGGCCAGGACAGCGCCCCCGAACTCGCCGCGCTCACCGCGCTGCGCCTGGCCCTGCACTCCGACGCCACCGTGCGCTCCATGGCCGCCGACACCCTGCGCGCCGACGCCTACGACGACCGCAGGGCCGACGCCGTCCTGTGCCACCCGCCGTTCAACGAACGCAACTGGGGCCACGACGAACTGGCCTACGACCCCCGCTGGGAGTACGGCTTCCCGGCCCGCGCCGAGTCCGAACTCGCCTGGGTCCAGCACGCGCTGGCCCGCCTCGCCGACGGCGGCACCGCCGTCCTGCTGATGCCGCCCGCCGCCGCGTCCCGCCGCTCGGGCCGCCGCATCCGCGCCGACCTGCTGCGCCGCGGCGCGCTGCGCGCGGTCGTCGCCCTGCCGCCCGGCGTCGCCCCGCCCTACAACCTCCCCCTGCACGTCTGGGTGCTGCGCAGGCCCGACCCGGCGGCGCGGCCCGCGCCCGAGGTGCTGCTCGTGGAGGCCGCGGGCGTCCTCGCCGCCGACGGCCGGGACCGGCAGCTGTGGCCCGCCGTCCGGGACGCCGTGCTCGACGCCTGGCGGGCCTTCGACCGCGACGGCACGCTCGACGAACGCCCCGGCCTCGCCCGCTGCGTGCCGGTCCTCGAACTCCTCGACGACGAGGTCGACCTGGCGCCCGCGCGCAGGCTGCCGCCGCCCGCCGCGGGCGGCGGCGCCACGGAGCTGGCGACCGTACGCGAGGGCCTGGGCGAGGCGCTGCGCAGGGCGGCCGACCTCACCCCGCCGCTGGCCGGCCGCGACGACGCCGACGACCTGCCGCGCGCCCCGCTGACCACCGTCGGCGAACTGGCCCGCGCGGGCGCCCTGTCGCTGCACACCGGCACCGGCACGGCGGGCGGCGGCGTGCCGGTCCTCACCGACCACGACGTGCTCACCGGCGGCGCGCCCTCCGGGACCGGCCACGAGGGCAGCGCGCACGACGGCGCGGTGCGCACCGAGCCCGGCGACGTCGTCGTGCCCGTGTTCGGCGGCGGCGCCGCGGCCCGGGTGATCGACGAGGCCACCGCGGGCGCCGCGCTCGGCCGCGGCCTCGCCCTGCTGCGCCCCGACCCCGCCGCGCTCGACCCGTGGTTCCTCGCCGGGTTCCTGCGCGGCACCGCCAACCACCGCCAGGCCAGCAGCTACGCCTCCACCTCCGCGCGGCTCGACGTGCGCCGCCTCCAGCTGCCCCGGCTGCCGCTCGCCGGACAGCGCGGCTACAGCGAACGCTTCCGCCGGCTCGCCGCCTTCGAGGACGCCGTGCGCCACGCGTCCCTGCTCGGCGAGCGCCTGGTGCGCGGCATGCACGACGGACTGACGGAAGGAACCCTTCCGCCGGGTGCCGCGTGATCGGAACGACAACGGTTCGGTACAACCCGGGACCGGTCGTACGGGTCGGCCTATACGCTCGAACCCTCATCCGTTCGTTCACCACGCACCAGGAGCAGCCATGCACGGCCACGGCTACGCGCCGCAGCAACCACAGCCCCCTTCCGGGGGGACATATGTGACGCTGCGCGTGCTGTTCGTGGTGCTCGCGGTGGTGACGTGCGGGCTGTTCGCGTGGGCCGCGATGCTGCGGCTCGCCATCGTGACGCGCAGGGCGCTCGACTGGACCCTGTTCGTCCTCGTGACGGCGCTCGACGTGCTGGCCGTCGCGCTCATCGGCGTCGACCCGGGCGAGGACGAGTTCGAGAGCACCGGCAACGCGGGCATGGTCGTCCTGCTCTGCACCCTGGTGGCCGCCCTCGCCTATTACCTGTACGCGGACATACGGCACTTCAGCCCGTACCGCCGCCCGCAGTTCGCCGGTCACGTACCGCAGCAGACGCAGTCCGCCTACGGCTACCCGCAGCAGACCGCTCCCGGACCGGTCCACCAGCAGCCCACCCAGCTGGGCACCCCGCCCTTCCCGCAGCCGCAGCCCCCGTC
>NZ_LIRJ01000088.1 GCF_001419745.1 Streptomyces silaceus | reverse complement strand
TCCGCCAGGCGTGCCCCCGCCCCCCTCAGGTGCCGGCCCGTATCCCTCCGGAATCAGCCCGCTCCCGTCGACCCTGCGTCCGCCGCCGTCGGCCGACGCGCCGCCGCCAGTGCCCGGCGCTCCGCTGGTTCCGCCGGTCCCCGAGCTGCCTCCGCTCGGATCCACCAGTTCCACCCCGATCATCAGTCCCCTGCCCCGGACCTCTCCGATGCAAGGATGTTCGGCGGCCAGGGAGCGGAGTTGGGCGAGCATGTGGGCGCCGAGGGTGGCGGCGCGTTCGGCGAGGCCGTTCTCACGGACGTACGCGAGGGTCGCCGTGCCTGCGGCCATGGCGAGCTGATTGCCGCGGAAGGTGCCGGCGTGGGCGCCGGGTGGCCAGACGTCGAGGTCGTCGCGGTAGATCACGACGGCCAGCGGGAGGCTGCCGCCGATCGCCTTGGAGAGCACCATGACGTCGGGGACGACGCCGCTGTGCTCGACGGCCCAGAAGGCGCCGGTGCGTCCGACGCCCGTCTGCACCTCGTCCGCGATGAGCGGGATGCCGCGCGCGGCAGTGATCTCGCGCATCCGGCGGAGCCAGGCGTCGGGGGCCGGGAGGACGCCGCCCTCGCCCTGGACGGGTTCGAGGATCATGCCGGCGGGTTGCGGTACGCCCGACTTGGTGTCGTCGAGAAGGCTCTCGGCCCATCGCGCGGAGAGTTCGGCGCCGCGCGCGCCGCCGAGGCCGAACGGGCAGCGGTAGTCCTGCGGATAGGGCAGGCGCGCGACGCGTACGTCCCGTGCGCCGCCGGATGCTTCGAGCGCCCCGGCGGTCATCCCGTGGTAGGCGCCGGTGAAGGCGAGCAGGCCGTCGCGGCCGGTGGCGGCGCGGACCAGTTTCAGTGCCGCCTCGACCGCGTCCGTCCCGGCGGGGCCGCAGAACTGGATCCGCGCGCGGTCCGCGAGGCCGCGCGGCAGAGTGCGGAACAGCTCGGTGGTGAAGGCGTCCTTGACGGGCGTGGCCAGGTCGAGGACGTGGAGGGGCGCCCCCGAGTCGAGGACCTTTCTGATCGCTTCGAGGACCACGGGGTGGTTGTGCCCGAGGGCCAATGTGCCGGCGCCGGAGAGGCAGTCGAGGTAGCGGCGGCCGTCGGCACCCTCGATCGTCAGGCCGCGCGCCCGGACCGGCACGATCGGCAGCGCTCGCGCATAGGTGCGCGCCGCCGATTCGCGCGCCGACTGGCGTCGCAGGATCCCCTCGTGGGCCGTGGAGTTCCGCAAGGACTGCGCCCCTGCCCGAACTCCCGGCTGTACACCGGTTTGTGCCGCTGTGTCCCCCGTCGGGTGAGTCGCGGGCTGCTCTGCGGACCCCTCGGAGTTCGTCACGGAATGAGTTGCGGACACCGCTGCCGACGCGGGCTCGGTCACGGCCACGACTGTTGGTCCTCCCGCTGCGGAACGAGCGCGTCCGCCGGATACCGCTCCGGAGAGCTCCATGCAGGCGAGCGCGCGGGCGAATGGGCAGGGGATGAACGCAGGCCGCGACTCCCCCGTACGTACCAACGACGAGACCCCCGGAGGAACACGGGTAATCGGAAGATCCTTGCCGTGACGGAACCGTTGCCGTTCCGTCGGCCGTCCCCAACGGCACCGGCATAGTGTGGGGTGCCGTTCATCAGCAACGAACACACCGCTCCCCCGAGCAAATCCGAGCAAACGGACGCATTGGGGTGCCGCGCCAGTGGCAACGGGTGTTCCGCACCCTGATGTTCAGTGATGTTCAGCACTTTGGAACGATTTCGAGGCCCAGGGGGATTCTCACGATGCGACCCATACGTCCGCTCTTCACTGTTCGCAACAGGAGGAGCGCGCGCACCAGAACTTCCCCTGTGGCGGCCGCGGTGGCGCTCGGCGCGGCGCTCGTACTGACCGCCACGGCGTGCGGTCCGACCGATGACAACGCCGGCGGCGACTCGTCCTCGGAGCAACCCGGTGGCAGCAACGGCGACGAGAAGATCCAGATCCCGGACGCCTGGAAGGAGAAGCTAAAGGAGAAGGGCCTCGACCTCGACAAGTGGAAGGACGGCGCCTGGAAGAACTGGAACAAGGACGACTGGCTCCGCGAGGCCGGCGACTTCGTCAACCCGATCATCGAGGACCTGTGGGACCCGGACCGGATGCGGGACGCCGACAAGAACCCCGACCGGGGCGTCGACGACAACGACATCTCCGGTGACCAGGGCGTCACCGACCCGACCCCCAAGCCCGTGCAGGCGGCGGCCGTGACGCCGCCGTACCACGACCAGGCCGCCGAGTCGGGCAAGCTCTTCTTCGACAGCCCCGAGGGTTCGATGGTCTGCTCCGCGACCGTCGTCAAGGACCCGGCCCACCCGGGCAAGTCCAACATGGTGTGGACCGCCGGCCACTGCGTGCACGCGGGCGCCAAGGGCGGCTGGTACCGCAACATGGTCTTCGTTCCCTCGTACAACAACAGCGGCAAGTCGGCCGCGGAGCTGCAGAACGCCCCCAAGGAAGAGGTCGCTCCGTACGGCGTCTGGTGGGGTGACTGGGCGCAGACCTCCGACCAGTGGATCGAGCAGGGCGGCCCGACGGGCGGCGCGGGTGCGCCGTACGACTTCGCGGTCATCCACGTGAAGCCGGAGAAGGGCAGCGAGGGCAAGTCGCTGGAGGAGACGGTCGGTTCCGCGCTCCCCGTGGACTTCAACGCCCCTGCTGTGCCGAAGATCGCCAAGATGACGGCGACCGGCTACCCGGCCGCGCCTCCGTACGACGGCCAGAAGCTGTTCCAGTGCGCCGACAAGCCGGGCCGCCTCTCGCTGACCAAGCCCGACCCGACGATGTACCGCGTCGGCTGCACCATGACCGGCGGTTCATCCGGCGGTGGCTGGGTCGCCGCGGGCCAGGACGGCAAGCCCGCGCTGGTGTCGAACACCTCCATCGGTCCGGTGACGGCGGGCTGGCTGGCCGGCCCGCGCCTGGGCAAGGAGGCCAAGGGCATCTACACCGCGGTCAGCAAGAAGTTCGCCGACCAGTAATCGGCCGACGCTGACTCGCGATCGGCCGCACGCGGCCACCAGCAGGTCAGCAGCAGCCCTACGACGGCGGGGCGCCGGAAACCTTCACGACCCCGCCGTCGTTCGTCCCCAACCTCACAGGCATAGTGGGGTGTTGTGTCCATGCGGGGCTCCCCGGAGCTCCCACGCCGACATGTGACACGTACATGGCAAACACACGTTCTAACGGGGGTAACAGCACCATGCGTTCCACTCGTGTGCCCTTCGCGCGCAGTCGTGCGCGGCGCGCCGCACTCGCCGTCACCGGGCTCGCAGCGACCCTGGCGCTCACCGCCACGGCCTGCGGCCCGAGCGAGGACAAGGCGAGCGACAAGTCCGACACCGCCGCGTCCCAGGGAGCCGATGGCTCCGATTCCGGTTCCGACGCCAAGCTTCCCGACGGCCTCGCCGACAAGCTCAAAGAGAACGGCATCGACCTGGACGACTGGAAGGGCGGCGCCTGGAAGAACTGGGACAAGGACGACTGGCTGCGCGAGGCCAAGGACTTCGCCAACCCGGTCATCGAAGGGCTCTGGAAGCCCGAGCGGATGAAGAAGGCCAAGGACCCGAACAAGACGATCGCCGCGAAGGACGCGAGCGCCGACCAGGGCGCGACCGACCCCGAGCCGACCCCGGTCCAGGCCAAGCCCG
Source organism: Streptomyces silaceus (assembly GCF_001419745.1). Taxonomy (GTDB): domain Bacteria; phylum Actinomycetota; class Actinomycetes; order Streptomycetales; family Streptomycetaceae; genus Streptomyces; species Streptomyces silaceus. The sequence goes on along the minus strand of NZ_LIRJ01000088.1, from coordinate 32,602 downwards.
AGAAGACGCCGTACCACGAGAACGCGGCCCCCGTCGGGAAGATCTTCTTCGACTCCCCCGAGGGCTCGATGGTCTGCTCCGGCACGGTCGTGAAGGACCCGCGCAACCCGGGCAAGTCCAACCTCGTGTGGACCGCGGGCCACTGCGTGCACGCCGGCAAGAACGGCGGCTGGTACCGCAACATCGCTTTCGTGCCGTCCTACAACGACCTCGGCAAGTCCGAGGCCGAGCTGCGCAACGCGGCGCCGCAGGAGATCGCCCCCTACGGCCAGTACTGGGCGGACTGGGTCTCGACCTCCAACGAGTGGATCAACGAGGGCGGTCCGACGGGCGGCGCGGGTGCGACGTACGACTACGCCGTCCTGCACGTGAAGCCGGAGCAGGGCACCAAGTCCCTGGAGGAGACCGTCGGCAACGCGCTCGACGTCGACTTCTCCACGCCGTCCGCACAGAGCGCGGGCTCGATGGGCGCCTGGGGCTACCCCGCCGCCCCGCCGTACAACGGCCTGATCATGCACAAGTGCGTCGACAGGCCGGGGCGTCTGTCGCTGTCGCCGTCCCTGCCGACGATGTACCGCATCGGCTGCACGATGACCGGTGGTTCGTCCGGCGGCGGCTGGTTCCGTGTGGTGGGCGACAAGACGAAGCTCGTCTCGAACACCTCGATCGGCCCGGCCGAGAACACCTGGCTCGCCGGACCGCAGCTGGGCCGTGGCGCCGAGCAGGTCTACGACATGATGAGCAAGAAGTACGGCGCGCAGTAGCCGCACCGCTCTCCTGACACGACGAAGGCCCGCCCCCTGTGCAAGGGGGCGGGCCTTCGTCCGTGCTTCAGCCGGACCGCGCCGTGATCAGCGCGTGGCCAGTGCGTACGGAGCGAGCTCCGCGGCGAGTTCCTCGTGCACCTGCGCCTTGAGCAGGGTGCCCTCGGCGGTGTGCTCCTCGGAGAGCACTTCGCCCTCGGCGTGCGCACGCGAGATGAGCTGGCCGTGCGTGTACGGAACGAGGGCCTCGATCTCGACCTCGGGCCGCGGCAGCTCGGAGTCGATGAGCCCGAGGAGCTCGTCGATGCCGGCGCCGGTGCGCGCGGAGACCGCGATCGCGTGCTTCTCGTTGCGCAGGAGGCGCTGCAGGACCAGCGGGTCCGCGGCGTCCGCCTTGTTGATCACCACGATCTCGGGCACGTCGGTGGCGCCCACGTCGCGGATGACCTCGCGCACGGCTGCCAGTTGCTCCTCCGGCACCGGGTGCGAACCGTCCACCACGTGCAGGATCAGGTCGGAGTCGCCGACCTCCTCCATCGTGGAGCGGAACGCCTCGACGAGGTGGTGCGGCAGGTGCCGCACGAACCCGACGGTGTCGGCCAGGGTGTAGACCCGGCCGCTCGGCGTCTCGGCCCGGCGCACGGTCGGGTCGAGGGTGGCGAACAGCGCGTTCTCCACCAGTACGCCCGCGCCCGTGAGGCGGTTGAGCAGGGAGGACTTGCCGGCGTTCGTGTACCCGGCGATGGCGACCGAGGGCACCTTGTTGCGCCGGCGCTCCTGGCGCTTGATGTCGCGGCCCGTCTTCATCTCCGCGATCTCACGGCGCATCTTCGCCATCTTCTCGCGGATCCGTCGCCGGTCCGTCTCGATCTTGGTCTCACCGGGACCGCGGGTGGCCATGCCGCCACCGCCGCCGCCACCCATCTGACGGGAGAGCGACTGGCCCCAGCCGCGGAGCCTCGGCAGCATGTACTGCATCTGCGCCAGGGCGACCTGCGCCTTGCCCTCTCGGGACTTGGCGTGCTGGGCGAAGATGTCGAGGATCAGGGCGGTCCTGTCGACCACCTTGACCTTGACGACGTCTTCGAGGTGGATCAGCTGGCCGGGGCTCAGCTCACCGTCGCAGACGACGGTGTCGGCCCCGGTCTCGAGCACGATGTCACGCAGCTCCATGGCCTTGCCGGAGCCGATGTACGTGGCCGGGTCGGGCTTGTCGCGGCGCTGGACGACGCCGTCGAGCACGAGCGCACCCGCCGTCTCGGCGAGGGCGGCCAGCTCGGCGAGGGAGTTCTCCGCATCCTGAACCGTTCCCGAAGTCCAGACGCCGACGAGGACCACGCGCTCCAGGCGGAGCTGGCGGTACTCGACTTCGGTGACGTCCTCGAGCTCGGTGGAGAGGCCGGCGACGCGGCGCAGGGCCGCGCGCTCGGAGCGGTCGAACTGATCGCCGTCCCGCTCTCCGTCGATCTCGTGGCTCCAGGCGACGTCCTCTTCCATCAGGGCATCGGCCCGAAGACCTTCGGGGTAGTTCTGCGCGAAGCTCTGTGCGTCCTGGGAAGGGGAAGAAGAGGAGGTCATTGGGTCCTTACGTCGATTCGTCGTGGGAAATGCGGACGGATGCGTCACCCGTCACAGTCGACAACGCCCGGGGTGGTCCGGAGATTCCCCGAACCGTCCGCGGCCGTCCCTGAGAAATCCCCGAGGGGATCTCCCGGACGGGCCGCGCCGTCGACCTGACGATGGTTGCACGGCACGGCACGTCTCGTCATCCGGGTTATTTCCCGGAAACCCAGTCGGGATGCCCCGGCATGGGCGGTGTCTTCTCCCCGTACAGCCAGGCGTCGAAGAAGGCGCCCAGGTCACGCCCGGAGATCCAGGAGGCCAGCCGCACGAAGTCGGCGGTCTCGGCGTTGCCGTCACGGTGCGTGCGGACCCACACGCGCTCCAACTGCTCGAAGGCCCGCTGCCCGATCTCCTGGCGCAGGGCGTACAGGACCAGGGCGCTGCCGTCGTAGACGACGGGACGGAAGATGCTGATCTTCTGTCCCGGCGCGGGCCGCTGCGGCCGGGCGGGCGGTCCGCCGGCCGCGCGCCAGGCGTCCGACTGGCGGTAGGCGTCCCGCATCCGGTCCTTCAGGGTCTGCTTCACCCCGGACTTCTTCGCCCGTTCCTCGGCGTAGAGCGCCTCGTACCAGGTGGCGTGGCCTTCGTTGAGCCACAGGTCCGACCAGGCGCGCGGGCTCACGCTGTCGCCGAACCACTGGTGCGCCAGCTCGTGCACCATGATCGAGTCGACGTACCACTCCGGGTACTCGGGACGCGTGAACAGCTCTCTCTCGAAGAGGGAGAGCGTCTGTGTCTCCAGTTCGAAGCCGGTCTGCGCCTCGGCGATGAGGACGCCGTAGGCCTCGAACGGGTAGCGGCCGATCTTCCTTTCCATCCACGCGATCTGGCCGGGCGTCTTCCTCAGCCAGGGCTCCACGCGCGTGCGGTCCTTGGTGGGCACCACGTCGCGTACGGGCAGGCCGTGCGGGCCGGTACGCCGCAGCACACTGGAGTGGCCGATCGACACCTGGGCCAGCTCGGTCGCCATCGGGTGGTGGGTGCGGTAGGCCCAGGTGGTGGCGCCGCCGTGCCGCGTCCTGGCGATCGGCAGGCCGTTGGCGACGGCGGTGAGCCCCTTCGGCGCGGTGATCCGGAACGTGAACCGCGCCTTGTCGGCGGGGTGGTCGTTGCACGGGAAGACCAGGTGGGCGGCGTCGGCCTGGTTGGCCATCGCGAGCCCGTCACGGGTGCGCACCCAGCCGCCCTCGGCGTTCTTCGCGGGCATCGGGTCGCTGGTGTGCCGGACGGTGATCCGCATCCGTTCGCCGCGCCGGACGGGCTCGGCCGGGGTCACGACGAGGTCCTCACCGGTGCTGTCGAAGCGTGCGCTCCGGCCGTCGACCTCCACGGAGCGGACGGTGCCGTGCGTGAAGTCGAGATTCACCCGCTCCAGAGGCGCGGTCGCCCGTGCGTCGATCTTGGTGATGGCGTCCAGCGGCTTCTTGTTGTCACCGTGATAGGTGAACGCGATGTCGTACGACGCCACGTCGTAGCCGGGGTTGCCGAGGTGCGGGAAGAGCGGGTCGCCGATGCCGAGCGGGGTGGCCGGCGACGGTGCACTCGCCGCGACGAGAGCGGCTGAAGCGGTCGCCACGATCAGCGCGGTGGCGATGCGGGAGGTGCGGAGGGACTTCGGCCGGGCGGCCGTGCCTCCTGGGGTGAGCAGCATGAACTACCGCTATCAGCGCTCACCTTCCGTCGGGTGACGGCGCGCGCCGGGCCACTCGAACGAGTCGCCGTCGAGCTCGGCGCCAGGCGCCGGGAGGCTCTCAGTGGGCGGCCGCCGCCGAGTGCTGGGCGCGGCTCACGTCGTACACCCCGGGCACCGCGCGCATCGCCCGCATCAGCCCGGGAAGGTGTGCCGCGTCCGGGAGTTGGAGCGTGTACGTGTGGCGCACGCGCTGCTGGGTCGGCGGCTCCACGGTCGCGGAGATGATCGCCACGCCTTCGAGGGCGATCGCTTCGGTGAGGTCCGCGAGCAGATGCGCCCGGCCGAACGATTCGGCGATCAGAGTGACCCGGCACTCCGCGGTGTCCCCCCAGCGCACGCCGATCTCGGCGCGCCCCACTTCCTTCATGCGTTCCACGGCGGGGCAGCCGACGCGGTGGACGGTCACGACGCCGCCGCGTACGGCGAAGGCGGTGACGTCGTCGGGCGGCACCGGCGTACAACAACCGGCGAGGCGGACGGTGGCGCCCTCACGGTCCACGACGGCGTTCGCCATGGCCGGGCGCAGGGAGTCGGAGACCTCGGGCCGGGGCGCGGCCACGGGCGGCTGCTGGGGCGGTCGCTGTCCGGAGGGCGCGGGCGAGGGTGCCGCCGGCACCGGATGGGCGGTGAGCCAGCGCCGGATGGCGATCCGCGCGGCGGGCGTGCGCGCGTGCTCCAGCCACTCGCGCGAGGGCCCCGAGGCGGCGTCCTGCCCCATCAGGAGCTGCACCGTGTCGCCGTCCCGCAGGACCGTGCTGAGCGTCGCCAGGCGGCCGTTGACGCGGGCGCCGATGCACGCGTGCGCGTCCTCGCCGTACTGGGCGTACGCGGCGTCGACGCAGGTGGCGCCCGCGGGCAGGCCGAGCGTGCCGCCGTCGGGCCGGAAGACGGCGATCTCGCGGTCCTGGGCGAGGTCCTCCCGCAGGGTCGACCAGAACGTGTCCGGGTCGGGGGCGGCCTGCTGCCAGTCGAGGAGCCGGGAGAGCCAGCCGGGCCTGGTCGGGTCCACGCGCTCGTCCTCGGCGCCGTCGGACGGCTCCTCCGAAGGGGCGTAGGGATTGCGCAGGGAGACGACGCCCGCCTCGGCGACCCGGTGCATCTGATGCGTACGGATGAGCACTTCGGCGACTTCGCCGTCGGAGCGGGCCACGGCCGTGTGCAGCGATTGGTAGAGGTTGAACTTCGGTACGGCGATGAAGTCCTTGAACTCCGAGACGACCGGCGTGAAACAGGTGTGCAGCTCGCCCAGGACGCCGTAGCAGTCCGCGTCCTCGTTGACGAGCACGAGGAGGCGGCCGTAGTCCGACGCACGCAGCTCGCCCCGCCTGCGGTGCACCCGGTGGACGGAGACGAAGTGCCGCGGCCTGATGAGGACTTCCGCCGTGATGCCGGCGTCGCGCAGCACTCCGCGCACCTCGCCCGCGATGTCCCCCAGGGGGTCCCCCTCGCCCGCGGCGTTGGCGGCGATCAGCGCCTTGACCTCGGCGCACTCCTCGGGGTGGAGGATCGCGAAGACCAGGTCCTCCAGCTCGGTCTTGAGCGCCTGCACGCCGAGGCGCTCGGCCAGCGGGATGAGCACGTCCCGGGTGACCTTGGCGATGCGGGCCTGTTTCTCGGGGCGCATGACGCCGAGGGTGCGCATGTTGTGCAGGCGGTCGGCGAGCTTGATCGACATCACGCGTACGTCGTTGCCGGTCGCGACGAGCATCTTGCGGAACGTCTCCGGCTCGGCCGCCGCTCCGTAGTCGACCTTTTCGAGCTTGGTGACGCCGTCGACCAGATAACAGACGTCCTCGCCGAACTCGTCCCGCACCTGGTCCAGCGTCACGTCCGTGTCCTCGACGGTGTCGTGCAGCAGGGACGCGGTCAGGGTCGTGATCTCCGCGCCGAGCTGGGCGAGGATCAGCGTCACGGCGAGCGGGTGCGTGATGTACGGCTCGCCGCTCTTGCGCATCTGGCCGCGGTGCGAGGACTCCGCGAGGACGTACGCGCGGCGCAGCGGCTCCAGGTCGGCGTCCGGGTAGTGGGCGCGGTGGGCCTCCGCCACATGGCCGATCGCGTCGGGAAGACGGTCGCGGGTACCGGATCCGAGCAGGGCGGCACGGCCGAGCCTGCGCAGGTCGATCCGGGCGCGGCCGCGCCTGCGTGGGGCCCCGGGCGTCACGGGGCCGGACGTGGCAGGGTTCGTGGCCTCCGCACTCATGGGCACCTCCGGCTGCTCCGACCGGCGGTGGGCGGACGGCGGCGTGCTCCGTCCGGGCCGGTGCTTGATGCTACCGAGCCCATCACGCGGTGCTGACCGCCTCTCGCCGAGCGTGAAACGGATCACCCATTCGAGCGACAGTTCACGCGATTGCCGTTTCGAGCCATTCGGACGCGATCTCGCCTTCGGCGACGATCACCGCCGAGCCCGTCATCTCGATCTCGCCGTCGGGCCGCTCGGTGATCACCAGGCGTCCGCCGGGCAGGTCGACGGTGTACGTCGCCGGGGCTCCGGTCACCGCCGGGTCCACGCCGTCCCTGCGGGCCGCCGCCACGGCCACGGCGCACGCGCCCGTGCCGCAGGAGCGGGTCTCGCCCGCGCCGCGCTCGTACACGCGCATGGCGACGTGGCGGGGGCCGCGGTCGACGACGAACTCCACGTTCACCCCCGAAGGGTAGGCGGAGGCGGGGCTGAAGGGCGGGGCGTCGTAGAGCTTGCCCGCTTCGGAGAGGTCGGCCACGAAGGCGACCGCGTGCGGATTGCCCATGTTCACGTTGCGCGCGGGCCACTGGTGGTCGTCCACCGAGACGGTGACGTCCCCTTCGGGGAGGAGCGCCTTGCCCATCCCGACCGTGATGTCGCCGCCGGACTCCTCCTTGGCGATGTGCACGGTCTTCACGCCGCCGCGGGTGGCCACGGCCAGGTCGCCCTCGCCCGCGTGCCCGGCGTGCTGGAGGTACCGCGCGAAGACGCGCACTCCATTGCCGCACATCTCGGCGACCGACCCGTCGCCGTTGCGGTAGTCCATGAACCATTCGGCGCGGTCGGCCAGGTGGCGCGCCTCGGGGTGGGCGGCGGAGCGTACGACATGGAGGAGGCCGTCGCCACCGATGCCCGCGCGGCGGTCGCACAGGGCGGCCACGGCGGCCGGGGACAGCTCGATGGCGTTGTCGGGGTCGGGGATGATCACGAAGTCGTTCTCGGTCCCGTGCCCCTTGAGGAAGGCGATCCGCGTGCTCATTCCTCGATCGTACGGGGTGGGTACGACACTCGGTCCTCCGGTGCCGTCAAGGTTCCGTACGGCCCGCTCAGGAGCGCAGACGGGCGACCCGCCACACGGCGAGCACCACGGCGCCGAGGAACAGCAGGGCGTACAGGGCGACGACCCGCCAGTCCGGGCGGCGTCCGGAGCCGCGCTCGGGCAGCCCCGGCCAGGTGTGGCCCACGCGGCGGGCGGCCATCATGCCCCAGCCAGCCGCGCAGCAGCTGATCAGCAGCCCGAGCATGGCGACCACGGCGCCGCCGTCGGCCGCTCCGCCGCCACCGCCTCCGCCGAACTCGAAGGCCAGCGGGAAGGCGAACATCAGGGAGCCGAGCGCGGCGAGGATCACGATCGGCGCGAGCTGCCAGACGCGCAGGCGCGGCTGCGGGCGCAGCTCGACCTCGACCTCGGCCTCGGGCGCCATCTCGTCCGCGTTCGGACCGTCGTCCGTCACGCCGCCGGATACGTCGTCGGGCCCGTCGGGGCTCAGCTGCTCACCGCCGTCATGCGCGGTGTCACGAGGGCCGGCCTCCATCGCCACGCGCCCTCCCACTCCGGACTCCACTGGTCGATCGATGGTCGATGATGGCACGCCGTCAGGTGCCGGGATGACCGCCGGAGCGTCCCGATGCCATCACGTGATCAGGCTGTGACCGCTCGTTCGACCAACGCCAGTGCGCGTGCCGGGAGTTCCCCGCGATCGGCCACGGCCCCACTGAGCCAGTGCACCCGCGGATCGCGCCGGAACCATGAATCCTGACGGCGCGCGAAGCGCTTGGTGGCGCGCACTGTTTCGGCGCGCGCCTCGTCTTCCGTGCACTCCCCCGCGAGTGCCGCGAGCACCTGTTGGTAGCCGAGCGCGCGCGGGGCCGTGAGCCCCTCGCGCAGCCCCTGCGCCTCCAGTGCGCGCACCTCGTCGACCAGACCCGCCTCCCACATACGGTCCACGCGCGTGGCGATGCGTTCGTCGAGTTCGGGGCGCTCGACGTCGACGCCGATCTGGACGGTGTCGTAGACGGACTCGTGGCGGGGGAGGTTGGCGGTGAAGGGCTTGCCGGTGATCTCGATGACCTCGAGGGCGCGGACGATCCGGCGGCCGTTGCTGGGCAGGATGGCCTTGCCCGCGTCCGGGTCGGCGGCGGCGAGGCGGGCGTGCAGCGCTCCGGGGCCGCGCAGGTCCAGCTCCTCCTCCAGGCGGGCCCGCACGGCGGGGTCGGTGCCGGGGAACTCCAGGTGGTCCACGGCCCCCCGGACGTAGAGGCCGGAGCCGCCGACCAGGATGGGCCAGCGCCCCTCGGCCAGGAGCCGGTCGATCTCCGCTCGGGCCAGCTTCTGGTACTCGGCGACGCTGGCCGCCTCCGTGACGTCCCAGATGTCCAGGAGGTGGTGGGGCACCCCGCCGCGCTCCTCGGGCGTCAGCTTGGCGGTGCCGATGTCCATCCCCCGGTAGAGCTGCATCGAGTCGGCGTTGACGACTTCGCCGCCGAGGCACTGGGCGAGAAATACGCCCAGATCGGACTTTCCTGCCGCGGTCGGACCGACGACGGCGATGACCCGCGGGGCGGGAGCTGCGCTACTCACCGCTCCAGTCTCGCAAACCCCTCACGGTCTTCCCGAACGAGCTACGTGACGGCACGGCTCCGGGGTCGTTGCCTGTTGCGAGGTTCCGGCCGCCGGTTTCCAGGACCGATGACCCGTGCGACGCAATGGGACGCACCGGGCGGGGCGGGATTTCGCCCACACGAGTAACGTATGGAGTAGTTATGGGCGTATTTGCACGATTTCGCCGGAAGACCAAGGACAGCGAAGAGGCGTCAACGACCGAGGCGGCCGCCGCCACACTGACGGCAGAGCCGGAAGAGGCCAAGGATTCCCCCGAGGCCTCCGCCGATGCGAAGCCCGCCGCCGAGGCCGACACGGACGCCGAGAGCGCTGCCGAGGACAAGCCGGCGGAGACCGCTGAAGCGGCCGCCGCGGAGGGCGTGGAGATCCCGAAGCAGCAGTCCGCCGAGGAGGCGGCCGACAACGAGGCCGGTGAGAGCGCCCGCAAGTGACTCCCCAGCGAGGGAAGGTGAACCCATGGGCTTCCTGGACCAACTGAAAGCCAAGCTGGCCCCTGCCAAGGACAAGGTCTCTGACCTCGCGCAGCAGCACGGGGACAAGATCGACCAGGGCCTGGACAAGGCCGCGAAGGTGGTCGACGAAAAGACCAAGGGCAAGTACAGCGACAAGATCCAGACAGGGACGGGCAAGGCGAAGGACGCCGTGGACCGCCTCGCCGGGACGGACGAGGGCAAGGACACGGGCGGCGGCACCCCGCCGCCCCCGTCGTCACCGGCTCCCTGATCAGCATCGGCGGACGGCCGTGAAGCGTGACGCTTCGCGGCCGTCGCCGTGCGCCCCGCGGGGACGCGCGGGGGCGTCGCGAGCGGGTCGCCCGGACCAGGTGGCCACCGGGCGAGCAGGTCGCCCTCACACGGGCGGTCGCTACGACCAGGCCGCGACCAGATAGCCCACGCCGTACGGCGCGTCGTCGTAGAGCAGCTCACCGCGCAGCGAGGCGCCGTCCGCCGCTCCGGCGAGCACCTGCCACGGCGCACGGCCCGCCGCCTTCAGTTCGTACGCGAGATCGGCGTCCAGCGCCTTCAGCGCCGCCACGTCGGCCGCGCCGAGGGCACGCGCGACCTCCGCGTCGAAGCCGGCCGCGCGCTCGTCCAGGTAGCCCGGCGCCTTCAGCGTGCGGCACGCGCTGGCGTCGCCCATCACCAGCAGTGCCACGCGGTCGGCCCGTGCCCCGATTTCTTCTCCGACGTGGATACACCGCTCGGCGGCGATCGGTTCCCCCACGCCGAGACCTTCCAGCGGCGCGGTCGACCACCGCGTACGTCCGAGCAGCCAGCCGGCCACGGCCAGCGACGTCGGAAGCTCACGCTCCGCGGCCTCGTCCAACGCATCCGCCCCGCCTGACGCGTCCGGCTCGTCCGTCGCCGTTCCCAGGCGTACGTCGAGGTCCACGCCGAAGCCTCGGAAGGATCCGCGCGCGCCCTGGGGATGCGGACCGCGCCCGTTCGGCTCGGCGGGGCCGACCACGACGAGGCGGTCGGGCCGGGCGGCGGCGAGGACCCCGATGGCGTCCGTGCACGCCGCGCGGGCGGCGTCCAGCTCGGGAGCGGCACCCGCGGCGACCTCGGGGACGAGCAGCGGCGGGCAGGGGCAGACGGCGGCGGCGACAAGCATGATCCGCAGCGTAACGCGCGCCGCCGGGCGGGACGGCGGGTACCGCCCCGGTCAGCAGGTCGAGGGCCGCGGCCCGGCCCTCGACAGCGCGCCCTACTGATCCGGCGTCAGTACGGGTCTCTCGCGAGCACCGAACTCTCGTCCGTACCGATCGGCCGTCAGTCGCAACCGCAGCCGCTGCCCGTCGCCGCCGGGAGCGGCTCGGGGACGCCGATCTTCGGCAGCCCCAGCATCACGCCCGCGGGCTTGGCGGCCGCCTCGGCCTGCCGCTTCTCCCAGGCGTCACCCGCGCGCGTGGGACGCACGTTCAGCACGGCGCCCTCGGCGAGCAGGTGGTGCGGGGCGGCGTAGGTGATCTCGACCGTCACGACGTCACCGGGGCGCACCGGGGCGTCCGGCTTGGTGAAGTGCACCAGGCGGTTGTCGGGGGCGCGGCCGGAGAGGCGGTGCGTGGTGCCGTCCTTGCGGCCCTCGCCCTCGGCGACCATCAGCTCCAGAGTGCGGCCGACCTGCTTCTTGTTCTCCTCCCAGGAGATCTCCTCCTGGAGCGCGACCAGGCGCTCGTAGCGCGACTGGACGACCTCCTTGGGGACCTGGTCGTCCATCGTCGCGGCCGGGGTCCCGGGGCGCTTGGAGTACTGGAAGGTGAAGGCGTTGGCGAAGCGGGCCTCGCGGACCACGTGCATGGTCTGCTCGAAGTCCTCCTCGGTCTCGCCGGGGAAGCCCACGATGATGTCGGTGGAGATCGCGGCGTCCGGCATGGCGGCGCGGACCTTCTCGATGATCCCCAGGAAGCGGTCCTGGCGGTACGAGCGGCGCATCGCCTTGAGGACGGGGTCCGAACCGGACTGCAGCGGCATGTGCAGCTGCGGCATCACGTTCGGCGTCTCGGCCATGGCGGCGATCACGTCGTCGGTGAAGTCGCGCGGGTGCGGGGAGGTGAAGCGCACGCGCTCCAGGCCCTCGATCTGCCCGCAGGCGCGCAGCAGCTTGCTGAAGGCCTCGCGGTCGCCGATGTCCGAGCCGTACGCGTTCACGTTCTGCCCGAGGAGGGTGATCTCGGAGACACCCTCGCCGACGAGCGCCTCGATCTCCGCGAGGATGTCGCCGGTCCTGCGGTCCTTCTCCTTGCCGCGCAGCGCGGGGACGATGCAGAAGGTGCAGGTGTTGTTGCAGCCGACGGAGATGGAGACCCAGGCCGCGTACGCGCTCTCGCGGCGGGTCGGCAGCGTCGACGGGAAGGCCTCGAGGGACTCGGCGATCTCGACCTGCGCCTCTTCCTGGACGCGGGCGCGCTCCAGGAGGACCGGCAGCTTGCCGATGTTGTGCGTGCCGAAGACGACGTCGACCCACGGCGCCTTCTTGACGATGGTGTCGCGGTCCTTCTGGGCGAGGCAGCCGCCGACGGCGATCTGCATCCCGGGACGCTTGGTCTTCATCGGCGCCAGGCGGCCGAGATTGCCGTACAGACGGTTGTCGGCGTTCTCGCGCACGGCGCACGTGTTGAAGACGACGACGTCGGCGTCGCCGTCCGCCCCTTCGGGCGCACGCACATAGCCGGCGTCCTCCAGCAGCCCGGAGAGCCGCTCGGAGTCATGGACGTTCATCTGGCACCCGTAGGTGCGCACCTCGTAGGTCTTCGCGCTCATCTCGCCCACCAGGGTACGGGGTCGCCACGCGCGCGTGCCCGGGGATTCCCCGCGGGCGCCCGGCGGCCGGGCGCCGGAAACACACAGTGTGACCGCGCCCCTGGTCAGCACGGTGAGTGGGCTGGCAGGATCGCGCGCATGTTCCAGGCACTCCCCCGCATCAGCAGGCGCCGCGCCCTGCAGGGCTCCACCGCGGCGCTCGTGGTGTTCGGGCTGCTGGTGTGGTGGCTGCTGCCCATGGACGAGGACTCTCCGAAGGGCCCGATGACGTTCAGCACGGGCGTGCAGAACGGTGTCTACGAGCGGTACGGCAAGCTCCTGGAGAAGGAGATCTCGCGGGACATGCCGAAGGTCGACGTGAGCCTGCTGAACAGCGAGGGCTCGCAGCAGAACGTCGAGCGGGTGGCCACCGGGAAGGCCGACTTCACCATCGCGGCCGCCGACGCGGTCGAGAAGTACCGCCTGGAGGGCGCGCCCGGGTGGGACCGGCTGCGCGGGTGCGTGCGGCTGTACGACGACTACGTACAGCTGGTGGTCCCCCGCGGCTCGGGCATCGAGTCCGTCGAGGATCTGCGGGGCAAGCGCGTGGCGGTGGGCCAGGATCGCTCAGGCGTGCGACTGATAGCGGACCGGGTGCTGGACGCGGCGGGCCTGGACACGGCCACGGACATCACGCCGGTGGCGGCCGGCATCGACACCATGCCCGACCTGCTGAAGCATCACGACATCGACGCCTTCTTCTGGTCGGGCGGGCTGCCGACGGCCTCCGTGCGCAGGCTCTCCGAGCAGACGGACGTCCGTCTCGTGGATCTCGGCCACCTCGTCGAGTCGCTGCACAAGCAGGGCGGCGCCTCGCGCTACTACCGGGCGGCGACGATGCCGGCGGACGCCTACCCGGCGGCGCAGAAGGGCTCCGCCGTGCGGACCCTGGCGGTGGCGAACCTCCTGGTGACCACCGACCGCACCGACGCCGTTCTGACCTCGCGGCTGACCCGCACCGTCATCGACAGCCGCGACCACATCGGCGACCAGGTGCACGCGGCCCAGCTGGTGGATCTGCGCACCGCCCTGTTCACCGATCCGCTGCCGCTGCACGCCGGCGCGCGCGGCTACTACCGTTCGGTCAAGCCCTGAGCGGCGCCGTCAGGACGTCCCGGCGGGCTCGCTGCGGGGCACGCTGACCGTCACCTTCAGTCCGTGCGGTTCGTGACGGGCGTACGTGATGGCGCCGCCGCCCGCCGCGAGCAGGGCCCGCGAGATGGACAGGCCGAGGCCCGACCCCTTCACGTTCTGGTGGCGGGTGCTGCGCCAGAAGCGGTCGCCGACGCGGGCCAGCTCGTCCTCGGTGAGGCCGGGGCCGCCGTCGGTGACCACGACGGTCGTCGTCCCGTCGCTGGAGGCGACCGTCACGTGGACCGGGCCGCCCTCGGGCGTGAACTTCACGGCGTTGTCGATCACCGCGTCCAGCGCGCTGGAGAGGGCGACCGGGTCGGCCCAGCCGGTCGTCGCCGGGCACTCGCCGGTCAGCCGCACGCCCCGCTCGTCGGCCAGCGGACGCCAGGCGGCGACGCGCTCGGCGGCCAGCTCGCCGATGTCGGTGAGGCTCAGGTCGGCCTCGGCGTGCTCGGCGAGCGCCAGGTCCAGCAGGTCGTCGAGGACCTGCGCCAGGCGCTTGCCCTCGGTGCGGACCGAGGCGATCTCCTCGTTGCCCTCGGGCAGTTCGAGGGCGAGGAGCTCGATGCGCAGCAGCAGGGCGGAGAGCGGGTTGCGCAGTTGGTGCGAGGCGTCGGCGACGAAGGCGCGCTGCTGTTCCAGGACATCCTGGACGTTGTCGGCCATTTCGTTGAACGAACGGGCCAGGCGCCTCAGTTCCGGCGGCCCGCCCGCGGCGGCGACGCGGGACTTGAGGCGGCCGGTCGCTATGTCGTGCGTCGTGGCGTCCAGGACGCGCACTGGGCGCAGCACCCAGCCGGTGAGCCGCAGGGCCGCGCCGACCGCCAGGAGCATGGCGGCCGATTCGCCCGTGGCGATGAGCAGCCAGCCCTGGAGCGTCTTCGAACGCATGCGCCCGGTCGGCGAGTCGGTGACGACGACGGCGATGACGTCGCCGTCCCTGATCACCGGCGACGCGACGGCCAGCCTTCCGCGCTGCCACGGCCACACCTGCTCGGGGTCGTGGCTGCCGCGCGAGCGGAGCGCCTCGTCGAAGGCGGCCCGCACGTCCCCCTCCTTGGGCAGCAGCCAGTCGCTCGGGGCGTGGGCCATGGGGCCGTCGTCGCGATAGAAGACGCCCGCGCGGATGCCGTAGACGTCGTAGTAGTCGTCGAGTTCCTTCTGGAGGGTGTCGCGGCGCTCGTCGTTGCTGCCCACCACCCGTGATCCGGTGGGACGTTCGGTGACGAACTGCGCGAGTGACGCGAAGCGTGCCGTGTCGTCGATCCGGTCGACGACCACCTTCTGCTGTTGTGCCGCAGCGACGCTGACGGCGAGCGGGAATCCGAGCGCGAGCAGCACGCCCGCCATCAGGATGATCAGCAGCGGGAGGAGGCGAGAGCGCACCTGTCCTCGCTCCGGCCTACGCCGCCGGGGCGACGAGGCGGTAGCCGACGCCGCGCACGGTCTCGATCAGGGCCGGCATGTGGAGCTTCGAGCGCAGGGACGCCACGTGCACTTCCAGGGTGCGGCCCGTGCCTTCCCAACTGGTGCGCCACACTTCGCTGATGATCTGCTCGCGGCGGAACACCACTCCGGGGCGCTGGGCGAGGAGCGCGAGCAAGTCGAACTCCTTGCGGGTCAGTTGGACGACCGAACCGTCCACGCTGACCTGGCGGGTGGGCAGTTCGATGCGGACGGGGCCGAGCCGCAGTTCGCTGTCGACGGGCGTCGCGGGGCCGCCGGAGGCGGGGCGCCGGATGACCGCGTGGATGCGGGCGATCAGTTCCCCGGTGTCGTACGGCTTCACTACGTAGTCGTCGGCTCCGAGGTTGAGCCCGTGGATGCGGGACCGAACGTCCGCGCGGGCCGTCACCATGATCACCGGCACCGAGCCGCGCTTGCGGATCTTGCCGCACACCTCGTAGCCGTCCTGGTCGGGCAGCCCCAGGTCGAGGAGCACCACTCCGAAGGGAGGTGTTTCCGCGGGCAGCAGGGCCTGGAGGGCCTCTTCACCGCTGCGGGCGTGCACGACGTCGAAGCCGTGCCGGGCCAGAACCGCGGACAGGGCGGCGGCCACGTGATCGTCGTCCTCGACAAGAAGCAGTCGCATGTGGGCCCCCTCCTCTTCATCCGTTGTTCCGTCGTGCCCGGTAGGCGCGCATGCGCACAAGGCATCCACTCCGATGGATAAGGACCACGTCAAGAGGGTTCGGGTCCCCTGCACGTTCCGTTACCCAGCCGGTACGCACTCCGTGGGCCCTCTTCACACGGTGTGTCCGGTTGCGGCCGGATCGTTATGCTCAATTTCCCCTCAGATGTAATGACGCTGGTCGCACTGGGTTATTACTGTCCTCCCAACCGAGGAGGATGGAGCAACAAGCCGTGACCGAAGTATCGGTGACCAAGGACGCCATACCGCCCGGGGCGGACGACCTGGTCGTGCTGAAGAACGTCAACAAGCACTTCGGCGCTCTGCACGTCCTCCAGGACATCGACCTGACCATCGCCCGCGGTGAGGTCGTCGTCGTGATCGGCCCCTCCGGGTCCGGCAAGTCGACCCTGTGCCGCGCCATCAACCGCCTGGAGACGATCGATTCGGGAGACATCTCGATCGACGGCAAGCCCCTGCCCCAGGAGGGCAAGGAACTCGCCCGGCTCCGTGCGGACGTGGGCATGGTCTTCCAGTCGTTCAACCTTTTCGCGCACAAGACCGTGCTCGAGAACGTGACGCTGGGCCAGACCAAGGTGCGCAAGATCGGCAAGGCCGAGGCGGAGCAGAAGGCCCGCGGCCTGCTGGACCGCGTGGGCGTCGCCACGCAGGCCGACAAGTACCCCGCGCAGCTCTCCGGCGGTCAGCAGCAACGCGTCGCGATCGCCCGCGCGTTGGCGATGGACCCCAAGGTGATGCTCTTCGACGAGCCCACGTCGGCGCTCGACCCGGAGATGATCAACGAGGTCCTCGAGGTGATGCAGCAGCTCGCCCGGGACGGCATGACGATGGTCGTGGTCACCCACGAGATGGGCTTCGCCCGCTCCGCGGCCAACCGCGTCGTGTTCATGGCGGACGGCCGGATCGTCGAAGAGGCCACGCCGGACCAGTTCTTCAAC
Organism: Streptomyces silaceus; assembly: GCF_001419745.1. Taxonomy (GTDB): domain Bacteria; phylum Actinomycetota; class Actinomycetes; order Streptomycetales; family Streptomycetaceae; genus Streptomyces; species Streptomyces silaceus. The sequence goes on along the minus strand of NZ_LIRJ01000088.1, from coordinate 16,128 downwards.
AACCCGCGCAGCGACCGGGCCAAGGACTTCCTGTCGAAGATCCTTAAGCACTGAGGCTCCCACGCCGTCTCAACACCAGTCGAAACAAAGGATGTTCACCATGAAGCTCCGCAAGTCCGTCGCCGTCGCTGCGGCCGTCGCCGCGCTGTCGCTGACCGCCACCGCGTGTGGCGGCAAGGAGGGCTCGGCCGGCGACAAGCCGGAGGGCCCGGACAGCTCGGGCACCAAGTCCCTCAGCTACACGGTCAACAAGGACGCCTCGGTCGACTCGTCCGTGTTCAAGGCCGCCAAGAAGCGCGGCAAGCTGGTCATCGGCGCCAAGGCCGACCAGCCGTACCTGGGCTTCCAGGACCAGTCGACCAAGGAGTACTCCGGCTTCGACATCGAGATCGCCAAGATGATCGCGGCCGACCTCGGCTTCTCGCCGAAGCAGATCGAGTGGAAGACGGTCGACTCCGGCGCCCGCGAGACCGCGGTCTCCAAGGGTGACGTCGACCTGATGATCGGCACGTACACGATCAACGACGAGCGCAAGAAGCAGATCGACTTCGCCGGCCCGTACTACCACGCCGGCGCCTCGCTGCTGGTCCGCAAGGACGAGAAGGAGATCAAGGGCCCGGAGACCGTCCGCGGCAAGAAGGTCTGCTCTATCGTCGGCTCGACGCCGCTGCAGAACATCAAGAAGCCGAAGTACGGCGCCAAGGTCACCGAGCTGTCCAAGTACTCCGAGTGCGTGGCCCAGATGCTCAACAACCAGGTCGACGCCGTCACCACCGACGACGCCATCCTGATGGGCTACGCGGCGCAGAACCCGAAGAAGCTCAAGGTCGTCGGCAAGCCCTTCTCGGACGAGCCCTACGGCGTGGGTCTCAAGAAGGGTGACGCCGCGCTGCAGAAGGCCGTCGCGGACGCCATCAAGGCGCACCAGAAGAACGGCGACTACAAGAAGGCGTTCGACGCCACCATCGGCAAGTCCGGCTCGGAGTACCAGGAGCCGCCGGCCTTCACCGACCCCAAGTGACACCCTGCGCCCCGCTTCGTACGGCCTGAACGACCGTGCGGGGCGGGGCGTCTTGTGAGCACGTCGCCGTCCGACCGCCCTCTCGCGGAGAATTCATGAACGTACTGACCGACAACCTGTCGCTGTTCCGCGAGGGGTTCATCGGCACCGTGGAGCTGACCGTGGTCAGCGGGATCATCGCCATGGTGCTCGGCGTGATCATCGCCGCCTTCCGGGTCTCCCCGGTGCCGCCGCTGCGCATCTTCGGCACCCTGTGGGTGAACATCCTCCGGAACACCCCGCTCACGCTGCTGTTCCTGGTGGCCTTCTTCATCCTGCCGAAGATCCTGTTCCCGGACATGGACTCCTTCGTGCTCGCCGTGACGGCGCTGGGCTTCTACACGTCGTCCTTCATAGCCGAGGCCCTCCGCTCGGGCATCAACACCGTGCCGATGGGCCAGGCCGAGGCGGCCCGCGCCATCGGCATGAGCTTCACGCAGGTCATGCGGATCGTGGTACTCCCGCAGGCCACGCGCGCGGTCATCGCCCCGATGGGCTCGATCTTCATCGCGCTGACCAAGAACTCGGCGATCGCGGGCGGCTTCGACAACGTCGAGCTGTTCAACATCACCAAGACGCTCAGCAACGAGGGCTACGACATCGTGATGATCTTCGTCTGGATCACGGTCGCCTACCTGATCATCACGTACGCCATCAACGGCATCTTCCGGCTGCTGGAGCACCGAATGGAGGTCGCCCGATGAGCGCCAGCGTTCTCTTCGACGCACCCGGCCCCAAGGCCAGGGTCCGCAACGTCATCTACTCGGTGATCGGCTCGGCCGCGCTGCTCGGCCTGCTCCTGTGGATCGTCCTGCGGCTCAACGAGAAGGGCGAGTTCGACGGCGCCCTGTGGGACATCTTCAACTATTCGGGCATCCGGCAGAACATCTTCGACGCGCTCCTGGCGACGCTGAAGGCCTTCGTCCTCGCGGGCTTCTTCTCGCTGATCTTCGCGGTCGTGCTGTGCGTCGGCAGGCTCTCCGACCACCGGCCCATCCGCTGGGTCTCGGTCGCCTTCATCGACCTCTTCCGGTCGATCCCGCTGCTGATCACGATCTTCGCCCTGTGGGTGGGCATCCTCGGCGACATGACCCCGCTGTGGGCGCTGGTGCTGGGTCTGACCATCTACAACGGCTGCGTCCAGGCCGAGGTGCTGCGCGCCGGCATCAACTCCGTGCCGAAGGGGCAGCGGGAGGCCGCGTACGCCCTGGGCATGAGCAAGACCCAGGTCATGATCAGCATCCTCTTCCCGCAGGCCGTGCGGTCGATGCTGCCGACGATCATCAGCCAGCTCGTGGTGACCCTCAAGGACACCTCGCTCGGCTTCATGATCCTCTACCCCGAGCTCCTGTACTCGGCACGGCTCATCGCCAACAACACGCCGGTGAACGGCACGTACCCGTTCGTCCAGACGGTCACCGTCTTCGGTGTCATCTACATCGCGCTCTGCCTCGCCCTCTCCTCGCTCGCCACGTGGATCGAGAAGCGCGGGCGCCGCGCCAAGACGGGCATCGTGGTGGCGGCCGCCGCCGAGCCCGCGGAGGCCCCCGGGGTGCTCGACGCGACCACGCCGCTCGGCCCGACGGCCGCCCCGGTGGACGCGCCGGGCGCGCCCGCCGACTCTCCCGAGCCGACCGGCGCTCCGGAGGGTGCCGACGCCCCCGACGCCGGGGCGGACCGCCCGAAGGGTGACTCCGGCGCCCCGAAGGACGACCCCGGGGATGGGGTTGGAAAGTCCAACTGACGAATCTCCGTCACTGACGTGGGGGACAGCCCTGATGCTGTCCCCCACGCGCCTGTTCTGAAGCACGCCACTGCCATCGTCACTTGACGCAAGCACCGGCAATGGGTTGCATACGTTCTGTGATCGTGCACCGGGCTCCAACTGCCAGTTCCTGTACGTACGTCCAGCGCTTCCGGGCAGTCCGGACCCTCGGGGCCCAGCGGGCCGGAGGGTGTGCGCCGTGGACCCGGTGATCGTCGTCGGCGCGGGCCCCGTCGGGCTCGCGCTCGCCCTGTCCCTCGCCCGCCACTCGGTGCCCACCGTCGTCCTCGACGAGGGACCGGGCAAGGACGAGCAGCGCCCCGCGCGGACCGTCGTGCTCCGCGAGGACACCGCGGCGTTCGTGGAGCGACTGGTGGGTCACTCGTTCGGGGACGCGGAGTCGGGCGCGCGGTGGACCAGCTGGCGCTCCTTGCGGCGCAAACAACTGATGCGGGAGCTCTCCTTCGGAGAGGGCTGCCCCGCCCCGCTGCATCTGCCCCAGCACGTACTGACCGGCGCGCTGCGCGACGCCATCGCCGACGAGCGGCTGGTCAAGGTCGCCGTGGAGAGCAAGCTCGACTCCCTGGAGCAGGACGCCTCCGGACTGACCGCGCACACCCGCGGACCGAAGGACACCTGGTGGCGGGGCAGTTATCTGGTGGGCTGCGACGGCCCCCGCTCCACCGTGCGCAAGCTGCTCGACATCCGCTTCCCGGGGCGTACGGCCGTCGAGCGACACGCCGTGGCGGCGCTGCGCACGGAACTTCCCTGGCAGGGAGAAGCGTTGTTGCATCGGATGCCTCCGTGGCGCGGCGGGGGCGCCGAGGTGACGGGCCGTCCGCTGGCCGGCGGGGTGTGGCGGCTCGACTGGCTGCTGCCTCCGCGCGGCGAGCTGGTGACCCCCGACGCCCTCGTCGTGCGCATCCGGGAGACCCTCGCGGGCTGGTGCGAGGGCGCCACTCCGCCGTACGAACTGCTGGACACGGGCGTGCACACCGTCCATCACCGCCTGGCCCGGCGGTGGCGGATCGGCCGCGCCTTCCTCGCCGGGGACGCCGCGCACCTGCTCGGCGCGCTCGGCACACAAGGGCTCGACGAGGGGCTGCGGGACGCCGACAACCTCTCCTGGAAGCTGGCGCTCGCCTGGCACCACGGCGCCCGCGACTCGCTGCTCGACAGCTATCAGGCCGAGCGGCGCGCCGGTGTGGCCGCGCGCCTGCGCGCCGCCGACCAGTCGCTGCCTGTACTGCGCGGCGGCAAGGGGCTGCGCTCCTACGTGCCGGGGGCCGCGCGCGGGCACGACACGCTCCTCACGGACGGGCATGTGGGGCGCGGCCCGCTCGGCGCGCCGTCGTCGTACGCCGACTCGCCCCTGGCGCCCGAGCCGACCGAGTCCGAGGTAGCGGTGGGTACGCCGCCGGGGGCGCCGGTGGCCGATGTGCGGGTGACGGCGCCCGACGGGTCCTTCGTCCAGCTGCGGGACCGGCTCGGGCTCGGGCAGCTGCTCGTCGTCCTCGTCGCGCCCGGCACGGTGGTGTGGGAGCGGCGGCACTGGGTCTCGGCCGGGATCATGCCGCGGCTGGCCGCCGCCGTCTCGGCGCTGCCGCACGACGCCGAGCTGCTCGTCGCGGAGAGCTACCCGGGGGCCGCCGCGCACTCCGTCCTGCTCGTGCGCCCCGACGGCCATCTCGTCACCGCGCTGTCCGGGGTGCGTCCGGCCGAGCTGTACGCGGCGGCCGAGGCGGCCCTGGGCGGCGGGGAGCAGGCTGAGCGCGGCGCGGACGCGGGGCGTCCGGAGCAGGCCGACGCGCAGGACAGCCCGGCGAAGACGAAGTAGGCACGAAGGAGAAGGTACGAGGGAGAAGGTACGAGGGAGAAGGAGACGGCGGGGCGGGTCCGTGAGAGGGCCGCCCCGCCGACCGCATGCTGAGCCGGAGTTGACCGGTTTCGGGCTCCGTGGTCTACTCCGGATCGTGACCGACACCGATGTGCGCCTGTGGCGGAGGGTCCACATGGACCTCGTCCGGTACGCGGGCTGCGTGTGTCACCCGTCCTGTTGATCTCGCCTTTCTCCCTCGCGCGCTGAGCCCGGCTTCCCGGATGTCCCGCGCGTGCTTCCGCGAACCTCCAGGACGGTATCCGTGTCTGCTTCCGCCCCTTCTTCCGCCGCGCCCTCGTCCGCGCGCAGTGCGGCGCCCACCGCCGCCGCGCTCCTCGACTTCGTCCGCCGCAGCGCGGCCGACCCCGAAGTCATCGCCTCCCTGCCGCTCGACCCGGAGGGCCGCACCTGGGTGCGCCTGGAGGGACCGGGCGGCAGTGAGGCCTGGCTGATCGGCTGGCCGCCCGGCACCGGCACCGGCTGGCACGACCACGCCGAGTCGATCGGCGCCTTCCTCACCGCCAAGGGCACCCTCAAGGAGAATTCGCTCGCCGTACGGCTGCCCACCGAGGGCTGGAAGACCCTGGAGCTCTCCGAAGACGTCGACCGCGAGCGGGAGTTGACGGCCGGCGAGGGCCGCGCCTTCGGCCGGAACCACGTGCACGAGGTGCTGAACGAGTCCTCGACCGAGCACGCCATCTCGGTGCACGCCTACTACCCGCCGCTGCCGCGCATCCGCCGCTACAGCCGCACCGGTGAGGTCCTCCGCCTGGAGGCCGTGGAGCGCCCGGAGGACTGGCAGTGAGCGAGAAGACCGGCGACCCGATAGGTGAACGCCCGCTCGGCATCGACGAGTTGCTGGAGCGCGTACGGCGCGATCTGGACCGGGTCACGCCCCAGGAGGCGTACGACACCGCGCGGGACGGCGGCCTGCTGGTCGACATCCGGTACGCGGCGCTGCGGGAGCGCGACGGGCTGATCCCCGGCGCCCTGGTCGTCGAGCGCAATGAGCTGGAGTGGCGCCTGGACCCCCAGGGCAGCCATCGCGCCCCGGAAGCCACGGGCCACGACCTGCGCGTCGTCGTGGTCTGCAACGAGGGGTACGCGTCCAGTCTCGCCGCCGTCTCCTTGCGGCAGTTGGGACTGCGTCACGCGACCGATCTCATCGGCGGGTTCCAGGCGTGGCGGGCGGCCGGGCTTCCCGTCGCGGAGGCCGGCCGGGCGTGACCACGCGCGCGGGGGTGCCGCCAGGCCGTGCGGCATGTGGCGGTGCAAGCCGCGCGGCATGCGGGTGCCTCTCACCGGGCTTCAGTACGGCTCGGTGAGGGGGCTCCACCGGCATCCGCGCGTGCGGATCGCCCTGCGGAGCGGGACACGAGGATCGCTCCGGACTCAAGACACCAGACCGCTCCGACGGGCCGCCCCACCCCCGTGGGAGCGGCCCCGCTCAGAACGCCTCGTACCCCAGGTCCTCGGTGTCCTCGCCCTCTTCCTCCAGGGCTTGGCGGACCACTCGGAGCGCCATGCCCTCCGGATAGCCCTTGCGGGCGAGCATGCCCGCGAGGCGGCGCAGGCGCTTGTCGCGGTCGAGGCCTCGCGTGGAACGGAGCTTGCGGGCGACGAGCTCGCGCGCGGTCGCCTCCTCCTGCTCCGAGTCGAGCTGCCCGACGGCTTCGTCGATCAGCGTGGACTCCACGCCCTTCGTGCGCAGCTCCCGCGCGAGGGCGCGCCGGGCCAGGCCCCGGCCGTGGTGCCGGGACTCCACCCAGGCGTCCGCGAAGGCGCTGTCGTTGATCAGGCCGACCTCTTCGAAGCGGGAGAGGACCTCTTCCGCCACGTCGTCGGGGATCTCCCGCTTGCGCAACGCGTCCGCGAGCTGCTTGCGCGTGCGGGGCGTACCGGTGAGCAGGCGCAGACAGATCGCCCGCGCCCGCTCGGCCGGATCCCCCTTCGGCGACTCCCCCTTCTCGGCCCTCGACGAGGAAGGGGAGCCGCTGTCCTGGTGGTCGCCGAAGCCGCCGCGGCGCCGTCGGCGCCCGGGGCTCCGGCCGCCGCGGCCCCGGGGCCCGCCGTCCCGGGAACCGGTGTCGTCGCCGTCCGGGAAGCCGGTGCCGTCGTCGTCCCCGAACCCGCCGCGCCCGCCGTCCCACCCGGTGCCGCCCTGATCAGCACCGTCCCCGTGGTCCGGCCCGGCGTAGCCGGTGCGGCTTTCGGGGGCGGTGTACTCCGCCCAGTCGGTTCGTCGCGTCACGGACTAGCTCTTGGCCGCCGCGGCCTTGGACTTGGTGGCCTTGGCCGCCGGCGCGGGAACCGTCTTGGCGTCGTCGGCCGGGGCCGCGCCCGCCGCGTCCGCACCCGGCTCCGCCGGCGTCTCCGGCTTCACACCGACGCCCAGCTTCTCCTTGATCTTCTTCTCGATCTCGTTGGCGAGGTCGGGGTTGTCCTTCAGGAAGTTGCGGGCGTTCTCCTTGCCCTGGCCGAGCTGGTCGCCCTCGTACGTGTACCAGGCGCCCGCCTTGCGGACGAAGCCGTGCTCGACGCCCATGTCGATCAGGCCGCCCTCGCGGCTGATGCCCTGGCCGTAGAGGATGTCGAACTCGGCCTGCTTGAAGGGCGGCGCGACCTTGTTCTTGACGACCTTGCAGCGGGTGCGGTTGCCGACCGCGTCCGTGCCGTCCTTCAGGGTCTCGATGCGGCGGATGTCGATGCGCACCGAGGCGTAGAACTTCAGGGCCCGGCCACCGGTCGTGGTCTCCGGGGAGCCGAACATCACGCCGATCTTCTCGCGCAGCTGGTTGATGAAGATCGCGGTGGTCTTGGACTGGTTGAGCGCGCTGGTGATCTTCCGCAGCGCCTGGCTCATCAGGCGGGCCTGGAGACCCACGTGCGAGTCACCCATCTCGCCCTCGATCTCCGCGCGCGGCACGAGCGCGGCGACGGAGTCGATGACGATGAGGTCGAGGGCGCCGGAGCGGACCAGCATGTCGACGATCTCGAGGGCCTGCTCACCGTTGTCCGGCTGGGACAGGATGAGGTTGTCGATGTCGACGCCGAGCTTCTTCGCGTACTCGGGGTCGAGGGCGTGCTCGGCGTCCACGAAGGCCACCGCGCCGCCCGCGCGCTGGGCGTTGGCCACCGCGTGCAGGGTCAGGGTCGTCTTACCGGAGGACTCCGGGCCGTACACCTCCACCACACGGCCGCGCGGCAGGCCGCCGACGCCGAGGGCCACGTCGAGCGCGGTCGACCCGGTGGGGATGACCTCGATGGGCTCGTTCGGCCGCTCGCCCATGCGCATCACTGCGCCCTTGCCGAATTGCCGTTCAATCTGTGCGAGCGCGGCGTCGAGCGCCTTCTCGCGGTCGGTTCCTGCCATGGGTTCCACCCGGTTTGCTTGAGTCGATCGCTTCACGTCAAAGACGCTAACGCCTGCCACTGACAATCCGCCCCGACGCCCGTCCAGCCTGTGGATAACTCGAGGCAATCCCTCCCCCGAAATCCTCCGGAGCGTCCCAGGGATCCCTGTCGGACCCCCGGAAGATCGCCGTCGGACACCTCATAAGAATGGATGTTCGATTTTGGTGTCAAGCGCGGCACGCCGCGGGCGACACCCTGGGCGCCCGTGGGACCACGCGACCGCAGGACCTCCAACCGCCGGTCCGTTCCGGGGCTACTTCCGCGGGCGTACGGCCGGTGTCTTCGGCCGGAGGACGCCCCTCGGCCGCGTTCTCGCCAGGCTGTCCTCATGGATACCCGCTTCGGGGCGGGAGAGGGCGTGCGCCGCGCGTCCCTGCCGTCCCTGCGCCCCGCCGAACGCCTCGGCCATGTGATCGGTGCCGCTCTGGTCCTCTCGGGCCTGACGCATCTCGTGGTCTTCGCGGTCGACGGCGGCCCCTGGGAAGGACCCGTCTCCTGGCGGAAGCCCGTGACGTTCGGGCTGTCCTTCGGTGTGACGCTGATCGCGGTCACCTGGGTGACCTCGTACCTGCGGATGAGCCGACGGGTACGGACCGCGCTACTCGTCCTGTTCGCCGCCGACTGCGTGCTGGAGGTCGGCGGGATCACCTTGCAGGCATGGCGCCGCGTGCCCTCGCATCTCAACATGGAGACCGGCTTCGACTCCGCGGTGTCCATGGCGCTCGCGGTCGGCGGCGGGATCCTCGTCGTCCTGCTCTCGGCGTTCGCGGTCATCTCCTTCAGGAGGCGGCCTGACGGCCCCCTGGGAATGCCGCTCGCGCTGCGGTCCGGCTTCGCCGTACTGCTCGTCGCGCTGGCGTCGGGCGCGGCCATGATCGCCCGCGGTGTGTACCTGACCAGGACCGGCCACCAGGAGGACGCGTACGCCTCCACGACACCGCTCAAGCCGCTGCATGGAGTGAGCCTGCACGCCGTCCTCGTGCTGCCCGCCCTCGCCTGGCTGCTGTCCCGCACCTCCTGGAGCGAGCGGACGCGGTGGCGCGTGCTGACCGTGGCGGTCGGCCTCTACGGAGTGGCTGTCCTCGGCGCCGGAGTGTGGGGCGCCCTCTCCTCCTGACCGCCCCCGGCCACTCTCCCCGACCGGCCTACCGGTCGCCGTCCCGCTCGGGCTCCGCGTCGGACCGCGGTGCCGCTCCCGGACGGTTGGGCCCCCGCAGCGCGCCCCGCACGCGCGCGAGGAGGGTCGCCCCGCCACGGCGCCGGTGGCCGTGCACCCGAGGGTCGTCCGTCACGTCGTACCTCTTCACGTACGCCCCGAGGAAGGCCTGCAGCGTCGCGACTGCGGGGATCGCGATGAGCGCCCCGACCGCGCCGAGGAGCGCCGTGCCCGCGATGACCGAGCCGAAGGCGACCGCGGGATGGATGTCCACGCTCTTGGCGGTCAGCTTGGGCTGCAGCACGTAGTTCTCGAACTGCTGGTAGATGACGACGAACGTCAGCACCCAGAGCGCGTACCAGGGATCGACCGTGAAGGCGATCAGCATCGGCAGGGCGCCCGCCAGGTACGTGCCGATGGTGGGGATGAACTGGGAGACGAGACCCACCCACACGGCGAGCACGGGCGCGTAGGGCACGTCCAGGGCCTGGAGCAGGATGTAGTGCGCGATCCCGGAGATCAGCGCCATCAGGCCGCGCGAGTACAGATAGCCGCCGGTCTTGTCGACCGCGATCTCCCAGGCGCGCAGCACCTCGGCCTGCCTGGCCGGCGGCAGCACCGAGCACAGCGCCCGCCGCAGCCGCGGCCCGTCGGCCGCGAAGTAGAACGAGAACAGCAGGATGGTCAGGAGCTGGAAGAGACCGCCGAGGACCTGCGCGGAGACGTCCAGGACGCCGCTGGCGCTGTTCTGCACGTACTTCTGCAGCCAGTCGGAGTGGACCAGGCTGTCCTGGACCTCGACGCGGGAGAGGTCCGTGTGGAACGTCTGGTTGATCCAGCTGATGACCTTGTCGAGGTAGTCGGGGAAGTCCTCGACCATGTCGACGATCTGGCCCGCGAGCATCGAGCCCATCAGCGTGACGAAGCCCGCGCCCGCGATCACGACGCTCAGGAACACCAGGAACGTGGCGAAGCCCCTGCGCAGCCCGCGCGCCGCCATCCAGCTCACCGCCGGCTCGACGGCGAGTGCCAGGAAGAACGCGATCAGGACATTGATCAGCAGCCCGGTGAGCTGGTGGAACGCCCAACTGCCCAGTTGGAAGCAGGCGATGAACGCGAGGGCGAGCACCATGGCACGCGGCAGCCAGCGCGGCATGCGGGCGCCGCGCCCTGCCTCGGCCCCGGCGGGGGGCTGCGCGGGCGGCGTCGTGCCGGGCGAAGCGGTGTCCTGGGTGACCTGCGCGGTCTCATCTGTCGGTGCCACGGGGCAAGTGTCGCCCACGCTGCCGACAATCGGCCGCCGCCCCCGCATCTTGGGACGATCGTAGAAACCGACTCGTGACGCAGCCACGCGCGCGTGGCGCCCTCCGACGGCGACGGGCTCTGTCCTGGGTCAGCGCTTTTCGGCCGGTACGTCCATGGCCGCGCACACCGCGCGCCAGACGTCCTTGGCCTCCCAGCCCGCGTCCAGCGCCTCGTGGACCGTACGCCCGCCCAGCTCCGTCATCACGTGATCGCGCGCGAAGGAATCGGCGTACCCCGCTCCGAAGTGATCCGCCATCCGCTGCCAGAAGACCGTCAACCGCATGCCTCCAGTATCGCGCCCCTGAGAGTGCAGCCGGGCCCCAGGGGGCTTGCCGGAAACGCTTTCCGTCCTACGGTCGGAACATGGCCGAAACCGGAGCATCCCCCGACCCAGTGCACTCCCCCGACGCGGCGCCCTCCCCGCTCGCCCGCGCCGAGCACTTCGTCTGGCTCACCGCGCGGATCCTCGAGCAGCGACGGTTCGCGTACCACTTCCTCGACGGCGCGGGCGACACCCCGGCCGCCGACGCGGTCGAGACCGCCCTGACCTCGTACGCCACCGCGGACGGCGGGTACGGCTACGCGCTCGAACCCGATCTGCGCGGTCCCGTCAGCCAGCCTCTGCACACCGGGCACGCGCTGCGCGTGCTGGACTCGATCCGGCGCTGCGGCGGGCAGCGGGTGGAGCGCGTATGCCGCTATCTGACCTCGGTGTCGACGCCCGAAGGTGCCCTTCCCGCGATCCATCCCAGCCAGCGCGGCTACCCCTCCGCGCCGTTCGTGCCGATCGTCGACGACCCGCCCAGCGAACTGCTCGCCACCGGCCCCGTGGTGGGCCTGCTGCACCGCAACGAGGTCTGGCACGCCTGGCTCTTCCGGGCCACGGACTTCTGCTGGGCGGCCGTCGAATCGCTCGAGAAGACCCATCCGTACGAGATCGAAGCCGCCGTCGCCTTCCTCGACGGCGCACCCGACCGCCCGCGCGCACAGGCCGCCGCCGACCGCCTGGGCCGCCTCGTGCGCGAGCAGCGCCTGGCCGCCCTCGATCCGGAGAACCTGGACGCGTATCCGGTGGCGCCCGGCTACGCGGCGGGCGAGCACCACTTCCCGCACGACTACGCGAAGGTGCCCGAGTCCCTCGCGCGCGCGTGGTTCACCGACGAGGAGATGCAACGCTCGCTGGACTTCCTGACGCGGGAGCAGCGGGAGGACGGCGGCTGGCCGATCCGCTGGCGCCAGTGGGCGCCGGGCACGGCCCTGGAGGCGCGCCCGATCGTCACCATCGAGGCGCTGCGCACGCTCAGGGCGTACGGGCGGACCATCGCCTGAGGACACCGCCGGCCGGGGAGAAGGCGGGCTCACCGCCTCCTCCGCCTCGGTGGCCGCCGAGCGGCTCGGCGACCGTGTGCGGATGCCGGGTCGGCCCGCAAGCTCGCGCGGCACCGGCGCGAAGGCGCCGAGACGAGCCCCGCCGTCCTGGCGTCCTGCCGTCCAGGCGTCCAGGCGTCCAGGCGTCCAGGCGTCCAGGCGTCCAGGCGTCCAGGACGAACGACCGCCGCCGAGCGAGCGACCGCCCGCGACTGACCGCGGACACCGCGCCGCACGAGCATCCGCCCGCGATCCACCGCAGGCACCAGCCGACCGCGGCCCCGCCGAGGCGGCCTCGTTTACGCAGGTCGCCGCCATTGTCAGTGGCGGGGTGCACGATGGGGGCATGGTCAGCTCCGCGTCCAGCGCTCCTCGCGCCCACCGCGCCCTCGACGGGTTCTCGCCCGCGACCCGCGGCTGGTTCACCGGTGCCTTCTCCGCGCCGACCTCCGCCCAGGCCGGCGCGTGGCAGGCGATCGCCGAGGGGTCCGACGTGCTGGTCGTCGCGCCCACGGGCTCCGGCAAGACCCTGGCCGCCTTCCTCGCCGCGCTCGACCAGCTGGCGTCGACGCCGCCGCCGGCCGACGCGAAGAAGCGGTGCCGCGTGCTGTACGTGTCGCCGCTGAAGGCCCTCGCGGTCGATGTCGAACGCAATCTGCGCAGCCCGCTGACCGGCATCCGCCAGGAGTCGGTGCGCCTCGGCCTGCCCGAGCCGGAGGTGCGGGTCGGCATCCGCTCGGGCGACACGCCCGCGGCCGAGCGCCGGGCCCTGTCGACGCGCCCGCCGGACATCCTGATCACCACCCCCGAGTCGCTGTTCCTGATGCTCACCTCCGCCACTCGGGACGCCCTGACCGGCATCGAGACGGTGATCCTGGACGAGGTGCACGCGGTGGCGGGCACCAAGCGCGGCGCCCATCTGGCCCTGTCCCTGGAGCGTCTCGACGAGCTGCTGCCGAGGCCCGCGCGCCGCATCGGCCTGTCGGCGACCGTGCGCCCCGTGGACGAGGTCGCGCGGTATCTCTCGCCCCAGCGCAAGGTGGAGATCGTCCAGCCACCGTCCGGCAAGGAGTTCGACCTCTCCGTAGTGGTGCCGGTGGAGGACCTCGGAGAGCTGGGCGGCTCCCCGGTGACCGACGCCGGTGACGGCGCCGGGCCGGCGGCCGAGCGCCCGTCGATCTGGCCGCACGTCGAGGAGCGCATCACCGACCTCGTGCAGGCACATCGCTCCACGATCGTGTTCGCCAACTCCCGCCGCCTGGCCGAGCGCCTGTGCAACCGCCTGAACGAGATCGCGTACGAAAGGGCGACCGGCGAGGCGCTCCCCGAGGACCACTCCCCCGCGGAGCTGATGGCCGAGTCGGGCGCCGCCAAGAGCGCGCCACCGGTCCTGGCCCGCGCCCACCACGGCTCGGTCTCCAAGGAGCAGCGCGCGCAGGTCGAGGAGGACCTGAAGGCGGGCAGGCTGCCGGCCGTGGTCGCCACCTCCAGTCTGGAGCTGGGCATCGACATGGGCGCGGTCGACCTGGTCGTGCAGGTCGAGTCGCCGCCGTCCGTCGCGTCCGGACTCCAGCGCGTGGGCCGGGCCGGCCACCAGGTGGGCGCGGTCTCCACCGGAGTCGTCTTCCCCAAGTACCGCGGGGACCTCGTCCAGGCCGCCGTCGTCACCGAGCGGATGCGGACCGGCGCCATCGAGTCCCTGCGCGTCCCGGCCAACCCCTTGGACGTGCTGGCCCAGCAGCTGGTGGCGATGGTCGCGCTCGACAGCTGGCAGGTCGACGACCTGCTGGCGGTGGTGCGCCGGTCGGCGTCCTTCTCCTCGCTCCCGGAGTCGGCGTTCACGGCCGTCCTGGACATGCTCGCGGGCCGATATCCGTCGGACGCCTTCGCGGAGCTGCGCCCGCGCGTGGTGTGGGACCGCGTCGCCGGGACGGTCACCGGGCGCCCCGGGGCACAGCGTCTCGCGGTCACCTCGGGGGGCACGATCCCCGACCGCGGCCTCTTCGGGGTCTTCCTCGCGGGCGCCGACCCCAAGAAGGGCGGCGGCCGCGTCGGCGAACTCGACGAGGAGATGGTGTACGAGTCGCGCGTGGGCGACGTCTTCACGCTCGGCACGAGCTCCTGGCGCATCGAGGACATCACCCGCGACCGCGTCCTCGTCTCCCCCGCCCCGGGCGTCCCCGGACGCCTGCCCTTCTGGAAGGGCGACCAGCTGGGCCGCCCGCTCGAACTGGGCCGGGCGCTCGGCGCCTTCCTCCGGGAGGTCGGCGCGCTGACGCAGGAGGACGCGCGCGAGCGGCTCCTCGCGGCTGGCCTGGACCCCTGGGCCGCCGACAACGTCCTGGCGTACCTCACCGAGCAGCGCGAGGCCTGCGGCCACATCCCGGACGACCGCACGATCGTGGTCGAGCGGTTCCGCGACGAGCTGGGCGACTGGCGGGTCGTCGTGCACTCCCCCTTCGGAGCCCAGGTGCACGCGCCGTGGGCCCTGGCCCTCGGTGCCCGCCTCACCGAGCGGTACGGCATGGACGCGCAGGTCATGCACGCCGACGACGGCATCGTGCTGCGGCTGCCCGACGCCGACCTGATGGGCCTGGACCTCCTCGACCAGGAACCCACGGCTCCCTCCATGGAGTACGACTCCGAGAAGGCCCCGGTCGGCGCCGCCGATGTCGCCTTCGACAAGGGCGAGGTCAACCAGATCGTCACCGACCAGGTGGGCGGATCGGCGCTGTTCGCGTCGCGCTTTCGCGAGTGCGCCGCCCGCGCGCTGCTGCTGCCGCGCCGCAGCCCCGGCAAGCGCACCCCGCTGTGGCAACAGCGCCAGCGCGCGGCGCAACTGCTGGAGGTGGCGAGCGAGTTCGGTTCGTTCCCGATCGTCCTGGAGGCGGTCAGGGAATGCCTCCAGGACGTCTTCGACGTACCGGGCCTGACGGAACTGATGGGTGACATCGAGTCCCGCCGTGTCCGTCTCGTCGAGGTCACCACCCCCGAGCCCTCGCCCTTCGCCCGCTCGCTCCTGTTCGGGTACGTGGCCCAGTTCCTGTACGAGGGCGACTCCCCGCTCGCCGAGCGGCGCGCGGCCGCGCTCTCCCTGGACTCGCGGCTGCTCGCGGAGCTGCTGGGCCAGGCGGAGCTGCGGGAGCTACTCGACGCGGACGTCCTCACCGAGCTGGAGCAGGAGCTCCAGTGGCGCACGGAGGACCGTCGCGTCAAGGACTCCGAGGGCGTCGCCGACCTGCTGCGGCTCCTGGGACCGCTGACCGAGGCCGAGCTGGCCGAGCGGGGCGCCGAGCCCGGGTGGGCCGAGGAGCTCGCGGCGGCCCGCCGCGTCATCCGGGTGCGCGTCGCCGGCGCCGACCACTGGGCGGCGATCGAGGACGCGGGCCGTCTGCGCGACGCCCTCGGCACGGCCCTTCCCGTGGGCGTCCCCGAGGCGTTCACCGAGCCGGTCAAGGATCCCCTCGGCGACCTCCTCGCCCGCTTCGCGCGCACCCACGGACCGTTCACCTCCGCCACGGCCGCCGCCCGTTTCGGCCTCGGGGTCGCGGTCACCGAGGGCGCGCTGCAGCGCCTCGCGGCCAACGGCCGTGTCGTCCAGGGCGAGTTCCACCCGGCGGGCATCGGCCAGGAGTGGTGCGACGCCGCCGTCCTGCGCCGTCTGCGCCGCCGCTCCCTCGCGGCCCTGCGGCACGAACTGGAGCCGGTGCCACCGGCCGCGCTCGCCCAGTTCCTGCCCCAGTGGCAGCACTTGAGCGGGCACGGCCTGCGGGGCATCGACGGTCTGGTGCGCGCCGTCGAACAGCTGCAGGGCGCCACGGTTCCCGCCTCCGCGCTGGAGAAGCTCGTCCTGCCGTCACGCGTGGCGGGCTACCACCCGGCGATGCTCGACGAGCTGACCTCGGCCGGCGAGGTGATCTGGGCGGGTGCTGGTTCCCTGCCGGGCAAGGACGGCTGGGTCTCCCTCTACCTCGCCGACGCCGCACCCCTGCTCCTGCCACCACCTCACCCCCTGGAGCTCACCGCCCTGCACCAGTCGGTCCTGGACACCCTCTCCGGGGGATACGGCCTGTTCTTCCGCCAGATCGCCGACCAGGTCCGCGCCACCACCCACCCGGACGTCCCGGATCCCCAACTGGCCGACGCGATCTGGGAGCTGGCCTGGTCGGCGATCTGGCGGA
>NZ_LIRJ01000087.1 GCF_001419745.1 Streptomyces silaceus | reverse complement strand
GGCGGAGCGCGGCCGGACGGGCGCTGTCCGAGGGGGCGGTGGTCGCCGCCGTGGGGGCGGCGGTCCGGCATTCGGCCACGCCGTACGACCGGCTGCTGATGAGCGGGGTGCCTCGGGGTGAGGCACGGCGCCGGATCGCACCTGCGGTGCGGGCCGTTCTGCTGTCGTGGCGTGAGGACGCTCCGCACCAGGGTGACGGCTGACGCCTCCTCGACCGGTGCCCGGCACCGGGAGGTACGGCCGCCTTGCCCGGACGGGGACGGCCCAAGACGGCTGCTTATGTGTGCGCGTCCGTCGCGCATGGCCCGTGGCCGGTTGTCGCTATTGACTTGTGGTGTGGGGGAGGCGGCGTGCAGGATCAGTGGCTCGCGGTCCACCCCCCAGTGACATAACCGCCCCTTCCTCCGCGGGAGTTGCCATGATCGACGGACCGTACTTCGTGCTCACCGTGCTCGGGGCGCTCGCCTGCGGGCTTGCCGCCGGGGTGTTCGCCGGGTTCTCGACGATGGTGATGAAGGGGCTGGCCGCGCTGCCGCCCGCTCAGGGCATCGCCGCGATGAACAAGATCAACGTCGCCGCGGTCACCCCGCCGTTCATGGCGATCTTCCTCGGGGCGACGGGACTCAGCGCGGTGCTCGCCGTGGTGACGTTCGTGCTCTGGCCGGACGAGGGCACGGTCGAGCTGCTGCTCGGGTGCGCACTGTATCTGTTCGGCTCGTTCGGCGTGACCGTCGCGGCGAACGTCCCGCGCAACGACGCCCTCGCCGAGGTCGACCCGGAGAGCGCGGAGGGCGCGGAGTACTGGCGTACGTACGTCCGGGAGTGGACGGTGTGGAACACCGTCCGCGCCGTCGCCTCGACCGGCGCGACGGCCTCCTTCATCCTCGCGCTGACCTGAGCCGCGGCGGAGGCCTCCGCACATGCCGGGTGCGCCGTCCCGGCGTACGGTGGCAGAAAGCCCGCGCGAGGGAGACGGCGATGGCCGACCCCAAAGGCTTCCTCACCACGCCCCGGCAGGACTGGCCGCGCCGGCCCGTCGAGGAACGCGTGAAGGACTGGGACGAGGTGTACGTCCCCGGGGCGCTGCTGCCCCTGATCGAACGGCAGGCGGACCGCTGCATGGACTGCGGCGTCCCCTTCTGCCACGAGGCGTGCCCGCTCGGCAATCTCATCCCCGAGTGGAACGACCTGGTGTCGCGCGCCGACTGGCGCGCGGCGGCGGACCGGCTGCACGCCACGAACAACTTCCCCGAGTTCACCGGGCGGCTGTGTCCCGCGCCGTGCGAGGCGGGCTGCGTCCTGGCGATCAACCGGCCCGCGGTGACGATCAAGAACGTCGAGGCGGCCGTCGCCGACCGCGCCTGGGCCGACGGGCTCGCCCCGCCCCGGCCGCCCGAACGGCTCTCCGGCAAGACCGTCGCGGTCGTCGGCTCGGGCCCCGCGGGTCTCGCCGCCGCGCAGCAGCTGGCGCGGGCCGGGCACACCGTCGTGGTCTACGAGCGGGCGGACCGGGTGGGCGGGCTGCTGCGGTACGGGATCCCCGCGTTCAAGATGGAGAAGCGCCATCTGGACCGCAGGCTCGGGCAGTTGACCGCCGAGGGCGTGCGGTTCCGTACGTCGACGGAGGTCGGTCGGGACGTCACGGCGGCGGAGCTGCGCGGCCGGTACGACGCGGTCGTCCTGGCCGTCGGGGCCACGGCGTGGCGGGAACTGGACGTGCCGGGGCTGGAGTTGGCGGGCGTCGAGCAGGCCATGGCGTATCTGCCGCTCGCCGACCGGGTGTGCGAGGGCGATCTGGACGTCTCGCCGCTGAGCGCCGCGGGGCGGCACGTCGTGATCGTGGGCGGCGGTGACACCGGGGCCGACTGCCTGGGCACGGCGGTGCGCGAAGGGGCCGCGTCCGTCACGCAGTTGGACATCTACGCGCGGCCCGGCGAGGAGCGCGACGAGGTGGCGGAGCCCTGGCCGACGTACCCGAGGCTGTACCGGATCTCCGCGGCGCACGAGGAGGCGGGACAGCTGCGGACCGCGCCCGCGGCGGACGCCGACGCACGGCTGTTCGCGGCGTCCACGCTCCGCTTCGGCGGGGACGCGGCGGGACGGGTGCGGGAGGTGCACCTGACGGGCGTCGACGCGGCGCGCCGGCCACTGCCCGGTTCGGAGCGGGTGCTCCCGGCCGATCTGGTGCTGCTCGCGCTCGGTTTCTCGGGGCCCGAGCACACCCCGGGCGGCCTGCTCGACCAGCTCGGCGTGGACCTCGACGAGCGGGGCGTGCTGGCCCGCGACGCGCGGTTCTCGACGAACGTCCCCGGCGTCTTCGCGACCGGCGACGCGGCGCGCGGCCAGTCCCTCGTCGTCTGGGCCGTCGCGGAGGGCCGCGCGACCGCGGCGGCCGTGGACCACTGGCTCACGGGCGCGACCGGGCTGCCGTCGCCGATCACGCCGTACGACCGGCCGATGGCGGCGTGAAACGGCGCGGACCGCACACCTGGAACCCCGCCGTCAGGGCTTCCGCGCCACCGCGCCGTACCCGGGCGTCGGCCCGTCGTCCGACGCCCCACCCGCCACGGGGGCCGCCCCCGCAACCGGCTCCGACGCCTCCCCCAGCTCCGGCTTCCACTCGTCGATGACCGCGACCCCGGGGTCCACCAGCTCGTACCCGTCGAAGAAGCGCGCCACCTGCGCGCGCGAGCGCAGCGCCAGCGTCATGCCGCGCGCCTTGTACAGCTCGGCGGCCTGCCGTGCCGTGTCCGGGGTGAAGTCGCCCGTGCCGTGCGACAGCATCAGATGACTGCCGGCGGGCAGGGCCCGCATCAGGCGGTCCACCAGGTCGTACGCACCGTCCTCGTCCGCGACGAAGTGCAGCAGCGCGACGAGCGAGAGGGCCACGGGCCGGTCCAGGTCGAGGACGCGCGCGGCCTCTTCGAGGATCTTCTCCGGCTCGCGGAAGTCCGCCTGGATGTACTCGGTGACGCCCTGCGGCGTCGAACGCAGGAGCGCCCCGGCGTGCGCGAGGACGATGGGATCGTTGTCGCAGTAGACGACGCGCGTGTCCGGGGCGACCCCCTGGGCGATCTGGTGGAGGTTCGGCTCGGTCGGTATGCCGCTGCCGATGTCGAGGAACTGCCGCACGCCCCGGCCCGCCAGCCAGCGCGTCGCGCGCCGCATGAACGCCCGGTTGGCCCGCGCGGTGGTCAGGACCCGCCCGTCCATGGCGACGAGCTGGCGCCCCATCTCCTCGTCGACCGGGTAGTTGTCCTTGCCGCCGAGGAACCAGTCGTACATCCGTGCGGGGTGCGGCCTGCTGGTGTCGATGTACGACGGGTCGTCCGTCATGCGGGCTCCAAGGGGGGTGGGCGGCGGGTGAGGGGTCGTGCGAGGGGGCACACGGCGGACCGCCGCGCGTCACGAGAGCAGGAAGTCCGCCTCGCCCGCCTTGGCCCCCTGGATGAACGCGGTGATCTCCCCGTGCGTGTAGATGAGCGCGGGGCCGTCGGGGTCGGCGGACTGGCGCACCGCGACCCGGCCGTCGGCCAGCTTCATGGCCTCCAGGCAGTTGCCGCCGTTGCCGCCGCTCCACGGCTTGTGCCAGCCCTCGTTGCCGAGGTCGCGCGCGGGCATGCCGTTGTATATCCGCGACTCGCCGCGCGAGTCGTCACGGGCTCCGGGTGAACGCGGACCGGCAGGGCGCGTTCCGGCTCGATGTCGGTCCATGTCACAGCTCCTTGCGGAGATCCCGGAGGATCTCCTTCGTGCGTGGTGCGGTGGCGGCCTGTGCCGCCATGCGGTCCATGACCTCCAGATGGGTGGCCACCTCTTTGCGCGCGTCCAGGTAGACGGCGCCGGTCAGGTACTCGCTGTAGACCATGTCGGGCAGTTCCGCCATGGCGAAGCGGAAGATGACGAACGGTCCGTACGTCCCGGGGTGCGGGCCCGCCGCGAACGGCGCGATCTGCAGCGTGACGTGCGGCATCTCGGTGGCCTCGATCAGCCGGTCGAGCTGTTCCCGCATCACGTCGACGCTGCCGACGGGTCTGCGCAACGCGGTCTCGTCCATCACCACCCACAGCCGGGGCGCGTCCTCGCGGGTGAGCAGCGACTGGCGCTCCATGCGCAGCGCCACATACCGCTCGATGTCCGCGGGCCTGGTCTGGCCGATGGCCCCGGAGCGCATCACGCCGCGCGCGTACTCCTCGGTCTGCAGGAGTCCCGGCACGAAGTGCGGCTCGTAGGACCTGATCAGGCTGGCCGCGCCCTCCAGGCTGACGTACATGCTGAACCAGCCCGGCAGGATGTCGTGGAACCGCTGCCACCAGCCGGGTTTGTTGGCCTCCTCGGCGAGGGTCACGAAGGCGTCGGCCTCGTCGTCGGTGACGCCGTAGGCCTTCAGGAGCGACTGGAGATACGGGATCTTCAGGGCGACCTCGGCCGTCTCCATGCGCCGGACGGTGGCGGGGGCGACGCGCAGGATCTTCGCGGCCTCCTCGCGTTTCAGGCCCGCGCTCTCACGCAGATCCTGCAGGCGACGACCGAGAACGACCTGACCTACGGTCGGCGCGGACCGCGGTTCGCTCACGTCTCCTACCTCCACCTGACTTCGCGTTGCCTCAACTCACACCGCACCGCGAGCTGTTCCGAGCAGTGTGCCATGCGCCGCTTCGGAGGCACACGCCACTGTGCACTTTTCAGAGTGGCCCTTGCCAAGGTGTTCCGGGCGGGGCGATAGTGGAGAGCGTGACTCCGCCCGCGCCGTTAGGAACCGAAGCCACCGAAGGCCGTCTCGGCGATCTCGTCGAGACGTTGCCCGAGGCCGCCGAGGTCTGCGTCAGTTTCGCCCTCGCACCGCGTCCGGGTTCCGCCGCTCAGGCCAGACGGCTGATGCGCGCGCAGCTGGACCGGTGGGCCGTGCGCGACGACGACGCCCGCGACGCGGCGGCACTCGTTCTCTCCGAACTGGTCACCAATGCCGTGGTGCACACCGCGAGCCGGCGGATCATCTGCGAGCTGTGCGCGGATCCGGAGAAACTGCGAATAACCGTGCGTGACGAAGGGTGCGGGTCAGGCGTGCCGCGCCCGGTGCACAGGGGGGCCGATGAGGAGCACGGGAGGGGACTGCTTCTTGTCGACGCGGTGAGCAGTGCGTGGGGCGTCCACGACGCGGGGCCCGGAATCGGGCTGACGGTGTGGGCGGAGTTGCAGAGAACGGGCGCGCCGGTCTCGACGACGGCGGCGTGTGCGTAGAACGAATGAGTCGAGCGTGGCAGTGATGCGGGCGGGGGGCATGTGAGCACGGGTACGGTGCGGCCGTTGGATCTGAACACCTTGGTCCGTCTGACACGGCAGCGGCAGCTCTCCGGGACGCCGACACCGGTACGACCACCCCAGCGGCTCGATCTCCCCGAAGGAATGACCCAGCCGCTCGGGTGCGACGCCGTGGCGGTGCCCGCGGCGCTCGGGCCCGGCCTGATGGACCGGCTCCCCCGCGTGGGGTGCGTGTACGAGGACGGGCCGCGCTGGTGGTGGATCGTCCCCGCCGACTCCGACGTCGCCATGGAGTGGCCCGCGCCGGTCTCCTACTCGGCGGGAGCGGTCGTACGGGACGCCTGGCGGCGGCCCGTCCTCATCAACCGTCCGGACGGCGATGTTCCCTATACGCCGCCGATTCCTCTCTATCTGGCGCTGTGCCGGGTGACCGGGAACGCGCCGGAGTGGTCGCGGGCCCTCCGGGCGTAGTCGCTCCGCCGGGTCGGGCGGCGCGCCGACCGCGGTGCGCTGTGACGTGTCGCGCCGTTCCCCGTGCCCCTACGGGGCGCCCTCTGAGCCCGCGATGGCGTGCTCCACGGCCGTCACCACCTCCCCCGGCGTCTCCATGTGCGGCATGTGGCCCGCGCCGTCCACCAGGCGGATCTCCGCGCGTCCCTTCAGCGACGCCGCGTTCGACGCGGGGATCACGCGGTCCTCCCGGCCCCAGAGCGCGACCACCGGCACGGACGTCGCCCCGCTCGCCAGGAG
Source organism: Streptomyces silaceus (assembly GCF_001419745.1). Lineage (GTDB taxonomy): Bacteria > Actinomycetota > Actinomycetes > Streptomycetales > Streptomycetaceae > Streptomyces > Streptomyces silaceus. The sequence goes on along the minus strand of NZ_LIRJ01000087.1, from coordinate 7,880 downwards.
TCCCCGCACGTCGAGGGCCGGTGCGTCGTCCTCGTCGAGCAGGGTGGTGAGCAGGGCCCCCAGCGCGCGGTCCACGCCGTCCAGACGTTTGTACCGGAGCAGGTCGTCGACCAGTTGCCGGGTCACCCGCGCCTCGTCCGCGAAGAGGGTGCTCAGGTGGGGGCGGAGCGCGCGCCGGGTGCCCGCCGCGGCGAAGCCCCGCAGATACGAGGCGTTCACGTCGGGGCCCAGGCCCGCGGGCGCGACCAGGGTCAGGGACGCCACCCGCTCCGGGGCGCTCGCCGCGGCCGCCACCGACACCGCGCCGCCCAGCGAGTGGCCCACCAGATGCGCGCGGGCGATGCCGAGCGCGTCGAGAAATCCGGTGACGGCCCCGGCGAGCGTGCCCAGGCCGCCGTCGCCGACGTCCTTGGCCGACTCGCCGTGGCCCGGCAGGTCGAGGGCGTGGACGGTGTGGCGCGCGGCGAGCGCCTCCTGGACGAAGAGCCAGGAGTTCTTGTCCCCGCCGAAGCCGTGCACGAGGACGACGTGCCGCTCGCCGGTGCCCGAGGTGGCGTACGCCAGCGCGGTGTCGCCGACCTGGACGGTGCCGGTGACGGGGCCCTCCTCGTCCTCGGCCGGGACCCCGCTCGCCAGCTGTGCGCGGGCCTCGGCGGCCGCCCGTTCGACCGCCGCGTCCGGGACCCCGGCCGGGGCGATCAGCGCGATGGCGCGGCCGACGGGGGCCGCGTCGCCGGCCGGGGCGACGATCCGGCGCAGGACGCCGCCGCTCGGGGCCTCCAGGGTGCCGGCGATCTTGTCGGTGTCGATCTCGGCGAGCTCGTCGCCCTCCTCGACCGCGTCCCCCTCGGCCGCGAGCCACTCGGTGATCTTCCCGGTCCGCATGGACAGGCCCCATTTCGGCATGATCACCGGGGTGATCCCGGGGTCCACGCCCGTCGTCTCCTCCCCCGCCGTCGTCCCCTCCGTCCCCGTCACGGCTTCCACTCCACCGCCGCCTTGACCGCGGCGGCGACCCGCCCCGCGTCCGGCATGTAGAGGTCCTCCAGCGGTGGGCTGAACGGCACCGGTGTGTGCGGCGCCGTGACCGTGCCGATCGGTGCCTGGAGGGCGCCGAACGCCTCGCGGGCGACGAGCGCGGAGATGTCGGCGGCCATGCCGCAGCGCGGCCCAGCCTCGTCGACGACCACGAGACGCCCGGTGTGCTCGACGCTCTCCAGGATCGTCTCGGCGTCCAGCGGACTGGTCGTGCGCGGGTCGATCACCTCGCACCGCACCCCGGACCCGGCCAGCTCGTCGGCGGCCTCGCAGGCCACGGAGACCATCCGGCCGAGCGCCACGACGGTGACGTCCCGGCCCTCCCGCACCACGTCCGCCTCGCCGAAGGGGATCGTGTAGCTCTCGGCGGGGACCTCGCCCACCACGTCGTACATGGCCTTGTGCTCGCAGAAGATCACCGGGTCGTCGTCCCTGATCGCCTGGATCAGCAGCCCCTTCGCCTCGTACGGCGAGGACGGCAGCACGACCTTCAGGCCGGGCACGGACGTGAAGACCGGGTAGAGCGCCTGCGAGTGCTGGGCCGCCGCCCGCAGCCCCGCGCCGTACATCGCGCGGATCACCACGGGGGTGACGGCCTTGCCGCCGAACATGTACCGGAACTTCGCCGCCTGGTTGAAGATCTGGTCGAAGCACACCCCCATGAAGTCGATGAACATCAGCTCGGCGACCGGACGGAGTCCGCGCGTCGCGGCCCCGATCGCCGCCCCGATGAACGCCGACTCCGAGATCGGGGTGTCGAGCACCCGCCCGGGGAAGCGGGGCTGCAGTCCTTTGGTGACGCCGAGGACGCCGCCCCACGCGTCGTCCGCGCCGGGCGCGCCCGCGCCGCCCGCGTTGTCCTCGCCCATGACGACGACCGAGGGGTCGCGCTCCATCTCCTGCGCCAGTGCTTCGTTGATCGCCTCGCGATAGCTGATGCTGCGTGCCATCCGGCTCCGACTCCCCTCAGGTGATGGTCAGTTGTACGAGATGTAGACGTCCGTCTCCAGATCGGCGCGGGTCGGCAGAGGTGCCGCCTTGGCCTCCGCCACCGCCTCGTCGATCAGCGCGGCGACCTCGGTGTCGACGGCGTCCAGCTGCCGGTCCGTGAGCTGCCCGGCGCCGACCACGGCCGCCCGGAAGCGCAGCAGGCAGTCGAGCTCGGCGCGCGCGTGCGGCACCTCGCCGCCCCGGTACGTCTGCTGGTCGCCCTCGAAGTGGCCGTAGTAGCGGGTGAGTTGCACCTCGATGAGCGTGGGGCCGCCGCCGTGCCTGGCCCGCGCCACCGCCTCGCCCGCCGCCTCGTGCACCGCGAAGAAGTCGAAGCCGTCGACGGTGACACCGGGCATGCCGAAGGCCGCCGCGCGCGCCGCGATGGAGCCGCCGCCCACGGACCAGGACGCCGACGTGGCCTCCGCGTACCCGTTGTTCTCGGCCACGAATACGGCGGGCAGCCGCCAGACGGAGGCGAGGTTGAGGGATTCGAGGGTGGTGCCCTGGTTGCTGCCGCCGTCGCCGAAGAAGGCCACGCCGACGCCGCCGTCCCCGCGTACCTTCGCGGCGAGCGCGGCACCGCAGACCAGCGGCGGACCGCCGCCGACGATGCCGTTGGCGCCGAGCATCCCCTTGGCGAGGTCGGCGATGTGCATCGAGCCGCCCTTGCCGTGGCAGGAACCGGTCGTACGGCCGTAGATCTCGGCCATCATCGCCTTCACGTCGACGTTCTTGGCGATGCAGTGCCCGTGGCCCCGGTGGGTGGAGGCGATGACGTCGCGCTCGTCGTCGAGGTGCGCGCAGACGCCGGCCGCGGAGGCCTCCTCGCCCGCGTACAGATGGACGAAGCCGGGGATGTCACCGGTGGCGAACTCCTCGTGGAGCCGCTCCTCGAAACCGCGGATGGTACGCATCGTGCGGTAGGCCCCCAGCAGCGCGGGCCCGTCCAGCCCCCGCGCAGGGGGGACCTCGGATGTCCGGAGAAAGTCGGTCACGGAATAACTCCTTTGCCTGTACGGGTACGGAGTTGGGTCCATGGGTCATGGCACCCCGGGTCCGCCGGGCGGGCAAGAGTTGCCCGGGGTTGCACCCCGCCCCGCCGCCCCCGGACCACCCCGGCCGCCCGCGAGCTGTGGCGAGCGCCCCGGGCGTGCTCCGGGTACGCCGTGGCGGAAAGCGCACGCGCCCTGCCCGCACCCCGCGGCCGCCGCGATAGTGGCCGCTCCTCCCGCACCGAGACGGAGACCGGTTTGGACGAAGCGAAGAACACGGCCGACGAACCCGACACGCCCCGCGCATCCCCCGCGGAGCAACCCACGTCCACTACAGAGCAGGCCACTTCGGAGTCCGAGGCGCTCCTGTTCGGTGGCCCCCTGCGCTATGACACCGGCTGGTCCCAGCACGAGGACGCCTTCCTCCAGCTGGGCTTCCGCGCCATGCTGAGGCGGCTGCCCGCCCTGCTCGGCGCCAGCTTCCGGCTGGCCTGGCAGGCCGACCGGCAGGCCGCCCGCATCGTGCTCGGCGCGGAGCTGGCCCGCGGCCTCGCGCAGGCGGTCAGCCTGTTCGCGGTGAACAGCGTGCTCGCGCGCCTGATGACCAGCGCGCCGATCGAGGAGCGGCTGCGCGGCGCGGCCCCCGCCCTCATCACGATGGCCTGCGTGCTGTTCGCCGCCGCCCTGCTGCGCGCCGCCTCCACCTACGCGACCGGCCGGCTGGAGCCGAAGGTCGAACGGGTCGCCACCGAGCAGTACTTGGAGCGGGCGGCGGGCGTGGAGCTGTCGGCGATCGAGGACGACGCGTTCCACAAGCTCCTCGACACCGCGCAGTATGGCGCCTCCTCCGCCCGCCGCATGATCGCCATCGCGACCCGCGCGGTCAACGCGCTGATCTCGCTGATCGCCGCGGCGAGCGTCCTGACGGTCCTGCACCCGGTGCTGTTACCGCTCCTGGTGACCATGACGCTGCCGAGCGCGTGGAGCGCCCTGACCATCGCCCGGCGCCGCTACCGCTCCTTCCACGCCTGGGTGCAGCACGCCCGCGCGGGGCACCTGATCAGCGGGCTGCTCACGGAGACGGCGGCGGCGCCCGAGATCCGCGTGCACGGCGTGGGGCCGTTCCTCCTGCGGCACTTCCGGTCCATGTCGGAGGCGGCCGAGGAGGAGCAGGCGCGCCTCGCGCGGCTCGCCGCCCGCACCGGCCTGATAGCGGCGGCCTGGACGGGCCTGGCGACCGCGGCGACGTACGCGACGCTCGGCGGACTGCTGCTCGGCGGGGCGATGGCGCTGTCCGTGGCGGGCACCGCGGTCATCGCGATCCGCACGGGCGCGGCGAGCCTGGACACCCTCGTCCTGGAGATCAACTCCCTGCACGAGGACGCCCTGTTCGTCGGCGACCTCGACCGGCTCTGTGTGGCGGCGGAGCGCCGCGCGATCCCGGTGGGCGGCGCGGAACTGCCCGAGCGGCCCCGCGAGATCAGGTTCGAGGACGTCACCTTCCGCTACCCCGGGTCCGCGGGCCGCCAGGCGCTGAGCGACGTGTCCCTCTCCCTGCCCACCGGCAAGATCGTCGCCCTGGTCGGCGAGAACGGCTCGGGCAAGACGACCCTGGTCAAGCTGCTCGCCGGGCTGTACGCGCCGGACCGCGGCCGGATCCTGTGGGACGAGGTGGACGCCGCCACCGCCGACCGCGCCCGGCTCGCGGAGCGCATCGCGATGGTCGCGCAGGACTTCAAGCGGTGGCCGTTCACGGCGCGGGTGAACATCGCGATCGGGCGGGCCTGCGCACCCCGCAGCGACGAGCGGCTGCGCGCCTCGGTGGCGGAGGCGGGGGCCGAGGACGTCGTGGCCGATCTGCCGCGCGGCCTGGACACCCTCCTCGCGAAGGCGTTCACCGGCGGGCACGAGCTGTCCGGCGGCCAGTGGCAGCGCCTCGGCATCGCGCGGGCCGCGTACCGGCGGGCGGACATCCTGATCGTCGACGAGCCGACCGCCGCGCTCGACGCCCGTGCCGAGCTGGAGGTCTTCGAGAAGATCAGGGCCCTGGCGGGCACCGGCCAGACGGTCGTCCTCATCACGCACCGCCTGGCGTCCGTGCGCCACGCCGACCTGGTCCACGTCCTGGACGCGGGCCGGCTCGTGGAGTCCGGCACCCCCGAGGAGCTGCTCGCCACGGGGGGCGTCTACGCCGAGTTGTACGGGCTGCAGGCGGACCAGTTCCTGGCGCGGTGAGTCCGGGCCCGCCGGGCGGTCCTCACGCGGCGGCGGCCAGCTCCTCGGCCCCCGCCCGCTCGCGCACGATCACCAGGAAGGCGTCCGAGGCGAGGTCCATCACGACCTCGGCGGGGCGGCCCTCCTGGCGGCGGGCCCGCGCGTACTCCTCCGCGGGCCACGATCCGCGCGGTCCGCCCGCGGGAAATCGCTCCAACACCACTCGTCCGTTCCTCATGATCCTGTCCCCCGTGCGGTTCGGTTCGTGCTCGGTCGGTTCTACCGATGAGAACGTCCGCGAGGCCCTCAAGGACTCGCAACGTGACCGAACTGACACGGAGTTGAGCCAATGTCCAGGGTTCTCCCCGGGCTCCCCCGCCCTCGTACGGCTTCCTCCCGTCCTCCTGCGCCTCCTCGCCTCAGTCCTCGTACTCGTCGTGGTACCGCACCCGCGCGCTGCCCGCCGGGGCCCCGAGCGCCGACGCCCGCCCCGCGGGCCGCTCCCACTCCTCCTGCCTGCCGAGCGCGGTGAGGTCGAGGAGGCTGGTGGTGGAGCCGAGGCCGTCCAGACCGCGGGCGAACGTCGCGTACGTGTGGAAGACGCGGTCGCCGTCGCGCAGGAAGCAGTTGATGCCGGGCACGTCGTGGGGCTCCTCGGGGAAGGACGCGAGGAAGTCGTGGTTGAAGTCGCCGTCGTTCGTCGAGTACCAGGGCACGGTCCAGCCCATGCGGGACTTGAAGGCCAGCAGCTTGGTGTACGGCGCGCGCGAGACGGCGACGAAGTTCGTGCCGCGGGCCCGCAGGTGCGCCAGGTGCCCGATCTGGTCGAGGAACCCGGAGCAGCTGCGGCAGCCCTCGTCCCATTCGGGGGCGAACATGAAGTGGTAGACGACGAGTTGGTCACGGCCGTCGAAGAGGTCGAGCAGGGTGGCCTTTCCGTCGGCGCCGTCGAAGTAGTACTCCTTGTCGACCTCGACCATCGGCAGCCCGCGCCGCTCGGCGTTGAGCGCGTCGCGCGCTCGGGTGGCCGCCTTCTCCTTGGCCAGCAACTCCTCACGCGCGACCAGCCACTCCTCGCGTGTGACGATGTCCGGAAGTCCCATGGCGTGTCTCCTCCACCCTTCGGGCACGTACGTCTGCGAAGGGTGGACCTGCGGGGTTCGCGTAACTCATCGCTCCCGGCGAAGAATTCTCGAAGAATCTTCGGACTCTCTCCCGGCGCATCGGCGGTGGCGCTCCTGGAGCCTCAGCCGCGGTACTCCTGGATCCGTTTGCCGTGGCCGCGGTCGACCAGTGCGGGCAGCAGTTCCGCCAACTCCCCCGCGATGTCCGGCACGTCGAGGGTCAGCAGCTCGCGGTCGCGCATCAGGACGCGGCCCGCGACGATGGTGGTGCGTACGTCGGCGGAGCGGGCGCTGTGCACGAGCGTGGCGGCGAGGTCGTGCACGGGCTGGGTGTGCGGCCCGGTCAGGTCCACGAGGACGAGGTCCGCCTGCCGGCCCGGGGCGAGGCTCCCGATCGTGTCGCCGAGCCCGACGGCCCGCGCGCTCTGCGACGTGGCGTGGTCCAGGGCCTGGCGGGCGGCGAGCCAGGTGGGGTCGCGCTCCACGTACTTCTGGACGAGCGCGGTGAGCGTCATGGACTCCCACACGTCGAGGGTGTTGTTGGACGCGGCGCCGTCCGTGGCCAGGCCGACCGGGACGCCCGCCTCCCGCAGGGCCCGCACGGGCGTGGTGTCCCAGCCGAACTTGAGGTAGCCGCGCGGCGCGGAGGCGACGGCGACGCGGCCGCCCGCGCGGCGCAGCACGGGCAGGTCGCGCCCGGCGTCGAGTCCGGTGGCGTGCGCGAGGAGGAGGTCCACGTCGAGGAGCCCGGCGCGCTCCAGGACCTCGATGGGGGTGCGGCCGTGGCGGGCCAGGCTGTTGTCGGTCTGCTCGCGGTTCTCGGCGGCGTGGATGTGGACCAACAGGCCGTGTTCGGCGGCCAGTTCGGCGGTCGCGGCGAGGTCGGCGTCGTCGACGGTGTAGGGGGCGTGCGGGGCGAGGCAGGTGGTGATGCGCCCGTCGGCCGCGCCCCGCCGCCGGAGCGCGAAGTCGAGGGAGGCTGCCCGGCCCTCGGGGCCCTGCGAGCTGAAGTAGGCCTGGCCGAGGACGGCGCGCAGGCCGCTCTCCTCGGTGGCGGCGGCGACCTCGTCCATGGCGAAGTAGTGGTCGGCGAAGGTGGTGACGCCGCCGCGGATCAGCTCGGCGCAGGCGAGCCGCGCGCCGAGCCCGACGACGCGCTCGGTCAGCTGGGACTCGACGGGCCAGATCCAGTCGTTGAACCACGCGTGGACCGGCAGGTCCTCGGCGAGGCCGCGCAGGGCCACCATCGGCGTGTGCGTATGGCAGTTGACGAGCCCGGGGAGGGCGACGGTGCCGCGGCCGTCGAGGTGCTCGGCGGCCTCCGGGACCCCGGTGGCCGCCGAGCCCCCGGCCCGGGTGCCGCCCGCCGTGACGGAGGCGATGACTCCGTCCCGTACGACGATCGTGGCGTCGTCGACGAAGACGATCCGCCCGTGCGCGTCGTGGGTCAGGGCCGTGCAGCCCGTGACGACGAGGTCGGCGGGGGCGGGGGTGCCGAGGCCGGCGGGGCCCTGTCGCT